>CBEWDL010000001.1:0-73777 GCA_965555375.1 uncultured bacterium
GTATCACTTACTAAAGTAATTACGATGCCATAAAAAATATCTTGACAATGTTATCCAGCATACTTAACATTAAATATAGAATACGGCGAAGCGGGATCTGTAAAAACAATATTAGCTAATCTTCGACGGGAGGATTTTTTATGCGCGCCAGGTTTGTATTTGCGGTAATGGCATTTTCTATCGTATTTGCGTTCTATCAAGCCAGAAGCTGTGAGAATTGCCGCCCGGGATACAGCCTCTGGGACTGGTGTACCGTTGATTTGATTGAAGAAGATCCAAATGAAGGACGCTTCGTTCTAAGAGTGAAGTGTTACTGGACGTGTACGGATGGCTGGGATTATAATGTACGAGATATCCCGCCGATATTTTACATTATAGCTCCGGACGAATGCACAGAGGAACCAACCTTATTGAATTGGACTATATCGGGTGCTACTGATTATAAATCATATTGCGCGGTTTTCTGTTGGGGGAGTTGTGGTTGCGGGTGTCCTCCCTGTTGTGGTGTATCAAATCAATCTTATCATGATTACATTATTGATCAACGCTGGATGTGGGGGACCTTTAAGATAATCGGTTACTTTAAAGGATCAGTAGTTTTTGACCACGAATTCAATTTCCCCGACCCGCACTATACGGCGAAGATAATTGAATTTTCCAACATTGAGCTGATGGATCATACAGGCATGTTCTTACCGGAAGCCGCTACGCTGGATATTATCGAGCCCTTTGGGATTTGGGTCACGGCGACCTGGGATGACGAGCCGTTTCATAACTTTATATGGGCCATAGTTAAAACTAATGGCACGGACGATTCTTTAATTGTTCCACTTTACTATGTCCAGGGAGGACCGGAGGATGCCGTATACCAAGCTATGCTTGGCCCAGGAGTAATCAGGCAAATGTATCCCGATCCTGATTCGCGGTTTGGCTATTTTATACGAGATGTCCTGACGGTATATCCGCAGATGAATGGGTGTGATGAATTGCCAGGCCCAACTATAATACCCGAAGCCCGGGTAAATATCGCGAATATTTATTTGATAATTAGCGAGGTTAATTTCGAAGGGAATAATCCTTTGTGTAGAGAAACGGGCGGTGATCCTCCGACAACTGATATTCCGGAGCCTCAATGGGTGTATAAGGGGCATAATTTTCCTGCATGCTATAACCGCTTGTCCAATATCAACATGACCGTCGATGTTTCCGCGAATTGGCCCCTTCTGCATAATTTCCCGGTTCGAATAAGGGGGTGGGCAGACGCTGATCATTTTGAATTTGGGACCGTCCCGAGAGTTTTCAACATGTTCGAGCAGACAACGCGAGTCACAAACATAATGTCTTCTCAAGCCTGTAGCGATACTGTCGGCATCGCGCCTATTACATACTCGTGGACGGTCAATAAATCACCCACCAGGCCGCCTGAGCAAATGAACCAGACAGGAGAGCATAAAATTTATATTACCTACGACACGCCGATGGCAAACCAATGGGCGACACCGACAAATACGTTAGGGCTGGAGCTTGCGCTTAAGACCTATAAGGCAGGCGGCGAAATTAATCCGTACGATATTTTGAAGCATATCACCGATGGCATTTATACGGAAACCGCTCCTAATTATGACCCGGGCGTGCCAGCGGATCTTCCGCGTCTAGCTGATCCATATGAACTCTATAGACAACATCCGGGCCAGTCGGGCCAGTGCAATCATTTCGCGCGTTTTGCGCTAGTACTGGCTCATTCTCTGGGAATAGAAGCCTGGAAGACGTTTGTTTTTTCTGGACAGATCATTTCCAACACTCTGTATAGAGACCGCTGGCAGAACACGTATTACTACGAATCCCCTGGGTGGATTTATTACCGTGATGATTTATATGTGTTACCACTGGAGGATCCGCAGGGCCACACGGGCATCGATCATGGTTTCTATGGAGATCATTGGAGTTTTTCAAACCATGTCGTAGCCGAATATGGCCAAAAGGCATATGATGCAGTATTCAATGTAATCGGGAATTTAGAAGACGAGAAGGCTTCATGGTTAAGATATTATTATACTGCGGCGGAGGAGCGTTTGGAACCTCCTACCGATCCGCCCGGAATATTCAGGCGCACGCCCGGCGAAAATCCTTACGATTTACTCGGTACATTAGTTGTGGTTCCAAGGCCTCATGATGATTTCTATCATCCTCAGCTCGGCGCCTGCTGCGTGAATTCCGTATGTGTCCACACAATGCATGAACAGGATTGTTTAGATTTAGACGGCCAATGGTACGCGGACGAAGATTGCGAGGATCCGTATTTCTATTGCCCGACAGGATTTCCCCCTGGACCTCCAGTTGACCTGTCGCAAAGAGAGGAAGACGGGGTTGTTGTCGAAGAGCAAAAGTGTGATGCACCATTGGGTGATTGGGATAAGGATGCTGGCTGGCTCTTTGACGAATTTGTGGAAAATTTGCGGGGGCCGTATTATGATCTCTGGGGATATGGCGACGAAACATTCGGCAGGACGCGAAATAAGAAAAAACCCGGCGATTACCTGAAACCTCCTGGTAATTATAGTTCAGGCCCATGGCAATTTACTGATAAGGAATCAGCCTGGCTTAAGACGGTGTTGAAAGAAAATATGGGGGATGAGTATTACTGCCCGCAAATGGTATCCTTTTGCCGGCCTTACCATCGAGTGCTCAGGGATTCGTCGAGGACGGAGTATTACGGGACGTTGGAGATCAACCATCGGAAGTTGGCCTTCGGGGGGTGGTTCGAAAAACTGGCGGTATTCGGTTTCTACGATCATTACGAGGGTGTCGATGAATTTCTGAAAAAGGCAAAGGAATATTTCAATCTGCCCGATATTACCGGGGATGCAGTAAGAATAGAGCGCAAGGACGATAAATACTTCTATTCCGTTCTCGATAGGGACGCTCGTTACTGGCTGCGCGGCTACAGGATCGTGCTGTCCGACATCAAGACTAATGAACGTCATCCGTGGGACGTGATAGAGCTATTAAGATTCTATGACGAGGAGTTTGTACCATGAGAAAAATCTTGATCACCATAGCGGCCGTAATTTTCGTGGCCGGCCCGGCTCTGGCTGAATACTACGTTTTTTGGGAGTACCCGAATATTCCTATACCGGAAGAGGATTCGCTCGGTGTGTACGATTCGCTGTATATTGACGCCGACATAGGCATCGAGGACATTAATATCTATATCGGCATAGACACGCACGCCGGAGCAAGGGGATTGAGGATACCGATTACTTCGCCCTGGGGGCATACCGTATATCTGGTAAATCTGAACGTCGATAGGAGTTACTTGAACGTCTGGTTCGATACGGAGGATACGGAAGACGGTCCGGGGGAGCTCGAGGATTACGCCGGGATGAACGCCAGAGGGTTATGGATTATTCACCCCATCCAGCCGTATAGTCATTTTCCGTTTATTTTCGCCTCCTGGGCCATAGAGATCTACGGCGAGCCGTTGACGGATGTCGATGATGAGCCGGAACGCCCTCTGGAATTCGGGGTGATTTCAACCTACCCGAATCCGTTCAACAGCCGGATCAGGGTAGAATATGGCATAACCGAGGCTGGCAGAACGGTTTTCGAGATCTATAACGTATTGGGGCAGAGAGTGGCCGTCCCGGTCGATGGGGAGCTTCAGCCCGGACTCTATGATTTTATCTGGGATGCCGCGGGAGCATCAACAGGGATCTATTTCTACGTTCTCCGCTCCGCCGAAAAGACCGACCGGGGGCGGATGACGCTTCTAAAGTAGCGGCGGTATTGTTTACAGCCTCCACATATTGTTGCCCGCCGCCTCTGGGAGAATATTTGTAGGGACACTGCTCTGTCCTTACGATAACAATGTCTGCGACGTTGCTTCATCGCCCCGTTTTCGACGCTACTCCTTATGATACATGGGTGGGTGGCAACCCCAAACTCGTTTGGGATTGAGCATGATCTCCCGTTATAGCCCATTATTCCCTTGACAGTCTCCTGCTGTTATCTTTCCTTTGTATCCGGTTGTTCGGATATAAGACAAAATCCCGAGATGGCGACAACAGAGCGCTGGCTTAACATAAATAGAGGAAGCCTATGGATATCGAAGTTCGACTGGCAGGAGAGAATGATCTCGGGATCATCCACGAGATCTTAAACGAGATACAAAAATGCGAAAAGAAACATAGAGCCAGAAGGCTGAAAGAGGCGTTAGATTCCAATTTTTCGACCTACCTGGTGGCTGTGACCGGAGACAGAGTTATAGGTTATCTCAATATGTGGCATCTGCCCGATCTGGTGGATGGTGGAAAGTTGGGTATTTTGCTGGACTGCTATGTACTGGGCGAGTTCCGTCGAAGAGGCGTGGGTAAAATGCTGATGGAAGCGGCCATGGAGATAGGTAAAAAACAGAATGTTAATAAAATCTTCGGCTGGACGGACCCCGGCAACAAAACCGCGATTACCCTCTTGAAACGGCATGGATTCTCCACCGAGAGTCTTATGTTGGAAAGAAAGTAAAGATCCGGTAGCCTGATGATTTTTCGAAAGCGCCTTGAGATCCATTCTTGATTATTGTATTATGATATCCGGCTGGTGGTGGACATTTGGTCGTCAGGATCCTTTGGACTGATCGTCGGATGGCTTTACGGGAGGGCTGAAATGTATAGATCGCTACAAGGCAGGTGCGGGCTTTATTGCGGCGAATGCGAGATTTATATTGCGTATTCTACTAACAATATGAACGCTCAACAAAAAATAGCCCGAAAATTGAGCAAGGCTTGCGGAGAAACCATATCGCCGGATAAGATCAAATGCCTCGGCTGCAAAGGCCCGGTTTCATCATGCTGGGGATCGATCTGCAAGATAAGGATCTGTGCCGAGGAGAAGGGAAATGAATTCTGCTACCAGTGCCGCGATTATCCCTGCGATGAAATTAGCACATTTTTCGAGAAAAGGCCTGCGGCTCGTGAAAACTTAAGAATGATATCCAAAGTCGGCCCCGATGCCTGGATATCGGCCATGATGTCGCGATCACAGAAAGGAATAAATGACTGAAATCCTGATCGTTTATTACTCGATAAGCGGCAATACATTTCGGATGACTCGGGTCAGGGCCAAGAGTGCGTTGAAATTATGGGAATAATGTTGAGCATGGCGTTGCAATAATAACGAGATAGCTTAATTGTCTTTTGAGTTATTAAATGTTGGATGATTTCTTTGGTGAGGAGTTTTGATGGAGATTAGGGAAGTTGGTGTATGCGGATGCGGACTGATGGGTTCGGGCATCGCCGAGGTGGCATCGAAAGCCGGCATGACGGTCGTGGTTCGCGAGATCAATGATGATTTATTGAAGAAGGGTCTGGGACGAATCGATAAATCTCTCTCCCGGGCAGTGGAAAAGGGAAAGCTCGACGAGGCCGGGAAAAAGGCCGTGCTCGATAAGATCACCGGCACCGTCAAACTCGAAGATTTCAAAGATTGCGATCTCGTATGCGAGGCGATCATAGAAAATATCGATGAGAAAATTAGGCTCTATAAGGATCTCGATGCCATAGTGAAGACGGATGCAGTTTTCGCCTCGAATACCTCGTCGCTCTCCATAACGGAGATGGGCGCAGCAACGGGCCGCCCGGATAGGTTCTGCGGACTGCATTTCTTCAATCCGGTACCGGTCATGAAGCTGGTGGAGGTTATCAGGACGGTAGCCACATCGGAGGGGACATTCGAAAAAGCGAAGGCGTTCGGAGAAAAGCTGGGCAAGGTGGTGGTATCCTGCAAGGACACGCCGGGATTTGTCGTCAATCGTCTTCTGGTGCCGTATCTGCTCGATGCTATCCGGGCGCTGGAATCCGGGGTCGCCACCAAAGAGGATATCGACACCGGTATGAAGCTCGGCTGTGGTCACCCCATGGGCCCGCTGGAGCTGACCGATTTCGTCGGGCTGGATACGACTTACTATATCGCCGAGATTCTCTTCGAGGAGTTCAAAGATCACCATTATGCCGCCCCGCCGCTCCTGAAAACGATGGTCAAGGCTGGATATTGCGGGCGGAAAACGGGACGCGGATTTTACGATTATACGAAGAGGTAGGAGAGGCTAATGGAATACAAGAATATTAAGTTTGAGAAAGATGGGCCGGTCGCCATTGTCACAATCGACCGCCCCAAGGTGCTGAATGCATTAAACCATGAGACCATCGCCGAACTCGATCATTGCTTCACCGCTATTGCCGATGATGATAGCGTTCTATGCCTTATCCTGACCGGTGGCGGCGAAAAATCGTTCGTGGCTGGCGCCGATATAAATGAACTGGTCGTTGCCGATCTCGTCTCCGGCCGGGCCAATAGCGATCGGGGACAGGCGTTGCTATTCAAAATAGAAAATCTGCCGCAGCCGGTTATAGCGGCGGTCAATGGTTTCGCTCTTGGAGGTGGATGCGAAATTGCTCTGGCATGCGATATCAGGCTGGCATCGGAAAAGGCCAAGATCGGGCAGCCGGAGGTGAGCCTCGGCGTCATACCGGGCTACGGCGGCACGCAGCGGCTGTCCCGGCTGGTGGGCCGCGGCAAGGCCAAGCAAATGATACTCACCGGCGACCATATCAACGCCGGTGAGGCGCTCCGGATCGGTCTGGTGGATGAGGTTTACCCTCCTGAAGAACTGATGGCCAAAGCCAGAGAGATGGCCCGGAAGATAGCATCCAAAGGCCCCCTGGCAATCAAGGCCGCCAAGGAGGCGATCAATCTCGGCCTCGATGTCGATCTGAAATCCGGCTGCGAGCATGAGGCGGCGCTGTTCGCGGGGGTTTGCGCCTCCGAGGATAAAACCGAGGGGATGAAAGCATTTCTGGAAAAAAGAAAGGCGGAGTTTAAGGGGAGGTAGTGAGCCTTTTGCTGCTTCTCTAAGGAGCGCCTGAGATACAAAATAATAACAGAGGGGGAGTTAATGGAGGAGTATTCAGACGAGAGACAGGAGGTCAACCCGCTGGCCCTGGGGGCGGCATACCTCGATTATTGTGTCAGACAGGGATGGCTGACCAAGACAGGCGAGGGTGAAAAGGCTCAGTACAACTTGACTCCCGACGGTGAGAAGAAGCTGGCCGATGTTCCTTTCAATTTCGATCTTTCAAAGCTGGCCAAAAAGGGAGAGGAACCGATACGGCGGAGAAGACGTCGGAGATCGTAAGCGCGACCGGTCGAGGACCAGACCTCCGACGGGGAGGGTATGTTTTCGGCATATCAGGCGTCGCTGTTATTTTGTCAGCGTTTTTTAGAGCGGAATAGTGTCGATCGAGGGATATTATGAAATGGATCGCCAATTTCTTCAGTGACCTCGGCGGAAGCCTGGTGGGCGGGGATTTCTACGGGAAGGCGATTTCCTATTCCGCTTCCCGATGCTGGAGATTTCTGCTGACGTTTCTTTTCATAATATCTTTAATTCACGCCATTCACTATGCGGGGTTCATATCCGGATACCATCAAAAGGTTGTCGATCTTTTTGAAGATAACAATTATAGAGTCGTATTCGAGGAAGGTGTTATAACGAATACACCCGCAAATCCCAGATTCATACCATTCGAAGGTGACACCATGGTCGTCTGGGAGTGGATACGAGGATGGTCGGATGCTGACAGCCTCAAGGAATTGCATCCCGATATAAATGTATATATCGGGCCAAGAGGCGTTTTCAGGCATGGAGGCTATTCTCCATACTATAGAGAATATCCTCAGGATTTGACGTTGACCATTGATTCCGATTATCTGATGGGACTGAAGAAATCTTACGGCTGGGTCGTCTTTCTGTTTTTGTCTCTTATATTGTTTATTGTCTCGATTTTCTGGTCTGCGATCGTAATTTTGATTTTTATTGCGCCGGTGATGGCGATAAAATTCTCCAGGATCGGTCTCAAATTCAGCGGCATCTGGAAGCTGGGAATGTTTCTGGTGAGTTATCATTTGATTCTTCTTACTATAATCACGCTGTATAACGTTAAGATTCCCTATCTCTGGGTATATAATTTTCCTTTATATATTCTCGTAATAGCGCTGCTGGTCAGGATAAAGCCGGAAGATTTGAGTCCTGAAATAAAAACCGGGAATAGATTTGTCCGATGATTGGCATCCCCGCGGTTTTTCCAGAGAATCTGGTCCTGTCGATAATAGCGGCGAATATTAAGGACAAAGATTTTTCCAATGTTCGGGTAGATTTGATTCACTGACAAATCTGAGATAGCGACCGAGGAGAAAATGGGTCTGACAATAGCGCAGAAAATTATAGCTGACCATGCCGGGCTTGACAGGGTAGAGCCCGGGGAGATAGTCACTGTTCCGGTTGATATCGCCATGGCCAATGAGCTTTCGGCGGCGCTTTCCATAAAGGAATTGGGCAAGTGGGGAGTGGATCGCCTGTTCGATCCAGGTAAGGTCAGCCTGATACCAGATCATTTCACACCCGCAAAAGATATAAATGCAGCGGGCATCACAAAATTAGTCAGAGATTTTGCGAAAAAGCATAATGTTAAATGGTATTTCGAGGTCGGCCGGGCCGGAATTGAGCATGCAGTGCTGCCATTAGAAGGCGTAATTCTTCCCGGTCAGATTATGATCGGGGGCGATTCGCATACCTGTACTGCCGGGGCCATCAACTGTTTTGCCACCGGCATGGGATCAACCGATATCGCCTGCGCCTGGGCCACTGGCGAGGTCTGGCTGAAGGTGCCGCAATCGGCCAGGCTTACATATTCAGGCAAGCTCAAGCCCCATGTCTATGGTAAGGATCTGATTCTTTATACTTTGAAGGATCTGACCACCTCCGGAGCGACATATATGTCCATTGAATATCACGGAGATGTCTTCGATCATTTGCCCATGGCCGATAGATTCGCCATGGCCAACATGGCTATCGAAGCTGGAGCCAAAACAGGCATTTTCAATTTCGATAAGAAAACCAGGGAGCTGGTGGAATCGACGCCCAGATTCAAATCCGAAAAGCCGGCATACAAGACTTATACTGCAGACGATGACGCTGAATATATGCTTGAGAGAAATTATGATGTATCAGATATCGAACCGCAGGTAGCCTGTCCGTATTCTCCTGATAACGTCAGGCCGGTATCGGAGGTTGGCGACGTGAAGATCGATCAGGTCGTAATCGGAACCTGCACAAATGGATGGCTGGAAGATATGATCCGGGCGGCGGAGGTATTCAAGGGGAAAAAGGTTCACCGTGATGTTCGCGTTATCGTGATACCGGGTTCTCAGGCAATCGCCAGGAAAGCGTTTGAATCAGGCATTCCGCAGATTTTTATCGATGCCGGCTGCGTTTTTTCGACATCGACCTGCGGGCCCTGTATAGGGGGGCATATGGGCGTTCTGGGCGACAACGAGGTCTGCGTCTCCACGACCAACCGGAATTTCACCGGTAGAATGGGACATATAACATCGAAAGTATACCTGACCAACCCGGCAGTGGCGGCGGCTTCCGCCATAATGGGGCGAGTAGGTTCACCTGATGAATTATAGATATCAGGCTTTATCCGGATGAAAGTGGCTGTAACAGGAGCCGGGGGATACCTGGGAAGAGCGCTCGTTTATCGACTGCTCGCTTCAGGATTTGAACCGTTCGCTATAGTCAAGAAAGAATCCGATGCCCGGGAGTATGAGGAAAAAGGAGTTAATTCGATATGCTGCGACCTTTCGAATGAGAACGACTACGCCGGCCTATTCGATGGCTGCAAGGCCCTGGTGCATTGCGCGGCATTGAGGCGGGATTACGGACGGTGGGAGGATTTCAAAAGAACGAATATCGATATTACACGTCTGGTAATGGAATGCGCATTAGATGAGAAGCTCGAAAAGGTCATTCATATCTCCACGACATCGGTGTATGGCAACGACCGAAGCCATTACGGGACAGACGAAGAAGCCGATTATGGCGAAAGAGTGGTGGACCATTACACGCGCTCCAAAATCGAGGCCGACAAGATCGTTTCCAGCTTCATGGAAAACAAGAATTTCCCCGGTGTGATTCTTCGTCCCGGATATATCTGGGGCCCCGGCGACCAAACCATAATCCCTTTCATTGTGAAGAGATTAAAATCGAGAAGGCTGATGCTGGTGGAAGACGGTGAGAATCTGCTTTCCCTGACTTTCATAGACAACGTGGTGGAAGCGATCATGCTGGCGCTGAAGAAGAAAGAAGCAACCGGGCGGATTTTCAACATTACCGATGGTTCCAAGGTGACATTGAGACGGTTTGTTAACGATATAATGTCCGTGCTGGGAATAGAGCTGAACCTTAAGGCTATACCGTATCCGTTGATATATTCGATGGCATATTTGCTGGAGCGTTATTATGGAGCTATGCGGAGATCGACTCCGCCGCCTTATACACGGTTTGCGGCGAGATTTCTAAAGTATAGCGCGATCTTTGATATCTCCCGGGCCATATACGATCTCGGTTACCAGCCAAAGATCTCATATAAGGCCGGAATGACATTATTGACTCCATATTTGCGGTCGCTTTATTACGGCAGTAAATAACAGGTTGGGGAGGATAGATGAAGCTTTCGGGGAAGGTTTACAGGATGGAGGATAACATTAATACCGATGTTATTCTGCCGGGTCGATGGTGCCATTTGACCGATGAAGCCGAGCTGGCCAAACACTGTATGGAGGATTATGACGGCGATTTCCCCAAGAAGGTTAAGCCTGGTGATATCATAGTGGCCGATGAGAATTTTGGCTGCGGGTCATCGCGGGAGGTGGCCCCGCTTTCGATCAAGGCGGTCGGAATTTCAGCGGTGGTGGCCAGATCCTTCGCCCGGATATTCTACAGAAACAGCATAAATATCGGATTGCCGATATTCGAATCGCCGGAGTGTGTCGACGCCACCGAGGCGGGTGACGAGCTTCAGATAGACATTTTCGGCGGAAAGATTGTCAATATAACTAAGGGCAAGGAATTCACATTCGCGCCGTTTCCGCCTTTTATGAAGACCATCATCGAGAAAGGCGGTCTCAAAGGTTGGGTGCTGGAGAAGGTGGGGAAAGTTTAGGAGAAGTAGGGCAGGGCTCTCTTTGTGCTGCCACCCGGGATTTTGGCAGGAGCGGCGGATCCTACCCTGCAAGGAATAGAGTGTAACTAAAATATTCGGTGATCCTATGCTGATTATTGACATTAAACTTATCTTGGATGACGAAACCATAGTAGGTGACAAAGCTGTAGTTAAATACTTCAAGAATGGCGAACCGCAAGAGACCTTACATAAACACTTTCCGGGAGTTCTTTATGTGGAAGAAACCGCCGATTATAATATTACGACAAGAAATATAGATATGATGAAAAAGCTATATTTGCATCATGATATTGAAGGAAAGAATGAAATCAAAACTGCGTTGTCGAAGACCTTTTCCTATCAGAAAGGTTTTTATCATGAAATCAACTATTTTGCATTTGCAGTATTGCTTGTCATAGATAAGAATACAGCATTAGATAAATTAGAAGCTGAATTTGTCTTGGATTCAGCGTATGCGGATACGCTTCATGTTTTGGGATTAATATTGATTTTTAAGCATGATCATTTTGAAGCAAAGGACATTAGCAGATTAAAAGCTTTTCTAACAAGAATACAGAAGCAAATAGAGCCTCATGGGGATCCAACACTACCAATTCCACATGGGCGCCGTCTGGAAGGAGAGGATAGATCGCGAATATTCGTAACAGGTTCCAATATTCATATAAGATCATTCAAGTATTCTATAATTCCAAATATCATTAGAACGATACATGAGATTGAATATGGTCAACTAGGGAAATTTCTTGAAGGGATAAATTATGAGATTAATTCTGACAGAATTGCCCTTATCAGCAGAATGGACGAACTTGAATTTCCTGAGGATGCTAAAAAATCCCTAGATGAAATTGATAAAATATATTTCGGCTCTCCAGATAAATTTGAATGTAAGAGTTGTATGGGTCTTATACGGACCTTTTTTGAGGAAATATTCAGAGAATTGGTACAAGGTTTGAGTAAGATCACGGGCAAACCATATGAATCTGAAAGTGATAGATTCAGCAATAGAAGAAAATATTTGCTGGGAATCGATTTTATAAATAATGACGAGGCAGAATTTTATCAACGATATTACAATCTCGTATCTAACGAGGGAATTCACAGTTTGACGTCTAAACGTGAATATGTTAGAATTAGTCGCAATATGGCTATTGAATTAGGTTTGCTATTGTTAAATAGGTATAATGAGTATAAGAAGAATGGTTAGTAGATTATTGCTTATAGAATGGGAGACTCATGTATAAAATCGCGGTGATAGGGGGCGACGGTATCGGCCCCGAGGTAACTAAAGAAGCGTTGAAGGTGCTGAAAAAGGCCTCGGAGCTTTACGGATTCAGCTATGAGACAAAGGAATTTCCCTTCGGCTCGGAGCATTATCTAAAGACGGGCGAGTTGATGCCCGATTCGGTTTATTCGGAGTACAGAGATCACGATGCAATACTATTAGGCGCCATCGGCGATCCGCGTGTGGAGGTCGGCCTGGTGGAGCGGGCCGTTATCGCCGGCATCAGGTTCAATCTCGATCTATATGTAAACCTGCGGCCCATCAGGCTGTATGCGGAATCTTTATGTCCCATAAAAGATAAGAGATGCGAGGATGTCGATCTGGTGGTGGTGCGCGAGAATACCGAGGATGTCTATACCGGCATAGGCGGCATAATGAAGAAGGGGACTCCGGATGAGGTTGCCATAGCAAATATGGTCTTCACGCGTAAAGGATGCGAGCGTGCAGTGCGTTACGCCTTCGAGATTGCGAAAGCCCGTAATAAGGATAATAAGGTAACTCTTGTCGATAAGGCCAACGCCATCCGCGCCCAGGATATATGGACCCGCACCGTGGAGGAGGTCGGCAGAGAATATCCCGATATAACTCACGATCATGCCTATATCGATGCCGCCTGCATGTGGATGGTGAAAAACCCGGAATGGTTCGACGTGGTCGTGACCACCAATATATTCGGCGATATCTTTACTGATCTGGGCGCCATGGTTCAGGGCGGCATGGGGATCGCCGCCTCCGGGAATATCCATCCCGGGCAGGTCTCCATGTTCGAACCGATCCATGGATCGGCTCCGAAATACAAAGACAAAAACGTCGCCTGCCCCATAGCGGCTATCATGGCCGCTCAGATGATGCTCGACTTCCTCGGTGAGAAAAAGGCGGCTGCGGCTATCGAGGATGCGGTTACATCGCTCCTGCAATCTGGCCGCATCAAATCCCTCGACGCCAGATCCGGGATATCGACATCAGAGATGGGCGATATGGTGGTGGTGGAATTAAAGGGAGAGTAGCATCGAATGTGGCATGCTTTTCCGCAGAATAAGCATGTTTAATTTCGCGCTGGCAGGAACCCTTTCCTGCCAGCATAAAGCGTCGGGAAGGGTCTACGACTCCTACGAGATTCCCGACGGTGCCGTTAAAAAATGAGCAGGATAAGATTAGAATTTTTCCTTCTGACTTCGTTTTTTATCATAACGCGTTTCTGGGACATAGCGGCAACCTATTTCGTAACACCAAACCTGGAAAGGGAAACCAATCCTATAGTCTCGATATTCGGGCAGGGATGGATTGCGGTTATAATCATTCAGGCGCTACTGATGTCTGTGATAATCACTCTTAACTACTATAGCCTGTTTAAGATAGCAGCCAGCTATCCCTCACAGAGGGGCTGTTCATTTAAGGAATTTATAGCCTGTTATTATTTTGGTGAAAAGCAGAACTTGATCAAAATGCTATATAGATTTCCTAAGAATAGAAATGTTTTAATAAGAGCGCTGGGCTATATTTTGCCAAGGGCCCTGATCGTGATCAGTATTTTCATATCCATGTCTTCGACTCTCTTAATTGTGAATGATGATTACCGTGAATTCTACGCTGTGGTAAAACCGTATTATTATATAGTTTTGATTGCGATTGTCTTTGTGTTCTGTATACTGTTTTTTAAAAGAGAATATGCACATTACCAGAAATCTCTTATGGATGAATAATATCGTCATTGCTCGATACCAGATTGATAGCCTGGCATATTATATTGCTCCGTCAGGTCGTAGCATCGTGTGAGCTGATGGTTTTTTAGCGGTCATGGCAAGCCATGACTCGCGTATGCGAAAAGGCGGGTCACGGCCTGCAGACTATGACTTGGCTTGATTTTTTTAATTGTAGGGACAGACCTTTAGGTGGCGTCATAAGTTACTTTTGATGCATTCACCTTTTTGTGTCGGAAGTAACTTCCGACAGCACGGAAAGCATGTCACCTCTAAAGGGCGTATTTCAATACGCCCCTACGGGAATCGTCAGGAGCACGGGGCTCTGACCTGCGGGCTGGTTGTCGGGGGATAAACCCCCGATCTACTGGTACTACAATAGCCGCAGCCCGCAAAATTGGTTGACTTTCGTGACGAAATGAATAAATTGAGAAATTTGCACGAGGGCGAATACCGCGGATAAAGAGGACTGATGATGAAAGGTTTGAATCCCGACGAAATAAAAGTAATCCTGGCCACGGATTGCGGTTCCACTACGACCAAGGCTATTCTCATAGAATACCACGACGGCGAATACCGGCTGATAGTTCGCGGTGAGGCGCCCACCACCGTGGAGGCGCCATTCGAGGACGTCACAATGGGAGCCCTGAATGCTATCGGCGAGGTCGAGGAGCTTTCCGGGCGCAAGATATTGGATGAGAACGATAAGATTATCAACCCGAGAGAAGACAAAAACGGGCAGAAGATCGGGACTGACATATATGTATCCACCTCCTCGGCGGGCGGGGGGTTGCAGATGATGGTGGCCGGCGTGGTGCGCAAGATGACGGCCGAATCGGCGGAGAGGGCGGCGTTGGGGGCCGGCGCCATTGTCATGGATGTTATCGCCTCCAACGATAAGAGGCTTCCCCACCAGCAGATCGAGAGGATCAGGCATCTCCGTCCCGATATGATTCTGCTTTCGGGAGGTATCGATGGCGGCACTACCACCCATGTGGTGGAATTAGCCGAGCTTATCTCGGCGGCCGATCCCAAGCCGCGGCTCGGGACGGGATATAAACTTCCGGTTATCTATGCCGGGAATAAAGATGTCAGAGAACTTGTAAGAGATACGCTCGGTGATAAAACGGCGCTGGATATAGTGGATAATTTGCGTCCCGTGCTGGAGAGAGAGAATCTCCTTCCGGCCAGAGAGAAGGTTCACGACCTGTTCATGGAGCATGTCATGGCACAGGCTCCCGGCTATCGTAAGCTGATGGAGTGGACCGACGCTCCCATCATGCCGACTCCGGGGGCGGTCGGAATAATCATCAAGCGGGTGGCCGATGAGATGAATATAGAAGCGGTGGGGGTCGATATCGGGGGAGCCACCACGGACGTTTTTTCCGTATTCCGGCCCGAGGGCAAGCCTGAAGGGGTTTTCAACCGCACGGTGTCGGCTAACCTGGGGATGAGCTATTCGGTTTCCAACGTCTTCGCCGAGGCCACCATGCCGAAGGTCATGCGCTGGGTGCCGTTCGATATGGACGAGCGCGACCTGAGAAATAGAGTCAAGAACAAGATGATCCGTCCCACGACGATTCCCCAATCGATGCAGGAGCTGGTTTTCGAGCAGGCCATCGCTAAGGAAGCATTAAGGCTGGCCTTCATCCAGCATAAGAATTTCGCTACCGAATTGAAGGGTATCCAGCAGCAGCGAACCATCGCCGATGCTTTCGATCAGAGCACTGCCGGAGCCACCATTGTGAATATGATGAGCCTTGCTATCCTGATCGGTTCAGGAGGCATACTTTCGCATGCACCCCGCCGGCAGCAGGCGGCCATGATGATGATCGATGCTTTTCAGCCGGAGGGTGTTACCGAGCTGGCAGTGGATTCCATATTCATGATGCCTCAGTTGGGAGTGCTATCCGAAGTTCACCCTCAGGCGGCGACGGAGGTGTTCAACAAGGACTGCCTGATTCATCTGGGTTGCTGTGTGGCGCCAGCCGGCGAGGGCCTTAAAAAGGGCCAGGAGATGATGGAGTATAAGATAGAGCTTCCAGACGGCAATATTGAGGAAGGTAAGATTGTTGACGGGCAGATGAAGCTCATAAAACTGGGCCTGGGGGATGATGGCCAGCCGCTGGCGGCCAAGGGGACTCTCAAACCAGCCAGAAACCTCGATCTCGGGAGGGGTAAAGGCAATACGGTCACTACAGAGCTATCTGGCGGTGTGGTCGGCATAATCCTCGATGGCCGCAGACGGCCCTTCGTTCTCCCTAACGACGCGAAAACGCGTGTCGCCAAGCTCAAGGAGTGGATGCTGGAGCTGGATATATACCCCAGAGAGCGGCTGGAGCAGCTTTAGAATCTGGTGTGTCGTCAGGCCTATGGCTCGTAGAGTCTCCCGACCTGACGATATTTCTATCTATGAAAAGCTATCGGTTAGGAGCACCTTACCCGCGAGTCAAGGCTTGCCCTGACCGCAGACGGCGATTAGTGTGTGGCCCGATCTTCAATCTTTCAGGATTTCAGCATCCACTGTGCTGGCTGGATACGATCCGTTCATATCCTTCGTCAGTAATGTTAACCAGCGCGGCGCCCCAGTCGAGTATCAGATATTCAAGCTTGCCGTCTTCATTGAGGTCAAAGGCACAATAGATATCATACCGCCAGGGACCGCGCCAGGGTTCCATAACAGTCCGAAATTCCCAGCCTTTTTCGGATAAATGTGCTTTGTAGAGTGCAAACCAGGAAGCCTCTCCACCGGTTGCCCCGCTTGCAGCTATGTAAAGAGAATCAGGTTTGTTTTCGGATAGGGGACCGAACGCTCTGATATTGAAAGGGTGAAGTTCATACGAGCGCGGCTTGTCATCTCTCGGACCCACCTCATGATATGTGCCGTCTTTTGCCAATATTTTTTTAGGCGCCCCCCTTCGCTGTTCTTCGCTTATGACTTTGTCGTAGGTTTTATAGGTGGCAGTTAATATTTCCTTTACGGAATTTTCCCAGGATAAATATGACGGATCGTCGATTTGGTACCGCTGGAAGGGAATTATCGGACCATTGTAGAATCTGCCCTTTCGAAAAACAACCAAGTTCCGCTGGCCGGATGGCACAGGGACGTGCTGTTCTATAGGCCGAAGGGAACATTCCATGCCCGAACTACAACCTCCTATCCAGTAGCCCACTTCATCGATTATAGCAAGATATCTTCCGGCTGAGTTAAGTACCATCACTGTATCACCGATTCTGTCCTTCACGTATCGGGCGATATAATCATCCGGCAATGGAATAAAATGCTCTCTTCCGGTAATATGTAATCGTGGATCGTCACGCAGCTCGCGACCGTTGATTCTTTCAGTACCGAGATATATCGGATCGGCAAGAATTAGATCTTTATCCACGAATCCTATCGTAATCCCGTTTTCGAAATAAGATTTAACTGGCGCGTCGTTTGCGAATGGCTCCTGCCAGCAAGCCAACAACAGAATTAGAATCATGACAATCATCGAAAGTTTTGATCCGAGCAAATTCATAATACACCTCCTTATGAGCCGGGACGGGGCTAACCGAGAAATAATTCAAGTGTCCCTATTTATAATACGTCCAGGGAAGCGGCCAGGCAATATTTTTCCTGTTGCCAAATAGGTCATTCTTCTTCTAAGATCCTTCCAGCGATTGGAGGCAATATTTTTGAACCCCGAAGATCTCATATCTCTCTCCCGCCAGATCCAGAAGGCGTTTGACACCAAAGACATAGACGCTATCCTACAGCATTACCATGACGATATCGTCCTCATAAGCCCGTCGTTTCCGGAACCCGTTTGCGGCATAGAAGATTTGAGAAAGGCGGCTGCTAATCATTTCAAGAATCCCCAGAGGACGACTACAACCTTAAAAGGTATAAGGGCTTATCCTGTCGGGGACAACGTCTGCCTGGTTTTCTGCAAGATCGAGGGCTACCAGTCTATATATTATTCGAGATACGATTTCAAAGGGTGGCTTTCGAGAGTCTTTATCGAAACCGATGATGGCCCGAAGATGATAAGCGAGCATCTTTCCCTTTGTTGAATAGGAATACACCTGCTGATCCTACGTTGACGGATTTTGCGGGCCTTAACCGCCCATCTGCATTTGGAATTGATTCAACGTTTTTTCCGGCTGAAATCGCCGCCGATTAGATACCTGATACCTATATTCCCTGTAATTAATGGCGGGAACTCCCACTTATTTAATGGGTTTACATTAATGATCGATTAGGCTATATTATGCCCCAAAACGGGCTTTGCTGAAAAATTAAGGAGGCAGGAATTGTTCAACGGCGTGCTATTAATGGGGGCGCCCTCCGGCGGCGGGGGTGGCGGAGGCGGTTTATCCCTGCTTTTGATGTTCGGTCTGATTTTCGCCGTGATGTATTTTTTCATGATCAGGCCGCAACAGAGAAGGGAAAAAGAGCGCCAGAGGATAATCTCGGAACTCAAGAAAGGCGACCGGGTCGTCACCAGCTCCGGGATTTTTGGAACGGTATGGGGCATAAAGGATAACGTTGTCGTTTTGAAAGTCGATAACGATGTGAAAATGGAGTTTTTAAAAAGCGCAATTTCGGCCAAGGTCGAATAATTTATGGCGGGAGCTTAAGAGCTTGTCTATTCTGCCCATTAAAGTTTACGGTGAAGAGGTCCTGAGGGAAAAATCCCGGGTCATTGAGAATGTCGATGGCCAGATGGTGGATTTTTTGGAAGGTATGAACCGGACCATGCTATACGCTAAGGGTCTGGGATTGGCGGGCAATCAGGTGGGCCGCGCCATCAGGGCTTTCTCCATCGATCTTTCGCATTTTGATGTTCTGGCCGAGCCTAAGATATTCGTCAACCCGGAAGTCATGAAAATCGGGAGTAACGCAATTACCGGCGAGGAAGGCTGCCTGTCGTTTCCCGGTCTTTTTCAAATGATTGAAAGGCCGGATAAGGTCACCATCAGGAGCATCGACTTCAACGGCAAGGAATATTTTTTCGAGGCTGATGGGATGGTGGCCAGAGTAATCTTACATGAGATAGACCATCTCGACGGCACCTTATTCATAGACAAACTCAGCCCCGCACAAAGAAGACTCATAAAAGGAAAGCTGAACAAAATCAAGGCCGGCGAAAAGGTTGGATGAGGCTTTTATTTTTTGGGACGCCTGATTTTGCATCGCAATGCCTCCGGAAAATCCTATCGTCGAAACACAGCGTGGCAACGGTGGTGACCGCGCCGGATCGGCCGATGGGGCGGGGGAGGAAGCTGGCGCAGACGGCGGTAAAAGTGCTGGCAGGTTCGCACGGGCTGGAGATTCTGCAGCCGGAGAGGCTGAAAGATCCATCATTCCTCCAAAGACTTGCGGACCTTAAGGCGGATATATTCTGCGTGGTAGCATTCAGGATTTTGCCGGAAGAAGTATTCAGTATGCCGCCCGAGGGATGCATCAACCTTCATGCCTCGCTTCTGCCGAAATACCGGGGCGCGGCGCCGATCAACTGGGCTTTGATCAACGGAGAAAGCGAAACGGGCCTGACCACATTTTTTATCCGTCGCCAGGTCGACACCGGGGAGATAATCCTGCAGGAGAAGCTTGATATCGGGCCGGATGAAACCTTCGGCAGTCTGCACGATAGGATGGCCGAAATGGGGGGGAAATTGCTTATCCGGACCCTGGATTTGATAGAGTCGGGCAATGTCGTTCCCTTAAAGCAGGATGATAGTCAGGCGTCATCGGCCCCGAAGATCTATCCTGAGTTGGGCAAAGTAAACTGGAGCAACTCGGCACGTGAGATTCACAATCTGGTTCGAGGATTATCGCCGCGACCGGCGGCGTTTTCGTATCTGGATCAAAAAAGAATTACTTTGCTGTTGACGGAATTGGTAACGGATGAACCGGTCGGTCAAAAGCCGGGATCGGTTATAGTGTCAGATCCGAAAAAAGGAATAGTGGTCGCTTGCGGGGAGGGTTCTTTAAAGCTCCTGCAATTGAAACCCGAGTCGGGGAGGGCTATGACGGGAGCCGAATTCGTCCGCGGGTACCGGTTGACAGCCGGTGCCTGCTTTGGAGGTCATGTTGAAAGCAAAGGGTAGTTCCCAGATATATGTAAATGTCACCGATTACGAGACCCGGATAGCGGTCGTTGAGGATGGTAAGCTGGTCGAACTGATAACCGAAAGGCCGGAAAGCGAACGAATCGTAGGGGATATATATAAGGGCAAAGTGACGGCGGTCCTTCCGGGCATCCAGGCGGCATTTGTAAATATCGGCCTCGAGAAAGCGGGTTTTCTGCACTTTTCGGATACTTCAGATTTCAGAGGAACCCAGAATCTTCTTTTCGATATGGATTATATCGATGAAGACACTCTTGATGCCCCATTGGTTTCCAGGCGAAAAAGATCGTCCGGCATAACAGATCTCATAAAGAAGGGACAGGAGATTCTGGTCCAGGTTATAAGGGAACCGATAGGCAACAAGGGGCCGCGACTGACCACTGTCATATCTCTGCCAGGAAGATACATCGTCATGGTTCCGGGAGGGAACCACATCGGTATTTCCAGGAAAATCTCAGATTTAGCGGAGAAGAAAAAGCTACGCAAAATCGTTTCCGATCTAAAGCCGGCAAATTTCGGAATAATTGTCAGGACGGTCGCCGAGGGCAAAGGTCAAAAGGGGTTCAAGGCCGATATGACCATGCTTACGAAGCTCTGGAATAACATGAAAAAGCAGGTAGAAAAATCGACTGCCCCGGCGCTCGTTCACAGGGATCTGGATGTTACCGGCGGTATTATCAGAGATCTTCTCACCCGGGATATGGATCGGGTTGTGATAGACAACAAAAAAGAATTTTCCAAGATAATGAAGTATCTCAAAGCGCTCGATCCCAAGCTGCGATCTATTGTGGAGCTTTATAAGGATCCCGAACCGATTTTCGACAAGATGGAAATCGAATCCGAGATAGAAAAGATGCTTGAACGGCGGGTCTGGATCAAAGGCGGGGCCAATATCGTGATTGATCAGACGGAGGCTCTGGTAACCATCGATGTCAATACCGGTAGGTATAGTAGCAAGGCCAGGGGCGAGGACGCCATTTACAGGACGAATCTGGAAGCGGCCCGCGTCATTGCCCGCCAGATGAGACTTCGGGATATTGGCGGCATTATAATCGTTGATTTTATTGATATGGAAGATAAAGAACGCCGCAGACGGGTCTATGAAGAATTCAGAAACTCCCTGGCACGAGACCGCTCAGAGAATCATATATCGTCGATCTCCGATCTGGGCCTGGTGGAAATGACCCGTAAGCGGATAAGGCCATCGTTCATGCATGCGACATCTGAGCCCTGCCCGGTATGCGATGGCATCGGGCGGGTTCTTTCCCGAGAATCCGTGGCGGTAAAAATCGAGCGCTGGTTCAAACGGGCCCGCACATCATCATCGTTGAAACATTATCAACTGATAGCCGCCCCGCAGGTCGGAGACATTCTACTCAATGGCAGGCCGAACCGGCTCCGGCTCCTCGAGAAAAACTCAAAGCTTAAAATAGATCTGATAATAGACACCTCTCTTCACCCGGACGAGTTCAAGGTAATCGATGCCTCATCCGATATCGAAGTTACCGAAAAATATAAAGCCTGAAAAGTTATTGGCATTCTCAGTATATCTTCTCGCCGTCGCTGCTCCTATCTCGATCGTGCTGGCCCAGATAGCCGCGGGCCTGGTGATTTTAAGCGGGATCGCCTGCACGGCCTCTCGTTCTGAGAGAATCAGGCTGCCTGTATGGGGATCAATATTGTTGCCATCTTTTCTGGTATTGGTGCTTTTGTCCTCCTTCTTTTCTTATGATCTTGTATCAGCCGTTCCTCAGCTTAAAAAAAGCTGGGTTATGATCTGCTTTTTCCCGATGGTGGCGTTTTCGTCGGCCTTCTCCTTGAAGAGGCTTGTCGATCTTTTAATCCTGGGCACGGGAGTAACATCGCTTCTAGGTTTGTTTCGTTATATAACAGGCGCGGTCGAGCGGGCCGCTCCTTTTTCAGGTGGATATACAACCATGGCGTTGTTTGAGGCGGCCATGATACCTCTTGCTTTAGCTTTTTTTGCGGAGGGAAAATCATCAAAAAGATGGTTCTATTTATCGGCAGGAGTGGTTATGGCTGCGGGTTTGTTTTTTTCGGGTACCAGGGCCGGATGGTTTTCTGCGGCGGTGGGTGTTTTGATTGTCGGGTCTTATCTGAATAAGAAACGAACCGCTATCGGGCTGCTCATAGCGGTCGCACTTCTGGCCGCGATCCCGCATAGCCGTGGTTTGATTGTTGAGCGTTTCAAGGCGGATAAGAAAGGTGGGGTAACAAGCGGGCGCGCCTCCCTGTATGTGGCTTCATTGGAACCGATATCACATTTACCATTCTGGGGATACGGCCCGGGGAGTTTCAAAAAGCTTGCACCTGAGAGCTTGTTGGAAGAGATAGGCGATACAGGAATTCAGAGCTGGCATTCAACGCCACTGGAGATATTGATAGAATCCGGGCCGCTGGCGCTGATTCTGTTCCTGGGCCTGGCGTCGGGGCCGATTCTAATATGCTGGCGGAGTCGTGCGAGAGCGCCCGGCGATGGAACATTCTGGATGGCGATATTATCTTCACTCGTGGCCCTGTATCTGGCCGGGCTGACAACCAATCTCTTGAGAGATTTTATGCTTTTATCCCTTTTAACGATAATCTGGTCAGTATCGGTCAGTGACCTGAGAAAACCTCCCCAATCGGGGAAGAAATTTGAACTTTGATTGTCTTGCAAACATTAACAAAAGATACGCGATAGGTGTTTTATGACTTTCCAGAAGAACCTTATTGACGAAGGTATAATCCAGGTAGCGGCCATGATGGAGATCGCCGCCCGGACGGCTCCCAAGTCGAAAGGCGAGGATTTTATCGAGATTATGACGATTGCGGGCCGGAAGGTAAAAGAACTTGCAGATGCTATGATCAAATTCGGGAAGGAGAAAAATAAAAGCAATTTCGACCGGGATGCCGCTAACGTGGCGGCCTCCAGGGCGGTGGTCATTATCGGGCTGAATAACAGCACATCTTTAGGCCTCAACTGCGGCGCCTGCGGCTATCATGATTGCGACGCCTTTAACAGGGCCAAGCAGGTGGATGTTGAATTTTTGGGGCCGTTATGCAGCTACCGCCTTATCGATCTGGGCCTGGCAGTCGGCTCGGCGGTCAAGACGGCGCAGATATTCAATGTCGACAACCGAATTATGTACCGGATCGGGGTCGCCGCCCGGTGGATGGGTCTGGTGGATTGGGATTATCTTCTGGGGATTCCCCTTTCGGCGACGGGGAAAAACATATATTTTGATCGCGGGTAAGTGAAACAAAACAATATTCGAGGTGTTAAATTACATGATTCTGGATATGGTGCTTGACTGGACTGGAGATAGAGGATTATTATATTAAAAATTTTTAGATAATTGGGAGGTGTGATGCGAGCGATTATTGAAACCGGCGGGACCCAGGTCCCTGTTGAAGTTAATGCTAACTGCAAGATACCCGGAGTGAACTTAAAGGTCGGGGAGGAAATCAATTTTGAAAAAGTATTGTTGATCTCCACGGATGGGGAACCAACTGTCGGCAAGCCATATATCGAGGGCGCCTCTGTCAGGGGCGAGGTCGTGGCTCATGGCAGGTTCGACAAGGTTACCGTATTCAAATTTAAAAGGCGCCGCAAATATCGTCGCAAGACCGGACATAAACAGGCCTTCACCGAGATTCTGGTCAAAGAAATAAGCCAATGATGAGATATGTCTTTGCCATAGCGGCCGTCTTGTCTTTGGCCGCATCGGTCCGGGCGCAGCCTGATGCCGTGTTGAGGTCCGATGATTCCGGCAGCGGGATATGGCAAAGGACTATATTGTCTGTCGATGTCGAGGGGATTCACAGCGCCGATACATTTCTGGTGCTAAATTCGTCCGCCCTGGTGCCCGGCGATATTATCACCCCCGGTCTGGTGCAGGATGCCATAAAAGGAGTATACGGGCTGGGGTTATTTTCCGAGGTAGAGATCGATGCCGAGCCTGCGGAAGCCGGCGTGAAACTAACGATAAAAGTCAGAGAATATCCCAAACTCCGCGATCTTGAGTTCTCCGGTAACAGGAAGATCAAAACCAAAAAATTTAAAGAAAGAATCACCCTTTTCGAGGGACGACTCGTCTCTCCCAAAGAGACAAAGAACAATATTGAACGAATTAAATCCATGTATGCCGAAAAGGGGTATCTTCTGGTCAATATTCAAACCGAGCAAAGTGACGTGGAAGACCAGGAAGCACTTGTCGATCTGGAATTCACGATAAGCGAAGGAGAAAAGGTTAGAGTCGGCAGGATAACTTTTTCGGGCAACCAGATATTTACCGATAAGAAGCTCCGGGGAAAAATGTCCACCAAGCAAAGGGGATTTCTGAGGTCCGGCAGTTTTGATAAGGAAAAGTATCTGGAGGATAAAGATAAGATTGTCGAATTCTATAAAAAGGAAGGGTATATCGATGCTATCATTCTGGCTGATTCAATATTGTATTCCGATGATAAGACCCGGATGTTTATCGATATCGAGCTGAGAGAAGGCGAAAGATATTATTTCGGAAATCTTACCTGGGAAGGCAATACGCTATTTACAGATGGAGATTTCCGCAAAAAGGTGAAATTCAAAGAGGGGCAGGTTTATAATCAGGAGAAATATGACGAGACTCTGTTTAAATTCCATGAAATGTATCAGGACCAGGGTTACTGGTATGCACAATTTGACGAGGAAAACAATACTCGCGGAGACACTCTTGATTTCCACTGGAGTATTACCGAGAACAATCCGGTCCATATCCGGCTGATAAATATTGTCGGGAATACGAAAACTCATGAGAAGGTCATCAGGCGCGAGCTTCTGATCAAGCCTAAAACCATATTCAAAAGATCCGTATTGGGGCGATCTCTACGCGAGGTCATGATTCTAAACTTTTTCGCTGATGTCACGCCGGACTGGGATATCCTCCCCAATGGCGATATAGATTTGAAAATCAAGGTTGAGGAGAAACCTACCGGTCAATTTTCGGTGGGCGCCGGCTATTCCGCGGTTGATAAGGTGGTTGGCACTATCGGACTTGGCGTTCCCAACCTTTTCGGAACCGGTCAGACCGCCACATTGAATCTGGATCTCGGCAAGAACAGAAGCACGTTCAATATCAGCTATCTGGAGCCATGGCTGCTGGATACTCCTACATCCTTATCCGGCGATTTTTATCTGCAGGAACGCCGCTGGTATGATTGGTTTACCGAGCGCAGATTTGGCGGCAGCGTCAGAGTCGGAAGAAGACTCCGCTGGCCGGATAATTATTTCCGCATCTTCACCGGATATCGTCTTGAACTGGTTGAATATATCGATATCTCCAGCTCTTATAAAGACAAGAATCAGGATAATCCGTACGCCGTCGACAAACAGGATTGGCCTCTGACCACCTCTTCGGCAAGCCTAACTATACTAAGGGATTCCCGTGACCTTGCGCAGTTCCCCACCAGTGGGTCGGTGGTTTCGTGGAGAGGCGAGCTTGCCGGAACAATTCTGGGAGGGGATTGGAATTATTTCAAGCAGACCTATGCGGCGGAATACTACAGGACTTTATTCTGGAAAGTGGTGGCGATGGTCAGGGCCAAATACGGCGAAATAGACGGAATATACCATAGGGAGAATGACATTCCCTATAGCGAAAGGTTTGCGCCGGGCGGAGTTGACCCGGATGGGACCATCAGGGGATACGATGACGGTCGTGTTGGGCCTTATGACGAGAACGGAGCATTCTTACGCGGCAGGTTTGAGTTGATTTACAATTTTGAATTGACGGTAGCGCTTGCCGAGCAGCAATTTTACATTTTGCTTTTCGCCGACGCCGGCAATGCTTATCGGACGCTGGAAGATATTCGGCTCTTCAAGAGATATTTCAGGTCGGTCGGCCCGGGGTTCAGGATCGTTATTCCCTATGTTGGCATAATGGGATTTGATTTCGGGTATGCTTTCGACGGTTTGCAGAAAGGTCAATGGAGCACCCACTTCCAGATAGGCAGGGGATTTTGATGATTAAGCATTTGGGAAATTCATGTATAATCTTAGGAGAACAATTATGAAATGGCTTGTCTTCGCTACAGGGATTTTGGCTTTCGGCGCCCTGCAAGCGAACGCTCAGGGGGGCAGGATCGGCTATGTCAATTCGCAGCGCATTTTCGCCGAGTCTCCTGAATTTCAGGATGCCCAAGCCAGGTTCGATAAAGAGGTTGAGGACTGGAATAATCGTGCCGCCGCCTTAAACGATGTGACAGACAGCCTTAAGCTGGAGAAAGAGAGAAATTCCCTGATCTGGTCAGCATCGAAACGCAAAGAGGTGGAGGACCTTCTAACGGCCAAACAGGATTCCCTGCAGCAGTATCTGGACGAGACTTTCGGGCCTAACGGCAAAGCCGAGAGGAGAATGGCGGAGCTTTCCAGGCCGATCGAGGAGAGAATTATCGGAATAATCAGAAGGATCGCCATCGAGAAAGATTTCGATATTGTGCTGGATGTCGCCGCAGTCAGCATTGCATTTGCCAAGGAAAGCCTGGATTTGACCGACGATGTGCTGGCCGAGATCGCCAAAGAGAGATAGATGTCGTTCAGATTGGGCCAGATAGCCTCTGAGATAAAAGCAGAGCTTAAGGGCGATCCCGATCTGCAGATAGAGGGCCTGGCGACCATAGAAGCCGCAGAACCGGACGATTTGTCATATATCGCCTCCCGAAAATTCGAGAAGCTTATTGAAAAAACCCGGGCCTCGGCCCTGATCGTTTATCCCGGACTGCAGAGCGCAAAACATTCCCTTTTGATAGTGAAAAATCCGTATCTGGGGTTCGCCATGGCGATGCGCATGTTTTATAAGGCGTTTTCCGCTGTGGCCCCCGGTATTGAAAAAACGGCGGTTATTTCGGGTGATGTTAGGATATCCGAAGATTGCTATATCGGGCATAATGCGGTGATTTCGAAAGGAGTTAGTATCGGCAATGGGGTTGAAATCCATGCCGGCGCTTTTATTGGTGAAGGTGCCGCCGTTGGAGACAACTGCCGAATATTTCAAAATGTCACCATTCGCGAACGGGTGATTATCGGCGCTAATGTTGTAGTTTACCCCAACGTTGTGATCGGCTCCGATGGGTTCGGCTATTGTTGGGATGGATCGAGCCATATAAAGATTCCACAGGCTGGCACGGTTGTCATCGAGGATGACGTCGAAATCGGGGCTGGCACGACGATTGACAGGGCAACGCTCGGCGAAACCGTAATAGGCAAGGGGACCATTATAGATAACCTGGTTCAGATCGCTCACAACTGCAAGATCGGGCCCTATTCGGTTATCTGCGCTCAGGTCGGATTGGCGGGGTCCACTGAACTGGGCAGGAAGGTAACGCTCGCCGGGCAGGTTGGCCTCGCCGGTCACCTCAAAATAGGCGATGCAGCAATCATCGAGGCTCAGTCGGGAGTCCCGGCCGATGTTCCAGCGGGAGCAGTTCAATTCGGAACGCCCTCCAGAGACGTTTATCTGGCTCATAAGATAGAGGCGATCCTGAACCGTTTGCCGGATTATGTCAAGCGGATCAAGAAACTGGAATCGTATTTCGATAAAGATAAATGATTTTCCCGGGCCGGGAACCCTGTGATTACAGGTCTCGTTTCATATCCCGAACCGATTGATTTATTTGAAAGGAGAGAAGATGTCGAAGATAATTGAATTGAATGAATCGAATTTCGAACAGGAAGTTAAGAATTCTGACGTTCCCGTCATGATCGATTTCTGGGCCGCCTGGTGCGGACCGTGCCGCATGATTGCACCTTTCGTTAAGGAGGCCTCTGATGTTTACGATGGCAAGCTGAAGGTCGCCAAGCTGGACGTGGATAATAATCAGAAAATAGCATCCGAATATGCTATCATGTCGATTCCTGCCGTGATGTTTTTCAAAGGCGGCGAGGTTGTCGACCAGGTGGTGGGTGCAGTACCCAAGAAAATGTTATTCGATAAAATAGATAAAGTGCTGGCCTCTTGATGGGTGCTTATCAGAGTACCGAGACGACCAAAAAGATTCTTCACGATTACCATGCCGTAGCAGTAATGGCGGAAAAGTCAGAAGAAATAACCGATAAAAGCGATAGTATTGAGATTCTCACTACCGGTAATATATGTCCCAATTGCCGCTTCTCCAGGTTGACCAGGGAAGGATCACAGGTATTCTGTCCTATCTGCGGCTATGGCATGAGGAAATGCTCGTGATAGCCTCTAATCGATCCGGTCGGATCTTTTATTTCTCATTACCTGCTCTTATTCTAAACGCTTGATCGCAACTTACCGATAATATATATTGCCTGTAGATTGACCGTTTTTCGGGCGGCCGAAAATGAAGATTAGAGAACCTTACAAAAAAATACCGAAGGTCGTGGAGGCAACGCTTCAATGGAACGGCCGCCTGGGATTTGCCTGCCGTTCGGGTTCAGGCCACAATAATATTATCTCCGACGCCTCCGAAATTCATGGCGGCGATAATGACGGCCCTCGCCCGATGGAGTTTTTGCTTTTTTCGCTTTCGAGTTGTACCGGCATGGATGTAGCTACTTTCCTGAAGAAACGCAAAAGGGATCTTCAGGATTTGAAAATCTCCGCTCATGGTCGCAGATCACCGTCGCATCCCCACGTGTTTGAAAACATAACGCTGGAATATACGCTGACAGGATCTGATCTAACCGACGACGATATTCGCTGGGCCATAGATTTGTCGCTTCAAAAATACTGTTCGGTAGCCGGTATGCTTGGAAAGGTTTGCAAGATCAATTGTCGTTGGAAAATTATTAAGAAGCGACGCGGGGAGCAAAGTTGAATTATCACAGGCCTTTTTCGCATGGCCTCGGGCGGCAGAGTGGCGTTTTTCCCCCCGTGATCAAATGGCTTTTGATCATCAATGTTGCCGCGTTTCTGGGTCCTAGAGTCTTATATTTCAACCTCGATGTTTTGTATAGGACTTTCGGTCTGGTTCCGGCCTATGTTTTCGGTAAGTTCTATGTGTGGCAGCCAGTTACCTATATGTTCCTGCACGGAGGGACCTGGCATATTCTAATGAATATGTTCATTCTCTGGATGTTCGGCTCCGAACTTGAGAGAACATGGGGATCGAAGGAATTTTTGAAATTCTATTTTGCCGCAGGCATTGGCGCCGGCATAATCAATTTTGTTTTTGGCGTGTTCAATCCTGCTACTAATCTTACCCCGATAATCGGGGCATCCGGGGCGATCTACGGGATCCTTGTAGCCTACGCCATGCTGTTTCCGGAGAGATATGTATATATTTATTTCCTGATACCGGTAAAGGTAAAATATCTTGTGATCTTCTTGGTGGCCATAGAGTTTCTGTCCACTTATAGAGCTGACGGGATTGCGCATTTCGCTCATCTCGGCGGGGCCCTGGTGGGGTTTTTATACCTGAAATTCGATTGGAGATGGAAGCTCAAGAAATGGTCTCCGGGCGAGGTTATCAGGCGTGTGAAAATCGCACAGTCGGCTAAGAAGCTTCAGGAGGAGATGAGAATGATGGAGGAAGTTGATGCCATCCTCGATAAGATAAATCAGGTCGGTTACGAAAACCTTACCAGGCGAGAGAAGAAGATATTGGAAAAGGCCTCGGATAAATTATCGGAGCATGGCCATAAGTAAAGCTTAAGTAGGCTTATAATAACGCCGATTATTATTCTGAGTCAAGAATCTAAGGCCAGACAGGTTGAGCCCGACAGGAGATAAGATGAAAAAAGTCATAGTGGCCGATGCGTCTCCTACGATAAAAAGCGTTGCAGATTCCCTTTTGCGTCAGCATGGATACGATGTAGTCTGCACCTCCGACGGTCTTCAGGCATGGGAGGTTGTCCAGGCTGAGCGTCCGGATTTGGTGTTAGCAGGGCTCAATCTATCGGGAATATCAGGCCTTGAGTTGTGCCGCCAGATGTCAGGAGATCGGTTAGCCGGCGGAATCCCGGTCGTGCTCATGATCGGTGCGAAGGACGATTTTACTGAAGAACAATCGATTTCATCCGGCGCACGCGGCCGTCTGAAGAAACCATTTTCTCCCCGGGATCTACTGGAGATAATAACGAAACTTATCGGGACGGGCGATGGGCAGCCGTCCGGGCAGCCTGACGCTCGGGAAGGGACTCCTCGGACTTCATATAAGGCCGATGTTATTTCAACGCCCCGTCATCTTGATGAAGAACCGGAGCAGGTCTACAACCTCGATTGGACCGACCTTAAAGATATGAACGGCGAAAAGTCTGATACGCCTGTGAAAGTGACCAGCTTCGATGCTTCCGAACAGGATCAGGATCTTATGATAGAAAAAGACCAGTTCAATCTCATCCACGAGCAGGCCGAGGATGAGATTACAGAAGTCCCATCAAAGCTTGAAGAGGATGAGGATTATAACTGGTTCATCGGGGAGATGAAAAGGGAAATAGAAGGCCCGGAACCCAAAGATAAATCAAAAGCATCGGGCGCGCCGAAAAAAGTATCGTCGATCCACATAAAACCGTCCTCCCCCGATGTCTTAAAATATGATGATCTGAGACCATCCGGATCGGATCAAGAGGTCCGACACGCCGGTAAGCCTGCTGTTGGCCAGGAATTTAAGCCAGAGAATGCTATAAAAGCAGAGCAACCCCGCGCCAGATTCTCCGGCGCTGAAATCGATGAGATTGCCGAGAGAGTTGCCTCGAAGCTGGCTGCACATATCGCCGCACAAATAGATAAAAAGACGATATTCGAGGCCATCAAATCGGTGTTGGAGTCTCCGGATTCTTAGGACCCTGGTGCGGACTTCGATTTGCAAAGTCCATTGAGTTTCAAAGCCTATCATCTATCTATGGGACAGCGCGGCTGTTTTTTATCGGGGCAATTTCAATGAATAGGCAACCCCCGGAACAGTTTTTTGGTTTATACGTGAAAATAATCGGTGGTAAGTGGCATTTGAGGCCACCGAGGAATTAATTCGGCGGGACGGAATTTAAGGAGAGATTATTTGCGGACAAGAGTAGAGTCTCATAAACGTGGAGTGGACAGTCGAAAAAGAGAAAGACCGGGAATCGTAAATCAGACTAAGACAGCGCCAGCAGGAGCGGCCGGTTCTCCAGAGCTTTCGCCAAAATTAACAAAAAGACTCATCGGGATCTGTAATGATTCAAGTTCAGGATATCGGATTCAGAGTATCGCGAATAATAAGCCTGCGGTTGGGCACGGTGCCAATATTGAAAGGCCGATTATCATAATGAAAGGGGTTGTCGCCTGATGTTTCATTGGACGAAATCGGTTCTATCGAGCGGCTTGCTGAGGGGTATGCTTGCCGGGATTATCCTGCTGTTGCCTTTCGGAGGCGTTCATCCCGGTCTGAGGGCGGAGGGGGAATCAAAGCCGGATGTGGTTGTGGCTGAAGAACCTGTGACGGTTGGGGCGTTCGTTTCACGTCTTGACGTCTCCCCTGGAGAGACGTTCCAGTTGCTTTTGAGACTGACAATAGATGATGACTGGCATGTCAACTCGAATGCACCATTGGAGGATTACCTGATACCGACTGCGGTCAGCCTGGACGACGATTCCAATTTCATGGTGGAGGAGATTTCATATCCAGCCGGGAAGGGGATGACCTTTGCCTTCAGCCCCGATGAGCCGCTTTCGGTATATGGTGATATCGTCTGGATTAAAATGCTACTCGCCTCGGCTGAGGATGCGCAGATCGGGACTATTCCCCTTCAGGTATCGGTTACAACGCAGCCCTGTAATGACAGGATGTGTCTGGCACCAGCGACACAAACTTTGTCTCTTATGATGAAGATCGAGCCTGCAGCGGCGGGCGGCGAGATTCGCCACGCCTCGCTTTTCGAGGCGCAAGGGTTTGGCGATCTGGCTGCGTTGTCAGAGATAGCGACCAAAGAGCTTAGCGGCCCGGGCGGTTTGGCGGACACTGAAGCAAATGGGTTCTGGACGATGTTGAAAGATTTCGATGCCACCGCTTTCGTGAGCCGCTACGGATATATACTGGCCTTTATCGCCATGTATATTCTCGGATTGGGTTTGACACTGACGCCCTGTGTTTATCCGATTATTCCCATCACTATAGGATTTTTTGGCGCTCAATCCGGAGGGCGATGGACGAGGCAATTGCTGGCCGCCAGCGTCTTCGGTGTGGGCATAGCTATTAGCTATGCCACGGTGGGAACCGTAGCAGCATTCTCAGGGTCGCTGATGGGCGCCGCTTTGCAGAGCACATGGGTTTTGTTAGCTCTGGCCACGCTCTGCATGATTATGGGGTTGAATGCTTTCGGCGCCTTCGAGCTTCGCCTCCCAGGATGGTTTATGAATCTGGCCGGAGGGAGCTCTCGCAAAGGGATCGTCGGCGCAGCAGTAATGGGTCTTACAATGGGAATTGCCTCAGCGCCATGCCTGGCGGCTTTCATCATAAGCCTTCTGGCCTTTGTGGGTCAAAAGGGCGATCCGATTTTAGGATTTTCCATGTTCCTCATGCTGGGTCTTGGTCTGGCCACGCCGTTTGTGGCTCTGGGAACCTTCTCCGGTATGGTCCACAAGATCCCCAGATCCGGGGGCTGGTTGGTTTATGCCAAGAAGGTGATGGGTTCTTTGCTCTTTGCCGCGACGCTGTATTTCCTGCATACTATCATTCCCGGTTCGATTTTTAATTCGATTGTTCTGGTCAGCCTGGTTGCTGCGGCCCTTTATTTCGGCTTTTTCGAAAAGACTCCTGTTAAAACCATCATGTTCCGTACGATCCGGCTTGCTCTGGGAGCGATATTGCTCGGCGTCTCCCTGTGGTGGGGGATGCCGGCCGGGGAAATAACGCAGGGTTCACGAATTAGTTGGCAACCATACTCCGAAGCCGCCTTAGACCAGGCAAAAGGATCAGGTCGTCCGGTGGTCATTGACTTCTTTGCCGACTGGTGTATACCGTGTAAGAAGCTGGACAGGTTCTCATTTTCCGACCGGCAGGTGATAGAGCTCAGCAAGGACTTTGTAATGCTTAAGGCCGACATGACACGGGGAAGTTCGCCGGAGGTGAAATCGCTTTTGAAGCAATATAGCATCAGAGGCGCACCCACTATCGTATTCATCGGGCCGGATGGCCGCGAGCAGGAAGATCTTCGTATGGTCCAGTTCGAGCCCGCCAACGAGGTTTTGTCGAGGCTTAAAAAGCTCTCCTCGCTACAAAAAGGGTAATAATCTGCGTGGGCCGGAAAGCGGATTCAGGCACAACATGATACTGCGACGCTATCATGGAAATGAGAAGCCGAAATCATATCATGGACGAAATACATCCATCAATACATTAAATTCTAACGGTTCTCCAGCATTTTGTTTCACCTTCTGTTAAGAAAAGGTGGCGGATAAGCAAAATCCCACATACGGTTTGATAAATCAGCGCCTGGCATTTCATATAACGCAAAGACCTTGAGCGTGTGAATCCTAACGCCTTGATCGTGAAATGCTGAATAACAATAAACTGAGCCTTAATTTCTAACCGAAAATCCCTGTTTTCTTTAAAGCCAATAAGGAATTATCCCGAACATCACCGCCGAGGAACCATTCGGAAATAGTTGTGGTTTCAAAAGGAGGCGCTTCGGAAAGCATATGAGGTTAGAATGGCGATGTGGGCCGTCGGCGACTCCAAGATTCAGAGGCTCGAGAAGGGAGCCGTTATTCACCCGGGTATTCTTTTTGGCACGGCATTGATGATGACCAATAGTCAGACGGAATCCGAGGATCTTATGCAGGAGACTTACCTGCGGTCCTATGGATTCTGCGACCGTTTCCAGCAAGATACCAACTGCAAATCCTGGCTCTTTAAAGCCCGGCGGAAGCTTCGAAATGAACTCTGGGACTGGGCGATGGCCAACGGCTATGCCCTGGAGGGAGATGCAAATGAATCAGCGTGAATGTTTTGTTGATGAAGAAGAATTGAATCTCTACCTCGATGGCGAACTGGATGAATCGAGAAAATCGGTTCTGGATAATCACCGATTTTCATGCCGGGAATGTGCCGCCAGGTACGGGATCGCCTTGAAATTGAAAGACCTGGTAAAGGATTCTTGCAAAGAAGATATGGCTCCCACCTGGCTAAAGGATAAGATTATCATGAGCATAACCCGCGAATCCCGGGAAAGAACCGGGGGTTTCTGGGAATATATGAGGAATTTGATCGGAACGCGTCCAATGATACCGGTTGGCGCCGCCGGATTTCTGATAGTCGTATTCATGCTTGCGCTATTTACCGTTTCAGGGCCCAGAGGGAACATGCCTCTCGTAACCGAGATGGTGCACGAACATTGTGAGTATCTCCAGGAGCCTGAAAATCTCGGCATAGTAAGCAACGATCCGTCGGAAATCGCCCAATGGGTTTCAGCCAATGCCGGATTGCCGGTTGCGTTGCCCTCCGATCCGGCCATGCCGCCTCCCGGGGGAGCTTATGTGCTTGGGGAAAACGGCGAGACCATTGGTTGTGTTTTCTTTGATCTCCAGGAAAAGAGAGTATCGCTATTCATGACAAAGGACCACGGCGAAAAGCTCTTCGGTCCCAATAAGATGAAGGTCGAAAATATCTCTATATATTGCGGAAGCTGTACCGGCACAAATTATGTTCTCTGGCAGGCCGACGACCTTATATGCGTGCTGGTGGGAGATCTCTCAGAAGGATCCCTGGTCGACATGGCCCGGCATTTTATCTAAGCATATGGAGGGGCGTCTCCTGATTCCTGATTTCCAGTGAAAGCCTCCTTGATCGAAGCGGCGCGCAAAAATGCCGGCGGCAGCTTTGAATTTCCTTGCGATCCCTTCATGAAATTTTATCTTTAGCACGAAAAATTGATTATCGGGGGGTATTGAAGATCTATTGGCGAATTCGGAGGCATTGTATTCGCATGGACGGAAATTCAAGGCGATTTTTTGCGGATCGAGATATTGGTTACAGATATCATGCGATTTTCTGAGCACTGAAATATCGATAGTGATAGAGGATGACCCATTGATAATAGAAGCAACAGATTTAAAATAGATAGAATAATGCCGATTACCTCAATGCAGCATTCTATGATGAACGGAAACGCTATATGCATATTTGCCAAATATCCCGAACCTGGTAAGGTCAAGACCGGGCTGGAGGAGTGTCTGGATCAAAAGCAGGTGGCATTTTTGGTTCGCGCTTTTCTTCTGGATACGATTTCAGCATCGTTAAGAGTGCCCTGTTCGGATCTATACATTGCTCACTGGCCTCCGGATTCTCGTGGAGATTTCGAGGATATCCTTTGTCTGTTCGAAAACGAGGAGAAGGACATAGTGATTGCCGAAAAGGCGTCAAATGTGAACTTGATTCCCCAATCGGGCGAGGACTTCGGGGAACGGCTAATCAATTCGTCGAAGATATTATTCGAGGGGGGAGCGGAACGGGTTATTTTCGTCGGATCACACAGCCCTATATTGCAGGCTTTAATTCTGCATGCTACTTTTGAACTTTTGAAGAAGAATCAGGCGGTAGTGGGGCCGACATTCAGCGGCCGCTATTATCTCATTGGATCGGACAGCCATTATCCGGCGTTATTCGACGGTATAGACTGGGGCATGCAGACCGTATATAAAGAGACGGTGGAGCGTCTTAACCAGAGCGGGCTCAGCTGGCAGGAATTGGAGATATCATACGATGTGGACAGTCCCGAGGAACTTGAGCAGCTCTATTTCGATATCGATAATCTTCGCCTTGCCGGCGAGAACGATATCGCATATCATACCGAAAAATGCCTCGCAAATCTAAGAAAATAGAACAAAGCCCGGTCGTCACCCCCATTTTCCAGAGTTCCACGTTCACGTTTCCCGATACGGCCTCGCTTATCGATTACCAGAAGGGAAAGCGAAAGGGATATATCTATACCCGCTACAGCAATCCCACCATAGAGGCTGTCGAAAATCAAATAGCGCAACTTGAAGGCGCTGAAAGTTCGCTCTTATTTTCGTCGGGAATGGCGGCCATTAGCAGTGCCTGTCTGACATTACTCGAAGCGGGCGATGAGATCATATCGTCGTATCCAATCTATGGCGGTACCGCCAGGCTGTTCGATCAACTTCTTAAAAAGCTTAATATAAAGGTTGTTTTTTTTCCGGCTGACGATATCAGCAGGCTGTCCCGGTCTATTACGCGAAAGACGAAATTGATCTATCTTGAGTCGCCGACCAATCCGAATCTGAAGATTATCGATCTGGAGAGCGCCAGTCGGATTGCCAACCGCCGAAAGAAATTTTCCATAATTGATTCAACATTCGCCACTCCCGTAAACCAGAAGCCGCTTGATTTTGGTATCGATGCGGTGATTCATTCGGCGACCAAGTATCTGGGAGGACATTCTGATATAGTGGGCGGTGTTATTTCGGGTTCTGGACGTTTTATGGCCGGGGTCCGGGAGACGCGTAAGTATCTCGGGGGGTGCGCCGATCCGCATCAGGCTTTTCTTCTGGAGCGAGGACTGAAGACGCTCGAGATTCGCATAGAGAAACACAATCGCAACGCCGCGTCGGTTGCGAAGTTCTTAGAATCCGTGTCGGGTTTGAAGCGAGTGATATATCCAGGATCGTCTTCTCATCCCCAGCATGAATTGGCCGCCAGGCAAATGAGCGGTTTTGGAGGCATGGTTAGTTTCGACCTGGGTTCGAAAAGAAGAGCTATCCGGTTCGTTGATTCGCTAAAAGTCATAAAGAACGCATCGAGTCTTGGGGGCACGGAGTCATTAGTCTCTATCCCGATCTGGTCATCGCATTTCGGCTTCAAACAAGAGATTCTCTCTCGATCGGGAGTGACCCCGGGCCTCGTTCGCCTGTCCGTAGGCCTGGAGCCTGAGAATATCCTGATGAAAGACATAAGCCGGGCTTTAAGGGTTGCTTTTCGCAAGTAAGCCCAAGCGCGGCAGTCATATTCCCCCTGTTAAAACGAAGATATGAGGTGCCGATATATAGTGGGGATGATGTAAAGTAACCATCGTCCCGGGTTATTATATAGTATTCGATCCGAGAGTGTTGTTTGGCGCATGGATTGCGCTTAAGATCCTGATGTGCTTGATGTTAACACTGAAACTGCGGTGGCATTGCTTGTCGGAGGCGATTCTTCGAAATGATTAAGGCTGTTCTTAAAGCTGCGGCAATCGAGAAGATTTCGATAGCCAACTACGAAATCCTGGAGCTCATAGGCACGGGCGGTATGGCTAATATATATAAGGCTATCCAGCTTTCTCTGGACAGGCCGGTGGCGTTGAAGATAATGCATCAGCACCTCTCTATGAATGAGGGGTTCGTGGCCAGGTTCGAGAAGGAAGCCAAGCAGGCCGCTCAACTCCATCATGAAAACATCGTCTCAATAATAGATTACGGGCAGGGAAACGATGACTACTATATCGCAATGGAATACGTCGATGGCACAAATTTAAAGCAGATAATGGAAAAACAGAAGCGTCTTCCGCTTGAAATCTGCCTTCTTGTATGTCATCAGGTTGCCGAGGGCCTGAAATTCGCTCACGGTCACAATATTGTCCATCGAGATATAAAGCCGGCGAATATCATCCTCTCAAATGACGGCCGGGTTATGATTACCGATTTCGGTATCGCCAAGGGCGGAGACGATCTCACGATTACCGCTACCGGGCAGATGATCGGTTCACCGGCGTATATGTCTCCGGAGCAGGCGGCGGGCCGGCAGGTAGATCACAGGTCGGATATATTCAGTCTGGGAATCATATTATACGAGATAATCGCCGGCGAGAAGCCCTTCAAGGGAGATACGTATCAGAGTATGGTGGCTTCCATCATGTCCCATCAGGCAGAACCGCTGCAGAATCTTCGGGTGGATGTTAACTCTGAAATCGAAACGCTCGTCGAGAAGGCCATAGTCAAAGATTCGCCATCCCGATATCAAAGCGCTGAGGAGTTTGCCGATGCGATCTACGCCCAGCTCGAACGTTTCAAGCTGCCGCCGATTAAAAAACTGATATCCAGTTTTTTGAAGGACCCTATCAAGATCACCGAGAAATTGAGGACAGAGAAGATATCGAATCATATGGACTCGGCTCTATACTATCTTACCCTGGGGGAAGGGCGCCTGAAAGACGCCCGGAAGGAGTTTAAGGAGGTTTTGCGATACGATAAGAATAACAAGTCGGCAAAGGAATATCTTGCCAGGCTTGCGGATCGCACAACTCTGCCCGAATCCAGGGTCAAAAGCAGAAAAAATCGTCTAAGAATCAAGGCCAAGCATGCGGCTGCGGGGATTACAGCTATCGCTATTCTGCTGATCGCGATCTTGATTATTTCGCGAGGCGGCGGGCCCGGCCCAAATGACGACCATAAACTGGCGGCCAAAAGTCAGACGCAAAACGGTCTGGATGTAAATGTTGCGGAGAGGGAAGCATCCGATGACATCAGGCGACGGCCAAGGGGCGATAGCGGCGATAACGTAGAATCGGAATCCTCGGTTAGTTCGAGCGTAGATGGGATAGATAAACCTGTTAAGCCAACCGCCGGTGAAACAAAGAAAAAACCGGTGGCGCGATCCGGGAAAGGCGCCTATAATTACCCCAACCAGAATCTGGAGGAATACGGTCTGTTGACGGCAAAAACGAATATCCCGGCGGAGATCTATGTCGATCTTGAGAAATACGGCGCCACCAACGGTCCTTCAATCAAGCTCGCTTTAGGCCGGCACTTTATCGAGATTAGAGCCGATGGCTATCGGAGAATGACTCGCCGGATCTTCAGCGAAAAAGGAAAAACGGTGGATCTTCGCATCGATCTGTTGCCTGAGCGATGAGATTGCGATTGTTGGCCTTCCCAGCCCCAAAACCATATTTGGTTTCCATTTTCCTGATTTTTTACACCATAGCTGCTCGGGCGGAAGATTATTCCACCAGGGACGTCGAGCTTTATACTGCGGACGGCTACAGAATTACCGGGATTCACTATTTCATGCCCGACCAGAATGGCCCCGCATTGCTCTTATTGCATACGATTGGCGGAGACCATGCCGATTGGGAGAGTTTCCTGCCGATTCTAAGAAAGGCGGGATTAAAATCGATATTGGCTATCGATCTGCGTGGCCACGGGGGTTCCAATAGAAGGCAACCCGGAAAGGCAGAATCAGACTCTGGAACTAATATCTACTGGAGAGAATTCTCGGAGGATGACTTCAAAGACATCGTAAAGGATCTCGATGCTGCCTGGGATTTTCTAAGGGAAAACCCATCGACCGATACAACTCGCATGGGCGTGATGGGCGCTTCCATAGGGGCCAATTATGCCGCAATCTTCGCTTCCGACCATCCCGATGTGAAATCGCTTGCCCTGCTTTCGCCAGGTGTTGTCTACCGCGGTGTGGAGTGCCTGAAGGCGGTTGAAAGATACGGAGCGAGGCCGGTTCTTTTTGCGGCGTCCAAGGAGAATGATTACTCCGCCAATTCGTGTAAAAAGCTGAAGGAAATCTCTGCGGGAACGCCGGCTCATCTGGAGGTCTTGAAGGGGTCTCCACATGGTACTCATCTCATTGAGGGCAATCCCGGTTTCAAGCATTTCCTGTCGGACTGGTTCAGATCCACGCTTTAAGGGAAATCCTATCTATGAAAATGCCGGAATCGTTCCGGAACCAGCTTCTCCCCGATCTATTGCTTCTTCTGGTAACGCTTATCTGGGGATTGAGCTTCACAATATTGAAGAATATCCTCGGTGATGAGGTATCGCCGATTTTGTTTGTTTTTGGTCGATTTTTTATCGCCACGATTATCATTTTTCCGTTTTGCAGGGCGAATCTTTCGAGGCTGGATAGACGGGGCTTCGCGGGCGGCGTCCTTCTGGGCGTGCTGCTATTCGCAGGCTTCAGCGCGCAAAGCATCGGCATAGAATTCACCACGGCATCGAAATCAGCGTTTTTAACAGGGCTTTCTGCGGTTTTCGTGCCGGTCTTTTTAATAGTCCACAAGGGGAAATTACCTCCGATGATAAATGGATTGGCGATATTGTTCGCCATGGCAGGTATGTATCTTTTAACCGGGCCTGCCGGAGGGGAGTTCAACCGGGGCGATTTTTTAACGCTTTTATGCGCCGTCGCATTCGGAGCGCAGATTTATGTTATGGGAGTCATAGCCCCGGGAAGAGATTTTTTGTCTCTGACTTTCGTGGAACTTTCGACGACCGCGCTTCTGGCAGCCCTGTTCCTGCCTCTGGAAACGGTTAAATTTCAACTTACCGCGGGATCGGTTATAGCAGTAATATTTATGGGTCTATTCGCAACAGCGGGAGCGCTTTCGATCCAGACCTGGGCACAGCGGAGAACATCGGCGGTAAAAACAGGCCTTATTCTCACGGCTGAGCCGGTATTTGCTTATATGTTTGCCTCGACCCTATTGGGGGAGTATCTAAATCCGGTTCAGAAACTTGGCGGGGTCATAATTATTATAGCGGTTATCACGGCGGAGGTTTTGCCGCTTCTGGTTGCTCGAAGAAAATACAGCGGGCCTTGATGTTTATTTGACTTTTCTTATGCGTGTCGATCGGCAGATAGCACTTATTTTTTACATTATAGCTTAGTGCCATAGACGTTTTTGAACCGATCAGATATTAGACTCGAATATTCTTTATTAATGGGCATCCTAGCCGAGGACGGCTCATTCTATTGACAAAGTATAAAAGCTCCGGTATTTTCTAAAACCAGTTGTCGAAATGAGGCTCCAGCAAAAAGGGCGGTGGTGAGAATCGATACAGATAAGATAGGGATAGTGACCGACCCGGCATTCCTCCTCCATGACACGGGACCGGGGCACCCGGAATCGCCGGATAGGCTGAAAGCAGTAGAAGAAGCGATAAACGAAATATCGGACGATATAGTCAGGATCAAAGCACGGGAAGCAAGCCGTGAGGAGTTGCTTCTGGTGCACAGATTGGAATATGTCGAAAGGATTTTGAGCCTCAATCCCGGGGGGCTTATTATGCTCGATGCCGACACCTCATTTTCCCCCCACACGAAACAGGCTGCTCTGAAAGCTGTCGGGGGAGTGCTGGAAGCGGTGGACAGGGTTATCAGTGGTGATTTCAGCAAGGCATTCTGCTCGGTCCGTCCACCGGGGCATCATGCGGATACCGGCAGAGCCATGGGATTTTGCGTTTTCAATAATATTGCCATGGGGGCGGCGTATGCCCTCACCAAAAGGGATATACAGAGGGTGGCCATCATCGACTGGGACCTGCATCACGGCAACGGCACTCAGGATATATTTTACGACCGGGATGATGTTCTATATATCTCCCTGCACCAGTATCCCTATTATCCTGGGTCCGGTTCGGCTGACGAAAGAGGCATCGGGAGGGGCGCCGGATATACGATCAATGTCCCGATGGCGGCGGGATCGACTGACCGTGATTATCGCGAAGCATTCACGGCGATCATCATACCGGCCCTGATGGGGTTTCGGCCACAGATGCTTTTTATATCCGCCGGATTCGACGCTCACCGCGATGACCCGCTGGGTGGCATGAATTTATCATCGGAGTTTTTTGGTGAGATGACGGCTATGTTGAAAAAGGTGGCGGATCAATTCTGTGATGGCAGGATGATCTCTGTTCTCGAGGGAGGGTATAGCCTTTCCGCCTTAAAAGAATCGGCGCTTTTTCATTTGAGGGGATTTTGCAAATGATCAGATATGTGCGTGTGGAGCATCGGGATGACGTGCTCTGGGGGAGGCTGGACGAGGATCACGTAACAGTGTTTGATTGCGCACCATGGGATACTCCGGAGGGAACCGGCAGGAAAATACCGTTTGACGAGTGTAAACTTCTAGCGCCGGCGGCACCGTCGAAGATAGTGCTTGTAGGACTCAATTATCTTGAGCATATAAAAGAATCGCAATCAGCAAGCGCCGTTCCCAAGGAACCGATTATTTTTCTGAAGCCACCCACCGCAATAATAGGACCATCCGATGAGATACCATATCCCGAGGGGCTGGATAGGGTCGATTATGAAGCAGAGTTGGCGGTTGTTATCGGAGAAAAGATCCATGGGGTGGATGAAGAAAAGGCTCGTTCTGCGATATTCGGCTATACCTGTCTTAACGATGTAACAGCACGGCATCTTCAAAGAAAAGACGTGCAGTGGACGAGAGCCAAAGGATTTGATGGTTTCGCGCCGATCGGCCCCTGGATCGTGGCCGATATAGATCCCTTAGATTTGAAAATCGAAACATATCTCAATGACGAGCTGCGGCAGTCATCGAGAACCTCATACCAGATATGGAATATATATAGCCTGGTTAGTTTTATATCCAATGTCATGACGCTTATGCCGGGCGATGTCGTTTCCACCGGAACACCCCAGGGGATAGGACCTGTGGAACCGGGCGATATTGTCAAAATTACAATCGAGAAGATAGGCACGCTGGAGAACAGGGTGGCCCGAATATGATCTCATCCGTGATTTTGATGCTATCTGTAGCCGGTTTTGCGGTCGGTTCTTCTTCCGAATTGCCGGCAGCCTATCGGATAGAAGCCAGACTCGATACGGCAAGCCACATCATTTACGGGACGCAACAAATCCTGTTCAAAAACCCAACATCGCAGCCGCTGAGCCGGCTATGTTTTCATCTGTATCCCAACGCTTTCAAAGATACATCGACTGTTTTCTGCCAGGAGAGTGAGGAAGTAAGATCCGATGTGGCATCGGGCAATATATCGAGGCTGGAAGTATCGGATTTGAGATTGGATGGAAGGGATCTTGATCCGGGCAGGATCGATGTCAAGGGTACGTTGATGTATATAGACCTCTTAGAGGATCTTCTGCCAGGTGATAGGGTGGAGATCTCACTGCAATTTGAGCTTTTAGTCCCAAAGGTAAAGGTGAGATTCGGTTACGATTCCGACGGAGATTATCTTCTGTCTCACTGGTATCCTATCCTGTGCGGTTATCAGAAAAATCGCTTAATAGACTGGGAGTATCATGCCAACAGCGAATTTTTCTCGAATTTCGCATCCTACAGTGTCGTATTGGAGTTGCCATCGGATTTCGCCGTAGGATCCACCGGCAACCTGAGATTGGTTGATAAAAACGATAAGGTTGCTGTATGGCATGCGGAGGACGAACCGGTCATCGATTTCGCTTTCGCCTGCGGCCCGGGTTTTGAGATATTGGAATCCGATACCCTCGGCATCAAGATTCATTATCTTTTGAAAACTAAGAATGTAGAATTGTATAATAGAATAGACAAGATTACCAAATATTCTCTGGGGTATTGCTCTGAGAGGTTTTTTAAGTATCCCTATCGAAATTTCACGGTCGTGGATTTCGGGCCGGGCGCCGGGGGATTGGAATTGCCGGGTCTGATATCGATCGCTGTTCCAGAATCGAGATCCATGCGTGCCTCGGTTTATCTCGATAACACCATTGCGCACGAGACGGCTCATCAGTGGTTTTATGCCACGATTGCCACAAACGAATTCGAGGAACCCTGGCTGGATGAAGGATTGACATCATATATCACGTCTAAAATCGCTCGCTCATTCGGGGACGGGAGGGGTTTTATTGAGCTGTCCGGATATGATGTTTCTCTGGATGAATTATCCAGAACATTTGCACTTGTTGGAAAGGCGCCTTATCCGATAAATCTGAAAAGCTGGGAGTATCCCGGCCTTATGAATTATACTTCCGCGGTTTACACAAGGGCGCTGTTAGTCTTACAGACTCTGGAAGGTATCATCGGTGATTCTTTATTTGCCCTGGCTCTTAGGGATTTTGCGGAGGATTATCGTTTTGGCCATCCCGACGGCGAAGATTTCATATCCTCGATCTCATCATCCGCCGGCCTGAATCTGAACGATTTCTTCCTGCAATTTATAAACGGGACTGCCAGAGTCGATTACGGGGTAACATCGTTGAGGTACGATGAGGTGCCTAGTGAGTCTGAAGATGCTGTTGCAAAGTATAAAATTACTATCGATGTTCGGAGGAGACTCGATGGGATCATTCCTCAGAAAATCACGGTTGGACTGTGTGACGGCGCCAGAATCGATACCACCTGGGACGGCCGTTCCGGCATGGCAAGCTTTGAGTTTGTGGCGAATTCCGAACCCCGGTATGCATGTATAGATGAGGATAATGTCTTTCCGCTTGACGAAAACAGAACCAATGATAGAATCTATTCGGAATCCCACTCCATGCGGCTGATCTCTTTCGAGTGGGATGCTGTTTTTGTTTTAGAATTCATATTATCGTTATTCCTATGAAAAAGATTTTGAAGAGCAAAATTATTGTCGCATCCTTGCTTTTTGTCCTTCTCGATATAATAGGCGGGCTTCTGATCATGGCTCCTCTTCTGGTGTTTTTACGAATTCATTTGGAATATACCGGCTCAGCTTTCAAGCTATGGCCGGTGATCTCTCCGGAGGTTTTGTCCGATATTTTGATCAACGATTACCAAGCACTGGTCATGTTCTTCATAGCGGCGGCAGTGATATATATAGCCTATTTCCCATTGAAGGTCTTCGTTACAGCCGGGATTTACAAAATTATTATTTCCGAGAAGGAAAGCGGCGAGGAAATTGATTCAGCACGCACGTTTTTCATAAGATCGGCTGAGATCTGGATCGGATTTGTCAAAGCCGACATTTTTGGAATTCTGGTATATATTGTGGCCTTGTTTCTCGGGATTGTATTTGGAGGAATTCTGGGACGATTGGGTTTGTTCTGGCGGGCTGTGACGATCCTGTTGTTTTTTCTTCTGGGTTCGACTTATATCCAGATCTTAAAAATTGCGGTTGCCGGTAATAAAGATACATCGCTGCGCTCTATCATCCGCTGTACGCGGAGTCGCATCGCCGGGTCTTTTCTGCGGCTGGCGCTTGGTAACGTGGCCGTGGTTTTGATCGGCTTTCTTATTGTGCTGGGTCTCTGGTCTCTGCTGTTATGGACCCGCAGTTATGACTGGAATATCGTTACCGCATCGCTTTCGGTGATCTTGCAGCAGGGGATGATATTCTTCATCTGCCTGGCGCAGGTTCTTCGGATAAACTTCAACCATTCTGTCATAAGGAAAGGTGAATGACATGCTCTGGGAGGAGATGAACTGGACGGAGTTTGAGAAACTCGTCCCTGACAAATATGATACCGCCATCCTGCCCGTGGGGACTGTCGAAGCCCACGGAGTATCACCTCTGGGCACCGATAATTTGATTCCCCTGGAGATCTGTCGCCGCATAAGTGAGGATCTGAAAGCCATTATAGCTCCGCCTGTTAATTACGGTATAACGAGTTCTCTTCTCGGTTACCCGGGCTCGCTTACCGTATCAGCGGAGACATTTGAGAAATATACAAGCGAGCTATTGATTTCGATAGCCGACTGCAAGTTCGAGAAAATCGTCGTTATAAATGGTCACGGTGGGCAGATTGAACAGTTGGGGAGGGCGGCCCGCGCAGCGTGGCAGGCGAAAAGAGTTAATATCGCTGTGGTGCACTGGTGGGTTTGCTGTGATGATATCGTCGAAAAGGTCTATAATCGGGCGGGGGGACACGCTGCAACGGATGAAAACGCGGCGGTGCAGGCTTTCCGGCCGGATCTCATAAAGAAGGACCTGTATTCAGATGATATGGTCTACAACCATCCGAAAGGATTCACTATATTTCCCAATCCTGGAACCATCATCGCGTTTAAGGAGGGGGCTGGTTACCTTGATTTTGATCAGGGAAAGGCAGAGGAGTATTTCAACGCCGCCGTGGAGCGCGTAAGAGGACATATCCTGGAGATATTCAGACGCTGGGATCGGCTATAAATTGTGCGGTCATAGCGGACGGGGCACAATAATTGTGCACCGGGTATAACCGCTTCAAGTCTGTGGTATTATTCAAGTCTATATGCTCTTATCTCTTGCGAGTCAAGCCGCCGATGGCATGCGGTTTGCTTTTATCATATTCCGATAGTTCATTGACAACTGAATCGAGCAAAACAGTTGACAGCCAGAGGGTATTGTCTTACAATCGACGCATGATCTGGAAGGGCGTTTTATCGCTGATGATCGTTCTGACTATACCGGTCGCTGCCCAGTATAGCACCTCGGATGATTCCCTTTATGCCAATGTGATCGTGCCGCGCGCCGAACTACGCTGGACCATCGACACACCTACAGCCGGCATGCTTCCGCGAGGGACTTTCAATTTTGACATGCGGACTTTTCCCACCGGCGGTGTTCAGTCTTCACTCGAAATAGGTCTGGCGGACCGATTTTCCGTGGGCCTCGGATACGGGGCGTCGAAGGTGCTGACCGATGTCGATCCCGACTGGAATCCAAAGCTTGAATTCCTGCTTAGATATCGTTTGCATGAGGAGGGCGAGGGTATTCCAGCCATAGCGGTTGGTTATAGTTCTCTCGGATATGGCGCCTACGACTCTGACAAGAACCGATATACGGTTAAATCGCCGGGGTTCTATGTTGCGTTTTCCAAGAACTTCAAGCTATACGAGAATCCCGCCTCGTTCCACTGGGGGGCAAACTACAGTTTCGAGAACGAAAAGGACAACGATCCCAACGTATTTATGGGGTTTCACGCCGATACCGGGCCTGGCATGGTCTTTCTGGCCGAATACGATTTCGCCATAAACGATAACAAGCGGGATGATATCTATGGGTTAGGAAGAGGCTTTTTCAATCTCGGTCTGGCCTGGTATATAACCGATGAGCTGTCGCTGGAGCTCGATCTGAAGAATCTCCTCAGAAACCGCGATGATGCCGAGGCTATCGATCGTGAGGTGAGGCTGGTTTATGTGGAGTACTTCTATTAATTCGGGAGCGGTTATGAAAAGGATCGTAATTGCCGCCCTGATGGCGGTATTTTTTTCGGTGGTTTTTTCAGGATGTTATACCCAGCTAAAAGGCCCGGGGCCGGAGACGGGCGAGCGAATATATCGTGACTATACCTACTATGACGATTACTATTGGTACGGGGACTATTATTACAGTCCCTATTACTACCGATCGGGATGGCTCAGTCCGTATTTCTATGGTTATCCGTACTATAGCTATGGATTTTTCTATTCTCCATGGTGGTATGATCCCGGGTATTATTATGGCGATGGGGATCGTATTCGTTCGGATAAGTCAATAAGATATCGCCGCAAAGATACGGGCACGTCGCCGGGAGGTTTTACATCGCCGCCCCTGATACCGGGAGGAAGCGGCGGGACAGTCTCCCAGCCTGTTCGCACGAAAACATCCACGGCTGGCAGCGGGCAGGCTGACAAGCAGACCCGTTCAGCAGGTAAATCCACTCGACTCAGAAGATAGGGAGGATGCGATGCTAATCAGAAAATCCGGTTATTCACGCATGTTTCAGATAGCTCTGGCTTTCGCAATTATGGTTACCTCAACTGCCTCCGCGCAATTTTTGTACGATCCGCTTGTGGTTTACGAATCGTTCACGGAGAATGGCGTTTTGCCCGGCGCCCGGGCGGCGGCCATGGGTGGGGCACAAATCGCCGCCGGCACCGACGGTTCGGCGTTATGGTACAACCCGGCCTTGCTAACGAGGATCAGGCACAACGAGATCTCAGGCACTTTAACGCATCAGATATTCTCCAATGAAACCTCACTGCTGGGCGGAGTCAGGCAGGAAGCAGAGGTTAGCAACACCAGGCTGGGAAGCCTCTGGGGAATATTTCCCGTGCCGACTTACCGGGGCGGCCTGACTCTTGGAATCTCAGTAAACAGGATTAGAAGCTTCGATAGGGTATTCAGGTATGCATCGAGCAATAACTGGTTGAGTGATCCCACAGGCAACGATGGCTGGGGTGGCGGAGAGGATGAAAACGGCAGCCTCTGGGCCTGGTCTTTCGGAGGGGCGGTCGAGATTTCGCCCAAAGCATCCATAGGATTGTCTCTCGATATCTATGACGGCGACGATAGCTGGACTTTCTTCTTCGATTCGACATCTGTTTCGGATAATTACAGGTATAGCTATCAACACACGATCATGGATGACTATACGGGGATTTCGGGGAAGGTCGGTATTACCTATGTGGTCAATAATCATCTCAATCTTTCAGGAGTAATCGGCTTTCCGACCTCCATAACGATCGATCAGACCAGCGATGTTCTGGAGTTCGACAACCAGGGGTTTGACGAGGCCGATTACAGCTCGGCGTCGTACAGATATACTCTGCCTTTCAGGTTCGAAGCCGGCGGAGCGCTCAGATATGAGGATTTGACTCTGGCCGGTGATATCGGCTATACCGATTACACTCAGCTTGAATATCGCTCGGGCCTGTTCGACCTGGCCGGGCTTAACCAGACGGTGAAGAGATATTATGACGATGTTTTCACATATCACGTGGGGGCCGAATATTTTGTTCGCTCCGCCGGTATCCGCTTGAGGGCCGGTTACTACCAGGACCCGATACCCTTCACCGGTTATCCTATCGAGACCGAGCCTCATTTCTTTACATTTGGAGCCGGTTTCATTGTCGACCGCTCGGTTAATATCGATCTGGCGTATCTGATGGGATCGTGGGAGCGGGATGATCCGTCCATCGGCAGTTCGGAAAAGTATAGCGCTCAGAGGTTTATGGTAACGGTATCGTATCGGTTGTAGGTGGGGAAGGGAATTGCTCCGCCGCCGCGCCAGCGCCTGCGGCGGCTTTTTTTTGAATCAAACTGATTATCTTGCCGGATTTCCGAGTTGCGTTCTATATGTTTGTCTTACCTCCCTTAAAAATTCAACAGCTAGCTGCTGGGAATAATCGGGGTATGTCCAGGGGTGGGTAACAAATTCTCCCTTTATAAATCTCATTGTAACCTCGGCCCAGATATTATCCCGAAGATATATCCTGTGTGAGAAGTTTTTAGTCGAGGCCAGCACCAGTTTCGATTCCTCGAGATAACCGGGATCGAGATTAACCATCCTCCTGCCGTTTTGTGAAAATGCTTTCTCAATCGAGATTGTTGCATTCTTGATATCAGCCAGTCTACCCGGTTGTATCAGCTCCTCGAATGAATAAAACTGCTTGGTGAGATTATCTCCCATCTCGTCTTTATAATAATCGGTGAAGTTGAAGGCGAACGGTCTGGATTTCAAATCGATCAAACCGAAACGGGATATTAATTCATTATCCAGCCGATCAAGGTCGGCGGCGCCCTGATATAAGACGCCGCAGATGAGCTTTACCGGTTTGATTTCAGGTTTTGCTCCGGGCATTAGCGCAGGCCTTCACGCAGAGTCCGCATATATGCACGTTGTAATCATTTTCTCTTGCGAACTTCTTAACCTGTTCGTAGCATTTATCGAAATCAAAATTGTTTTCGCCTATGGCCTCCGCCGGGCAGGCAATTATGCAGGCGCGGCAGTCGCCGCAATCACCGGATACGGGAGAGTCGGTTTTAAGCGGAATATCGGTTAAGATAGTAGCGAGCCTGACTCCGGCGCCGTAGTCGGGATGTATCAAAAGATTGTTCCGGCCCAGAAAACCCAGACCGGCCTCTATGGCCACGTGGCGATGAGATATATGAGAATTCTGTTTCTTCCAGTCGATCACGAATGAGGCGGCAATTGGAATGGCGTTGTATCCTCTTCGCTGAATGAATCCCGTGGTTAGCGCGGTGATGTAATCTAAAAGTGAGTTTACCTGTCGGTAATGGGTTTTATAAATCTGGTTTGGCCGGTTGACGATAGCGTTCAACACGGATCGCATCAGCCTGATCCCGATGCTTATGGCAAATGGCAGTCTCGAAGCCTCGTCGCTCAATTCGGGATCGATATGATCTTTGATCTTAGCGGTTTGGGCCACGCCGAAAAGGTCAGCTCCCCGGTCGGATACGTAACTTCTCAATAGCTCATAGTTTTCATCTTTCATGGCTTGCAAATTAACAGTCCAATGGATTCCTGTCAATTGGGAACCTATAAATCGTTGACACCCTGCGCATTTTGATTTAACTTCGAGTCCGCAATAATGGCGTAGATGGAGGATCGATGAACCTGAGTAATATAAAAGCCCCTCGCGGTAAAACCATCTCCTGCAAAAGCTGGCAGCAGGAGGGAGCTATGAGGATGCTTTTAAACAACCTCGACTCGGAGGTTGCTGAAAGACCGGAGGAGCTGGTTGTTTACGGCGGTACGGGCAAGGCGGCCAGAAACAGGGAATGTCTGGAGGCGATTTTAGAATCGTTGAAATCTCTTGAGAACGACGAAACGCTTCTGGTTCAATCCGGCAAACCGGTTGGGATTTTCAAAACGCATGAGTATTCCCCCAGGGTTCTGATAGCCAATTCGAACCTGGTTCCCAACTGGGCTACCTGGGAGGTCTTCAGAGAGCTTGATAAACTCGGGCTGATCATGTACGGCCAGATGACTGCGGGGTCGTGGATTTATATCGGGACGCAGGGGATACTGCAGGGAACATACGAGACTTTCGCCGCCGCTGGCCAGAAACATTTTAAAAGCGATCTGTCCGGCAAGTTCATTTTAACCGGCGGCATGGGGGGTATGGGAGGTGCCCAGCCTCTGGCAGCGACCATGAACGGGGGAGCCATTCTGGTGGTGGAGGTCGATGAAGCTCGCATTGACCGCAGGATAGCCACCGGCTATTGCGATAAAAAGACCACATCCCTGGATGAAGCATTGAAATGGATCGACGATGCCGTGAAATCCAGGTCGCCGCTGTCGGTGGGGTTGGTCGGCAATTGCGCCGATATCGTCCCGCAGCTGGTGAAAAGAGACGTGGTCCCGGATATCGTCACCGATCAGACATCGGCGCACGATGAGCTGAACGGCTATGTGCCGCACGGAATTCCGTATGAGGAAGTCTTAAAATTAAGAAAATCGAATCCCGATAAATATGTTAAGATGTCTTTCGATTCTATGGCTGTTCACACGCAGGCGATTCTGGATCTGCAGAAGAAAGGTTCGATCTGTTTCGATTACGGCAACAATCTTCGCGGGCAGGCGCAGAAGGCCGGAGTCAAGAACGCCTTCGATTATCCGGGGTTCGTGCCGGCTTATATCCGTCCGCTGTTCTGCGAGGGCAAAGGGCCGTTCAGGTGGGCCGCTCTCTCCGGCGATCCGAACGATATCGCGGTGACCGACGCCGCTGTATTGCGTTTATTCCCTGAAAATGAACGTCTGACACGCTGGATAAAACTGGCCTCGGAAAAAGTCAGGTTCCAGGGGCTTCCGGCCCGGATATGCTGGTTGGGGTATGGCGAACGGGACAAGCTTGGATTGGAGTTCAATAAACTCGTTCGTGAGGGCAAGATCTCGGCGCCTATTGTGATCGGGCGGGATCATCTCGATTGCGGCTCGGTAGCCTCGCCCAACCGCGAGACGGAGGCCATGAAGGACGGCTCCGACGCTATCGCCGACTGGCCGCTACTGAATGCCATGCTTAATACGGCTTCGGGGGCGTCATGGGTATCGATTCATCATGGCGGCGGGGTCGGCATGGGCCTGGCAATCCACGCCGGACAGGTGCTGGTCTGCGACGGCACAGAGGGGATGGATATCCGCATCGAGCGGGTTTTGACAAACGATCCCGGTGTCGGCATAGCTCGCCATGCAGACGCCGGCTATGAGGAGGCTATCAAAGTAGCCGACATAAAGGGCGTGAAGATACCGATGAGGGGGAAATAGACGGCTCCGGCCTGTCAGGAAAGGGTTCCTGACAGCGCGAGTAATATCTAATGTCATGAGCAGGACTGGAAAAAACCACTACCTGATAATATATCGTCCTCCGAGAGCGAGCTTTGCGGAGGATGCCACGCCGAAGGAGACCGCCGTAATCGAACGGCATTTCGAGTATCTGAAGAATAAGCTGGCAGACGGTTCCCTTATCATGGCCGGGCGAACCGAGAATAGGAGTTTCGGCATCGCCGTCATTCAAGCCGACAGCGAGGGGATGGCGAGAGAGATAATGGCCAACGACCCGGCGGTGAAGGAGGGGGTATTCACCGGCGAGCTTCTGCCCTTCAGGCTGGCGCTGGGGGGCGGGGAGTGACTGTAAGGCTAAGAACCGTCAGGAAAGGCCTATGGTTCGTATGAGGTTCCTGACGGCGCGGGACGGGAAAGTTCCGGTATGAGGATGTGAATGTGCCGTCAGGAAAGGATTCCTGACGGCGCGGGGGGATGATCAAGGATAATCCAGGCAAACCATGAGTCCAGGAGAAAGATAGACCAACGGGGCGGGGTCAGGAACCCCTTCCTGACCCCTCATGGGAAAAAGTATGAGAGGCAGAAAACGAAATAATTTTGAAAGACACGGCGATCTATTCTTCGTCACTTCAACAGTTGTAGGATTTGCCAGAATCTTTGAATTGAAGTATATGTGCGATATAATGATTGAAAACCTGAATTATTATCAGAATAGGGGTGATTTCACCATCATCGCTTATGTCATAATGCCGGATCATTTTCATCTTATCATAAAAACCGACAAGGGCTTATCAATATCACAATGTATCGGAAATCTCAAGCGAATCACTTCAAGAAAGATAACTTCGGAATTAGAGAAACAAGGGAATAAAAAGCTATTATCATCCCTTAGCAAAAACGCCTTGTTGGAACCGTCGTCGGATAGCAGAGTATGGAAATATCGGTTTGACTCTTTCGTCATTACAAATGAGGATACCTTACGCCGGAAGATTCAATATATTCATAATAATCCGGTAACGTCCGGCCTGGTTTCGGAACCGACGGAATGGCGATATACAAGCGCCCGAAATTATGCGGGGCTGGATGATGTCTTGATTCCGGTTGATGTCGAATGGAGATGTTTGGATTACGGCTTTGTGCCGTCAGGAAAGGGTTCCTGACGGCGCGGGGGAGTGCACAAATTGGCGGTTACGGCAAGCCGTGACTCGCAGGCTAAGGGTCTTGGTCCTGAGGGGAATCTGGTGAATAAACCAGATAACGGGATTGCTGTAGTTCAGATAAAATATGACGAGAATGGTGATTTTTTGGAAAAGAGATATTATGACGCTGATATGGTGCTTTCCGTAGTATCCTATGAAGATAGCAGTGATGCAAGGTAGGTCTATATGCAAACTCTCACAGCCTCTTTAATAATCAAGAACGCCTCGCAGCTGGTCACCATGCACGATCCGAAGAAAATCGGGCCGAAGGGTGGCAAGGATATGGGGCAGCTCAACATAATCAAGAACGGGGCGGTGGCGATCTACGGCTCGCGGATAGTAGCCGTGGGTGAAACAAAGAGCATACTCAAAAAGGTTAGAATTACCAGGAGAACGAAAATATTCGACGCCGAAAAGCGGGTGGTCACACCCGGCCTGATCGATCCGCACACGCATCCGGTCTTCGCCGGGCAGAGATCGGCGGAGTTCGAGATGCGGATCGCCGGGAAATCGTATATGGAGATCGCCAAAGCCGGCGGCGGAATCAATTCGACAGTGAAATCGGTCAGGAAAGCATCGAAAAATAAACTCAAGGAAAACGGACGGAAGATTCTCGATAAGATGCTCTCTTATGGAACCACTACAATCGAGGCCAAATCTGGCTACGGCCTGACCACCAGAGACGAGATTAAGCAATTGCAAGCGATAAAGGAGTTAAGCCAGGAGCATGAAGTGGATCTGGTCCCGACTTTTCTGGGAGCACATGAGATCCCTCCGGAGTATAAGAAGAATCCGGATGCCTATGTCAACCTGGTTTGCACGGAGATGATCCCGAAGGTGGTTTCGAAAAATCTGGCGGTTTTCTGCGATGTGTTCTGCGAAAGAGGCGTTTTCACCACCAAACAGACCAGGGTAATTTTGCAAACTGCCCAGGCGTTCGGATTGAGGGCCAAGCTTCATGCCGATGAACTTCACAATACCGGCGGCGCGGAGTTGGCGGCGGAGTTCGGGGCGGCATCGGCCGATCATCTCGTCTGCGTCAACGATGAGGGGATTCACCTGATGCAGAAAGCGGGGGTGGTGCCGGTTCTCCTGCCGGGCACAACTTTCTATCTGGGGCTGGACAAGGACGCGCCGGCCGGAAAGATGATCGATAAAGGGCTCCCCGTAGCCCTGGCGACAGACTGCAATCCGGGATCGTCGATGACCGAATCGATGCAGATGATCATGACCCTGGCCTGTCTCAAATACGGGATGTCTCCGGCGGAAGTCCTGACGGCATCGACGTTGAATGCCGCCTATGCCATCGGCAAGGAGAGCGAAACGGGTTCCCTGGCGCCCGGTAAATGGGCCGATCTGGTTATATGGGACGCCGAGGATTATCGTGAGATTCCATATCATTTCGGCGGCAATATGGTCGATAGCGTATTCAAGCGAGGGGAGAAAGTCCGGTGAGAATCAAGCTCGTATCGCTGGCAGCCGCCATGACGTTGCTCTTCGCTATCTCATGCGGAGTATATACGTTCTCACCGTCGGCTCTCAGCGGCATTAAGTCTCTGGCCATACCGCTTTTTGAGAATCAGACACCTGAAAGCGGCTTGCGCGAGGATTTGACGGATCGGTTATCCCAGGCCTTCGTCGATGATAACACTCTGAGAGTGGTGCCGGAAGGCCGCGCCGATGCTGTTTTACGCGGATCAGTTATTTCTTACAGCCGCGAGGCCTATACCTACAGCGAGGCCGAGGTGGTCAGCGAATATATAGTCCGCATCGGGATCAATGTTGAATTTGCTGAAAAAAAGAGCGGGGAAATCATCTGGGAAGAGAGAAATATGTCGAACTGGGGCACCTATGATTCGGCCACTCAGTTCGAGGACGACGGCAAAGAAATGGCCATCGGCAAGCTTGTCGAGGACATATTAAATAAGACCGTAAAGGGATGGTAATCAAAAAGGCCTTTTGGGAAGAGGTTTTAAATGAAAATTAGAAGCATATTAATCATCGTGATTGTGTCATTGATGGCACAGGCGCTATTGGTGCAGAACGTTTCGGCCATAAATTCAAAAGCCGGGACGTCGGCCTATACTTTTCTGAAGATTGGAACGGGCGCCAAATCTCAAGCTCTGGGAGGAGCCTTTGTCGGGTTAGCTGACGATGAGACCGCCCTTTACTATAATCCGGCCGGGCTGACGGCCGATGGAGAAAGTTACCAGTTATACGATGACTTATTGGATACTCCTAAACGGAAACAGGTCGAAAACCGGTTCACCGCATCCTATATAAACTACCTTCTCGATTTTCAATACGGTTTTGTCGGTTATGTCAGGAACCTGGATGACAGAACATCGGCGGGGCTGTCAATCGCCTATCAAAACTATGGCACTTTCAACCGACTCGATGCCACGGGAGATAAGATCGGTACCTTCGGCGCCTCCGATATGGCGATTGGCCTTACGTATTCGAAGCGGATCAGGTCGGATCTGTCCCTGGGCGGAACAGGCAAATTCATTTATGAGAAGATCGATATCTATTCGTCAAACGGCCTGGCCGTGGATGTCGGTCTTATGTATCTGGTCACCGCCGATGGTTCTACCAGGATCGGTTTTGCCCTGACGAATTTCGGCGCTCAGCTTTCGGGTCTTACCGAAACTCATAAGGACCCTATGCCGACCAAAGTCGCCATAGGTCTTTCGCATAGACTTCGAGGTCTACCCACGGTTTTCACCACGGAGATCGGCAAACCGTTCGATAACGAGTTCTATCTATCATTGGGGACCGAGATTGTTTCGCTCAGTCCGTTCTTTTTGAGAATCGGCTGGACCAGCGCCGGCAGGGACTACAAGACCGGCTCCGACGGGGATAATATGGCGGGTTTTGCCGGCGGGTTCGGTTACAACTATAAGGAATATACAATAGATTACTCGTATTCATCCTATGCTGATCTCGGTTCTGTGCACCGGGTCTCATTGGGAGCGGGGTTTTAGAATTTGCTGGAGGTTCTCAAGGTTATACAAGGTCTTTTCCTTCGGGCCTCCGTGAGGCCCGTTTTTGCGGTGCTTCTTATTTTTGTCGCTTCGTCCAAAGGCGAAGAGAACACATCCGGTGTTGCCTCAGTAACTTATCTGGAAGGAGTTGCCCGCGTGCGGAAACCAGGTTCTGAGGGGTGGCTGAAGGTTGAGGAGTCAGCTATCATATCAGCCGGCGACAGTGTGAAGACGCTGGCTAATTCTCGCGCTGAAGTCAGATTAACAGACAATAATACTGTGAGGATTGGTTCATCAACCACTATAGGAATCGCAGACTCCGCTGAGATTACTCTTGAATCCGGAGAGATCTGGATGGTGGTCGGACAAGTCGACCGGATTCTGAGTATGAAGATAAAATCACCAGTGACGATAGCTGAAATCAGGGAAGCTGCCGCCCGGTTCTCGGTTGGCCAGGATGGCTCGACGGAAATAAAAGTATATGATGGTCAGATTGACTTAAAGATATTGCCTGTGACGGTGGACCCGGAATCCGCAGCATCCGATTCGGCATCTTATGAGGCGGCCGACACGCTCGACGCCGTTACCGGTGAAAAAGAGGTTTTGCTGGAGGCGGATCGTAAAATAATCGTTACCTCGGGCGGGGAAATTGTCTTTCAAGGGGCCTTCGATATCGATGATTTGGACGAAGACAATGACTGGGTCAGATGGAATATGGCCCGGGATGGGGGAAAATAAAACATCGCTTGCTCGAAGAGATTTGACAGCAGAGCATAGATATTCGTCTCTTATAAATAATTATTTCTTAATTCGGGGATCCGGCCAGCTTTTCAACTTTCAATTTCTTTACGCGATGACCCTTCTTTTCCAGTATTGTAATCTTTAAGCCGGCGATATTTATTGTTTCGTTCAATTCCGGTATACGATCGATTTTGTCTATCAGCATGCCGGCGATTGACTCGAATTCGCCTTCGGGAGGCTTTGTCCCGAATCTCTCGCAGACCAGATCAGCGTCAACTGAGCCCCTGACTATGGCGGTCCCGTCCGGCTGCATAATGATAGCCTCATCTTCGGTGTCGTATTCGTCCTGGATCTCGCCGACGATTTCCTCCAGGATGTCCTCGAGCGTTATGATACCTGCGGTGCCGCCGAAATCGTCGAGCACGATAGCCATATGATTTCTCTCCCGCTGCATATCTTTAAGTATCTCCGAGATCTTTTTAGAATCCGGTATGAAAAAAGGTTCGCGCATAATGTCCCGCAAAATAATGAGCCCGCCGGTTCTGAAAATATTGAGAAGGTCGAGAACGTTTAGAATACCCCTGATGTTGTCGAGGTTTTCCTCGTAGACGGGCAAGCGCGAGAAGGGCTCCATGGTTGCCACTTTGAGGATATTCTCCGGTTTCTCATCGATCTCCACGGCCACCATCTCCGTTCGCGGAGTCATGGCGTTACGGGCGACTATATCCGAAAACTCAAATACAGAATGGATCATCTTGTGTTCATCAGGTTCGAATACACCATGCTTGAGGCCCTCTGTTAATATTATTTTGACCTCCTCCTCGGTGACGATGTGATCCCTTCTAATTTCCGGTGAGATCCCGATGGCCTTTAAACATAAATTGGTTGACCATGTCAGCAAATTTATGAATATGCTCAGCAGCTTGAGGGACCACCATGTTGCGGGGCCGACCCAGAGCGCAATTCTTTCTGAAAAGCGGATGGCCAGGGCTTTGGGAACAAGCTCGGCCAGAACGAGAAAAGTATACGAAATCACAATAACAACCAGAGTGATCGAGATCGATTCTGCGGCCTGATTTATGGCTACGATGGGAACGGATTCGATCAACGGCTTGATGACCAGGATTGCGGTGGCGCCGCCCAGTGCGCTTGCCGCCGAGGCTGTGACCGTCATGCCGATCTGAACGATAGCGAAGAAGCTGTCCGGATTATTCTTGAGCTTTTCCACGAATACGGCCCTTGAATCGCCGGACTCTGCTAATTCCTTTATGCGGCTTTTGCGAAGCGCGATAATCGCAATTTCCGAGGCGGAAAAGAATCCTGATACGAAGACCAAAACCAGGATTATTACTATTTCGAGCCAGAATTTCAGGTCCATCTAATGGTTCTGCTTACAGCCCATCTCTGGCGTAGTTTTCCAGGCGAGCTATCCTCTCCTCGACGGGAGGATGGGTCGAAAAAAGAGCCGTTATATCTCTCTTATTAAGAGGGTTGACGATAAAAAGATGCGCAGATGCCGGATTCGCCTTAAGAGGAATTATCCTGCTTCTATCATGGAGCTTTTTAAGCGCCGATGCCAGTGCGAGAGGTTTATGGGAGATCTCCGCCGAGGCCCTGTCGGCCATGTATTCCCTCTGGCGAGAGATAGCCATCTGAACCATAGCTGCCGCGATGGGAGCCAGGATGCCCACCAGGAGCAGAATAACGATATTGCCTCCACCCTCATCGTCATCGCCGCGGCCGAAAAAGGGCATCCAGCGTGCCATGAAAGCGATATACGAGATGGCTCCGGCGATGGTGGCGGCTATGGCTCCGACGAGAGTATCCCTGTTTCTGACGTGGCCCAGCTCATGCGCCATGACGGCCGCCAGCTCGTCGTCATTAAGCAGTTTCAGAATACCCTCCGTAGCGGCCACGGCGGCATGCTCAGGGTTTCTGCCGGTAGCGAAGGCGTTGGGACTCTCCGTTGGAATTATATAGACCCTCGGCATCGGCAGGCCGGCCATCTGGCAGGCGGACCTGACGATACCGAAGAGCCGGGGGTTATCGCCTTCTTTGATTTCTTTTGCCCTGCAAGCAGCCAGAACGATCTTATCAGAGAACCAATAGGCCCCCATATTCATGATGAGCGCCATAATGAAAGCAAACGTGACCCCATTCCGACCGCCGATCAAATAGCCGATGAGAATCAATAGCAGAGTCAAAACGACGAACAATAGAGCGGTTTTAAAAGTGTTCATTTGATCCTCCCGGTGACATAAGATACAACTCCCGATCCAGTGGCGTCAAGTCAAACCGTCGCAGCATAAACTCCAGTGCCCCGAAAGCCGTCTTCCCAGACGCATTCTTATACCGCGAATAGACGGCATCTGTTTCATGCCTGCCGCTTTGAGCTTTTTCCTTTTGCTTTCCCGGCAAATGAGTTAAAGATATTAGCTGAAAAATGAGTAGAATATAAAGGAGAAATATCCCAGTAGAAAAAATAGTCCTATTGGCCGACAGATCCTGATATTCTCTTTTAAGACGGGAAATACCGCTATAGTAAACAGAAGCATAATCGGCATATTGATATATACATCCTTCTTCTCTACGGGTATGGGTAGAATAAGCGCCGCCACACCGAGTATAAGAAGCGTATTGAAAGTATTGCTCCCCAGAACCATGCCCAGATTAATCATTCCTTCCTTTTTTATAGATGCAACAACCGAAACGACGAGTTCAGGCATTGAAGTACCGAGCGCTACTATTGAAAGGCCAATGACCATCTGGCTCACGCCAAATGATGCCGCTATAGATACAGCGCTTTTGACCAATAGATGTGAGCCAACCAGGAGCACCGTTAAGCCGATTAGAGAAAAAAGCAGGTTATATAATGGTCTTTTCTCTTTGGTCTTCCGGCTTATGATGCCTTCGATCTCTTTTTCCGCCTCCTCTATTTCTTTTTCGAATTTGCTGAGCATCCTTTTGCGCACGGTTATGATATTGTAAGAAATGAAAACAACAAATAAGGCAATCAATATAAAGCCGTCAAACCGGCCAATGGAGCCATCGAGGCTAAAGATGAACAAAAATAACGAAGCAATAACCAGATACGGAAATTCTCTTCTCACAGCTCTCTCTTCCGGTTTGGGCGGGAAGAATAATATTACCAGGCCCAATATCAAACCTATGTTGGCGATATTGCTGCCGATAACATTCCCCAATGCGATGGCGCTATTTTTCTCAAGCGAGGCAACGGTACTTACCAGGAGCTCCGGGGCGGATGTCCCGAAAGCAACAATGGTCGAACCGATAATAAGCGGTGAAATACCGATACTTTTTGCCAACCATGAACTATGAGAAACCAACCGTTCCGCTCCCCAGTACAGCAAAGCGATACTGACGATGAATAAGAGGATATCAATAATCATTCCAGAAGCCCGGTAATCTCGATAGTGTTGCCATATTCGATCTTGATGCTGGCAGTGTCAAAACGGCTTGATTTCCAGGGATTGGCTGTGGCGGTGGTTGTAAAAATCAAAGGCCATCCAGATCAACCGCGGATTATTTTGGAGACTATGTCGGATCGGGAAAGGACGCCGACCAGTTTATCGCCTTTGACAACCATGACGCGGTCGGCATCTTTGAATAACATCAGGGCCGCAGCCTCGACAACCTGCGCTCTCTCCGAGATGGTGGCGATATCCCGGTTCATGACATCCTTAACGCGAACCTGATCTTCCTGTCTTAAGAGATCCTCAAACGGCTCCAGTTCCGGCAGGTGGGCCAGGTTAGCTATAAAACTCTCATAATCAGGCAATGCGAATTCCAGAAGCTCCTTCTCGGAGATCTCACCGGTGATTTTTCCGCTGGCATCGACGACCGGAAGACCATCCACCTTATGCTTGAACATGATGTTGGCGACGTTTTTCAGGGAATCATCCGGAGATACAGTGGGAGTTTTCTCCGACATAATATCGGCGACAATTAAGGCTTTCTGGACCCTTATGCCGGCGTTCTCGATGACGCTGATAAGTTCTTTAGATGAACTAACCGCAGCGATCTTATCGATGATCTCCGACCGGCGGGCGAAGTTGGCGAGGCCGGATAAGGTCTGGAGATAAAGCTTGGAAATATTTCTGGGGGTCAACAGAAGGCAGATGGCCCTTAATGAAATCCCATCAGGGGCATCGGTATCTATTCCCTCCTTTATGATTCCCAGGACAATATGTAGATCATCCACGGCATCGGTGCGTGCGTGGGGGAAGGCGAAACCTCGCCCGAAGGAGGTGGAACCGTATCCTTCCCTCTCCATAACGGCCATCAATATCTGATTTTTGTTCCTGTCGGGATATTTGCTGCAGAAGAGATTGGCCAGGTGTTCAACGGCCTCGTCTTTAGTTTTGACCCTCATATCCACATCGACTAAATCACTATGGAAGAATCGAGCCAGATTCATTCTTTAACTCCCTGTTCCCTTCCGTTTAAGATTTCACCTGTGTTGCTGCCCCGGGCGGTCTGGATTCAATCCTCTCCATAACTCGAATTTCCCGTGGCGCCGAGATGCTGCCCGAAACAAAAAATTTAATTCCATCTTCCACCGAAATGTCGAGAATTTTCGCCTCCCCCGCAGGGAAAAGTATGGCCATCCCGGAAAAAGGTGTTGGGGTTGAAGGTATAAAAATGCTCCAGAATTCTTTCTCGCCGTCGGCAAGATGAATCTTAAGACGATTGGCCAAAAAACCCAGGGCATAAGCTCCCTTGCGAGGATATTCGACCATCACAACATTCTCGAATGTTTTCTTGCCCGGGACCGCTATTCCCTCTATGAGCTGTTTCGATGCCGAGTAAAGAATCCTGAAAAATGGAATCTTTAAAAGAAATTTCTCCCATAGTCGGTATATCTTCTGACCGAAGACGTTGGTCGTCAATATTCCGGTGAGCATGATTAGCATCAGAGTAACCACCAAGCCTATAAAAGGGAATCCATAATCCTGGCCGAGAATTCTCACGATATAAGGCTTTATAAAATTGTCTATGGATTCTACGCCGAATTTTAGTATAGCCAGGGTAACAAACAAGGGCACGATAATGAGGACTCCCGATAGAAACCTGGTTTTTATCGTTATCTTGAATTCGTCTTTGAAACTCATTAGATTTAATATTCGGGTGAACCCGACCGGTGTCAAGCGAAAAGGATTTCACCGGCCGTAGCCGTACCCTTTGATAATTTATATTCCCATTGATATTTTCGGCTGGCAATCTGTTTATATAAGCTCAAATCCCGGTGTTATTTCAGGCCGGGGCAATTGTGCGACTCTATTCATTCATAGCTGGGGGAAAAAGACACGGGCCGCCTGGCTGGCCCACTCATAGAAGGTCGACGGCAGCACGCAGATCAAAATGACCATAGCTCCCGAGATTGCTATCCCCAGCCCGAGAGTTGGCCCGAAAGGTATCCTCGATTCGTCCTCGTGCCTGTGGAAAAACATCTTGCGGACCACGTTCATGTAGTAGAATAACGATACCACCGACATCAAAAGGGCGATGACAACCAGCCAGTAGATATGCTCCTTTATAGCGGCGGCGAAAAGCCAGTATTTGCCGAGAAAACCTGCCGTCGGAGGAATGCCGACCAGAGACAACATAAATATAGTCATCATAGCCGAGGCCAGGGGATTTCTCCTAATCATGCCGGCGTAGTCGTCAATTTGATCTGATCCGGTCATGTTGGAAAAACCGATGGCCACCATGAAAGCGCCGATGTTGGCGAACAGGTAGGCCATCAAAAAGATCATCATCCCGATAATAGAATGCCCGTTACCCGCGGCGAGGGCAACCAGCACATAGCCGACCTGAGCGATCGAAGAATATGCCAGCATCCTCTTGATATTGGATTGCAGAAGAGCCACGAAATTCCCGATCACCATGGCCAGCACTGCTACGATTTCCAGCAACAAGACCCAATCGGTCTTGGCAATGATGAGAGGGCTGAAGAAAATCCTGACGAAAGCCGCCAGTCCGGCTGCTTTTGAGGCCACCGAAAGAAAAGCCGTAATGGGTGTGGGAGCTCCTTCATATACATCAGGGGCCCACATATGAAACGGTGCCGCGGCCAGCTTGAATCCGAATCCCGCAATAAACAAAACGATGGCCAATCCAAGCCCCAGGCTGAGGCCTTCGCCGGTCAAATCCCAGCTTTTGATATCGGCCAGCATGGTGGTGCCGGTGAGGCCGTACAGGAGGCTCAAGCCGAAAAGCAGAATGCCCGAGGAGGCCCCTCCGATTATGAGATATTTCAGCCCGGCCTCCGTTGATTTCAGATCTCTCTTCAAAAAGGCGGCCAGCACGTAAAGAGGAATGGTGGCAAGCTCTAATGATACATACAGCGTGATAAGCTCGCCGGCCCCTGCCAGGAACATCATACCGACAGTGGCCAGAAGGATGAGACCGTAAAACTCACCTTTATGTTTGATTCTTATTTCCACATAATCTATGGACGCAATAATCGTCAGCATTGCCGAGAGAAGGAATATTTCGTTAAACAGTCTGCCATAATCATCGGATAAATAGGTGCCGAAGAAACCCTGTCCGTTATCGGCGAACACCGCCAGGACTGCGGTTATAGCCAGTCCCAGAATGGAGAGATAGCCGAGGCCTCTGCGGCTGCCGTCCTTTTTGAAAAAATCAATGGCTATGATGAGCACCGCCCAGCACGTCAGAAAGATCTGTGGAATGATTAACGAAATATTCATGATCCAAGTATCAGTTTAACGAGGTTATCGACTGTATCTTTTATGAAAACATTCAAAACCTTAGGATAGACTCCTATCAAAAGGGTAAGAACGGCCAGAGGGAAGACCGTGAAGATTTCCCGACCGTTGATCTCTGTTAAACCTTCCCATCTGGTGTTGAACTGCCCCAGGAATATCCTCTGGATCATCCTGAGAATATACCCGGCGGTAAGAACTACTCCCAGTATGGCCAGGATGACTATCCATTTAGAGACGAAAATTGACTGGAATGAGCCGATGAAGACCATGAATTCGGAAATAAAGCCGCTCATCCCCGGAAGTCCCAGCGAGGCCATACCGAACAGCACGAAGATGCCCGTATAGACGGGCAGTTTGACTCCCAATCCGCCGAATGCGGCAATCTCTCTGGTGTGGGCCCTGTCGTAGATAACCCCCACCAGAAGAAACAAGGCCCCGGTTATCACACCGTGGGAAAACATCTGGAACAGACAGCCTGATATCCCGACTGTTGTTATAGCTGCCATACCGAGCAGGCAAAAACCCATGTGCGAAACAGAGGAGTAGGCCACCAGTTTTTTGAGATCTTTCTGCGCCATGGAGACCAGGGCGCCGTAGATGATGCCGATCAGCCCGAGAATCGCTAACGGAATTGCGTAGGCGATAGTCGCTTCGGGGAACATGGGGAAAGAGACCCTCAGAATGCCGTAGATGCCCATTTTCAACAATATCCCGGCCAGGATGACCGATACGGCGGTCGGGGCCTCCACATGGGCGTCGGGTAACCACGTGTGGAATGGCCAGACCGGGACTTTGATGGCAAAGGCTATAAAGAAGGCGGCGAAAACCCACATCTGGAACAGGTGAGAGTAGATCGAGTTCTGCCGTATAAGCGCCAGCATGTCAAGAGATCCGACAGTGAAATACAGGGCCAGAATGCCGACCAGCATAAAGACCGAGCCGAAGAGTGTATAAAGGAAGAACTTGATCGCCGCGTATTCCCGTCGAGGGCCGCCCCAGACGCCGATTAAGAAATACATCGGCACCAGCATAATTTCCCAGAAGATGTAGAATAAGAAGAAGTCGAGGGCGCAGAAGACGCCGATCATACCGGTCTCGAGCAGTAGAAACCAGGCGAAATATTCTTTTACTCTGTCTTTGATGCCGAACGAGGCGATAATGGAAACGAAGGACAACAGTCCCGTTAAAAAGAGCATCGGCACCGAAAGACCGTCGGCGCCCATTATATACTGAACATTGACCTGCGGGAACCAGGCCACCGGTCTGGCGAAATCGAAAACGAATCCCTGAGTCTCGCTATAAATATTGAAAAGCATCCCCGTGCCCATGGCCTCAAAGTAAAACCAGACCAAGTAGATGGAGAGTACGAAAGGAACGAAGGAGAAAAAGGCGGCGGTCCATCGTATCGCCCCCACCGATTCCTTCTTCAAAAGGAGAATCGCCACGATCCCGATTAAGGGGATGAAGGTCATATATGTTAATATTGGAAATGGTAATGTAATCGGTTCCAACTAATCCTCCTTTATCGTCAAATTAGCTTTATAAATAAGAAGACCACGGCGCCGAAAAACACCACCAGCGCATAGGTCTGCAATTGCCCGGTTTGTATCTTTCTGAGAGTCCTGCCGAAAAACATCGAGACATGACCTGTGCCGTTGACGGCGCCATCGACTACATACGTATCGAATCGCTCATGTGCCCATGAGAAAAACAACGTCAGCTTTGCCGTGCCGTTGACGATGCCATCTATTATAAGGAGATCAAATTTGAATAGAAAATCGGCCAACTTATATGTCGGATTAATTATGACAGCCATGTACAGCTCATCGAAATACCACTTGTTAAACAGGAGTGTATAGATCGGCTTGAACCTCTGTGCCATTTTCACCGGGGAGATTGCTCCTCTGTAATACATAAGATATGCCAGGCCGATACCGGATAAGGCCACAACCAGCGAAATAAGCATAAGTAAAATGCTGGGTTCCACGTGGTGGACCGCGCCATAATAGACGAAGGAGGAATACCCTTTATGAAGCCAGGGGATACCGACCCAGCCGGCGCAAACCGACAGCACGGCAAGTATCATCAATGGAATCGTCATGTTTCTGGGGGATTCGTGGGCATGGTCATAGGCGTGCTGATCTCGCGGCTTACCAGTAAATGTCATAAAATACAGCCTGAACATGTAGAAGGCAGTCATGCCTGCCACGAGGATTCCAATCAAGAGGAAGATATAATGTCCTCCGGCGAAGGCTGTGGCGAAAATCTCATCCTTCGACCAGAAGCCGGATAAAGGAAAGATCCCCGATATGGATAAGCTGGCGATAAGGAACGTTATGGATGTTATCTTCAATTTTTTGTGCAGTCCACCCATAAACTGGATGTCGTTGGTGTGGACGGCGTGGATAACCGAACCGGCGGCTAAAAAGAGGAGGGCTTTGAAACAGGCATGGGTCATAAGGTGGAAGGTCCCCGCCGCGAAACCCGCCAACCCCAGGGCCATGATCATATAACCCAGCTGTGAGACGGTGGAATAGGCGAGAACACGTTTTATATCATTTTGAACTAAACCTATGGACGCCGCCAGAAACGCCGTGAAAGCTCCCACCGATGCTACCACATACATCATGGTCTCCGATATCATAATAATTCCCATCAGGCGGGCGGTCAGGTAAACACCGGCGGCCACCATGGTGGCGGCATGGATCAGGGCGGAGACCGGTGTCGGGCCTTCCATGGCGTCGGGCAACCACACATGGAAGGGAAACTGCGCCGATTTCCCCGCGGCACCGCAGAACATCAGGATACCGGCAATAGCCACCAGCGGCAGCATATTCGACGCTATCTGGCCGTTGGCGATCATATAATCGATTTCGGGTAGGGATGCTGAACCGACGGCGAAGATGAGTATCACCAATCCGAGGAGAAATCCCAGATCGCCGATCTTGGTGGTTACAAAGGCCTTCTTGCCGGCATCGGAGGCGGATTTCTTCTCGAACCAGAAGCCTATCAATAAATAGGATGTCAACCCCACCAGCTCCCAGAAAACGAACATCAATACATACGTGCCGGCTATCACCAGGCCGAGCATGGAGAAGGTAAACAGCGAAAGATAGGCGAAATATCTGGCGAATCGGGGGTCACCGTGCATATAGCCGAGAGAGTAAATTTGCACCAGAGATGCTATAATGGTGACCACCATCAGCATGACCGCCGCCAGCGGATCTATATATATCCCCACGGGAATGACGAAGGCGCCTTTCTTGCCATGCCTCTGAGGCTCCTGGAATTTGAGATGGTGCCCGGATTCGCCGTGTTTCCCGTTATCCTCTGGATATATGGAATCTACCGATTCCGAATATTCCGCTTCCGGCTCCAGAAGAGATTCAACTTCATCAGCCTCCGCAACGGTTGTTTCATGGATCTCTGTTGCGTCGCCATGCTCATTCTGGCCGAGGGTTATAGCTTCAGCCCCGGACATGCCGCCATCGCCAAGGACAACCCATTCGATCCAATATTCCCTGGGCGTGGGATCTTTCAAAACCTCGATCAGGACGACAACAGATAGGACAAACGATGCCAGAACCATCCCGATGGAAAAATAGCTGGAGACCTTATTGCTTTTGTTCAGGAAGAATACGATCAGGATGAATGCCAGCAGGGGAAGCGCCGCTATGATCCAGCTATAAGGCAACATCAGTTGCTACCCCCGGTCTCATTCTGATTCCTGGCCGCCTGAATATTATCCGTTTCGACAGGCGGCTTCCCGTTCTCTGTTTTCACCATCTTGGATATTTCCTTGAAAGCTCCGGCTATGGGAGCCGCCATGGGGTTACCGGAGACAAGAGTGGGTATGCTGGCAATTAAGTTCATTGTTATTCTGTCTCTCATATTATCCCGGTTCAGACCTGTCAGGCCCATGCTGTAAGAGAAAGATGTCAAAGCGATAAAGAATACAGCGATGACGATAACCCCGATCCTGCGGAAGTTGCCAGGATGTGCGCCGGCCAACGCTCGCCAGGTGACCACGAAAGGAAATACCGATATCATAATGGCGCTGGCGAGGCCGAAAATTATCCCCCGCCACAGGACCACCATGAAATTAATGTTCTTGAACATCCCCAGAACTTCGGGCGAGTCGACGAGAGAATACGAGATAAATCCAAACCCGAAAAAGACGGCCAGTATGAATCCCAGAGCCCAGCCGGATTTCAGAGAAGCCCTGGCTTTGAGCGATGAGGACTTTTTGTAATACAGGAGAAAACCCGCGGTAGAAAGAAGGAATATCAGATAGTACAGATCGATGGGCACCTTGAACAGGTTTACGAATAAGAGTGGGAGACCGAAAAGGAGCATGCATAAATCAAAGATCCATACAAGATGTTTCCAGCTTCGGGTATTTAAGTTGACCGATATCATAATCTTACCATTTCATGAAGTTGATTTTGTCCACCTCGATGCCGCGGAAATTCCTGTATAACAATATGACAATAGCCAGGCCCACGGAGGCCTCTGCGGCGGCGATCGTTATTATGAATATCGCAAAGATTTGACCTGTGATCGCCTCCGGTGTCAAAAATCTCGAGAATGCCACAAAATTTATATTGACCGCATTAAACATAAGCTCGATGGACATCAAAACGCCCACAGCGTTGCGACGCGTCAACAGGCCGAATATCCCGATGCAGAACATTGCGGATGAGAGTATCAGATAATGTGTCAATCCAGGCATTCTAACTATCCTTCCTGGCAATAACTATGGCGCCCATAAGGGCTGCCAGCAAAAGAACCGAAACCACCTCGAACGGCAATACGAATTTCGACATCAACAGCCGCCCGATAGTCTCAGTGTTACTGTTGGAAAGCTTTATGGTGATTTTCTGCTCATCATTATTATGGCTTGATAAAATCCAGATCGCATTGGATATTGCATCGTAGCTGACCTTCTCGCTCCAGATTTTTAGATAGATGCTCTGCTCGTCTGAAAAGACGGTTTGCTGGGTGGAGAAAGCCGGGCTGGCCGAGAGTATGTATCCGTTGCCCCCAGCCGGTTCCGGCGCCGGTTCTGCGAACTGGGTCTGCCCCAACTCATCGTTTATAATGTTAATGCGCCCCACGGCGCCAAAACTTTCTCCCAGCGTATCTCTGATATTGGCAGTCCAATGCCACTGCATGCCGTCTGTGAGCAAATCTGAAGCCTCGATGGACGCTGTCCATGATCCCGTATTCCCGGGAGCGGGAGGGGTATCACCGAAGGTTCTGACCATGGCTATTACGGCCAGGACAAAGAAAAGGCCGGCTATGATGAACGCAGGAATTACCAGTTCGTTTACCTGCCGGATCGATCTTGATTGTATCTGATAAGTTAACATGATGGCGAACAGGATAAGTATTGTAACTGCTCCGACATAGATGAGCACCTGGACCGCGGCGAGGAATTCCGCTTTTAACATCAAATATATTCCCGCCACGAAGAAGAAGGTTAAGACGAGAAACAGCGCGGAATGGAATACGTTACGAAGAGTGACAACCAGGATGGCACAAACGAGGATCACTCCGGCAAGAAGATAGAATAGGAACAGGCTCAAGAGACTCCCTCCTCCTCATCCCGGGGCGTATCCCGGTCGGGATTTAACGGTTTGGCTTCCAGGGTCGACTCGGCAGTATCCGTTGATGATTCGGCTGGCTTTGCTTCGCGTTTTTTCTTTTTCTTTGGCTCGTATTTGACGTCGCGGCCTATTTCCTGGAGCCTGTCCTTATCGTAAATCAGCTCCTGCTTGTTAAAAACGGAGAACTCGTATTTGCCGGTGAGCTTGATACTGTCAAAATTGCAGACCTCCTCGCAGATCCCGCAAAAACAGCAGATCGTATTGTCTATTTTGAATTCGCCGGGATATCTCTTCTTGGTTTCCGGATCTTTTACCTGTTCTACATATATGGCGTTGACAGGGCACTGTTTCATGCACACCAGACAGGCGTTACAATTGAGTTCGCCGGTCTCCGGATCGGATAACAGGACGACCACGCCTCGCGAGCGTTCCGGCATGATCCAGCGCTCATCCGGGTATTGAAGAGTAACGGATTTTTTGGGAAGATATTTGCCGGTCGTTTTCAGGCCAACCAGCAAGTTCCAGAATCCTTTGACAGTGTCTTTGATCGCGCTCATATTATTTAAAGAGATAAACTCCCAATCCGGTTAAAATGAGATTGGCAAACGCCAGGGGCAGCAAAAACTTCCAGGCAAAACTCATGAGTTGATCGACGCGCAGCCGGGGATAAGTCCACCTGAACCACATCAGCACGAAGACCAAAAACAGAGTTTTGCCGAAAAACCAGATCCAGCTCGGTATGAAAGATAATCCCGGCAGAGGCGGCTGCCACCCGCCCAAAAAGAGCGTGGTAGCCACGGCAGAGACGGTAAACATATTCACAAATTCCGCCAGGAAAAACATGGCGAATTTCATTCCCGAGTATTCGACATTGAATCCGGCCACCAATTCCTGCTCGGCCTCCGGCAGATCGAATGGCGTTCTATTGACTTCCGCTACGGAGGCTACGAAATAGATCCCGAATCCCAGAATCTGCGGAAGCCAGAACCATCGCCAGAAATACGGGCCCTGCGCCTCGACAATGTCCACCATGGACAGCGAGCCGGCGAGCATTATGGCGCCCATGACTGAGATCGTAAGGGGCACCTCATAGGAAACGATCTGAGCCGCCGATCTCATGCCGCCCAGTAACGCATACTTGTTATTGGATGCCCATCCCGCCATCAACAGCGAAATGACAGTAAATGATGTTATAGCCAGAATATATATTATGCCGATGTTGAGATCGCGGGCAATGAGGCCCTTCCCGAAGGGAATGACAATATAGGCCATAAACGCGGTCGCGAATACCACCACGGGCGCCCAGAAATAGACTTTTTTATCGGCCACGTCGGGGACTATATCCTCCTTTTGAAGAAGCTTGATGCCATCGGCCAGAGTTTGCAGGACTCCATGTGGGCCGGTGCGCATCGGGCCGAGCCGATCCTGGAAGTGAGCGGAAACTTTCCTTTCCCACCAGACCAAAAAAAGCGCCAGAAGCGCAAGAACGCCAATTATGACCAGGCCGGCGAAAACCATTACCAATAGATCGAGCCAGACAATGGGAATACCCAGGCTGGCAAACCAGGTGGCGAGTAAATCGTATATATTTAAAAGAAGATTATCCAACTCCAGCATCAGCGATCGACCTCCGGAAGGATAACGTCGATCGAGCCGAATATGGCTACCAGATCGGCAATTTTAAACCCGATTGATATCGGCCCGAGGACCTGCAGGTTGCCATAAGAGGCGGTTCTGATCTTGACGCGATACGGTTTTTTATCGCCGGTGGAAACAACATAATAGCCCATCTCCCCTCGAGGAGCCTCGATGCGCGAAAAAACCTCTCCGGCCGGCGCCCTGAATACGGCGGGCAGCTTCGCCCGAACCGTATCACCTTCAGGCAAACCATCAAGCGCCTGCTCGATAATCCTGCACGATTGCCTGAACTCCTCGATCCGAACCATATATCTATCCCAGACGTCGCCGTTCTTGCCGCTGGGGATGTCAAAATCGAACCTGTCGTAAATGGAATATGGCTCAGCCTTTCTAATATCCCACTTGCAATACGAGCCGCGGATTGTGGGGCCTGAAGCGCCGAGATCCTTCGCCAGATCCAGAGGCAGGATACCGACGCCTTTAGTGCGACTCAGAAAGATGGGGTTTTCAGTCAGGATTGCCTCGTAGTCGTCCACCTTTTTGCGGAAATCTTTTAGAAACTCCCGGCAGGATTTTTCGAATTGGGGCGGGATATCTCTTGAGACTCCGCCTATCCTTATATAATGGTAGGTTAACCTCTGACCGCAGGTCATCTCGAAAAGATCCAGAATCCATTCCCGCTCGCGGAACGCGTAAAGGAAAGGAGTCACCGCCCCCAGGTCGAGGGACATGCAGCCGAGCCAGATAAGGTGCGACGCTATCCTGTTTAGCTCGACCATAATGACGCGAAGATATTCGGCCCTCTCCGGCACCTCGATTCCGGCCAGCTTTTCTATGGCTACCGCCCAGGCCAGATTCGAGGGCATGGATGCGCAATAGTCGATACGATCCGTAAAAGGCATGAACTGATTATAGGTACGGTTTTCGGCGATCTTTTCAATGGAGCGATGGAGAAATCCCACGTGCGGTGTGAGTTCCCTTATGTATTCGCCTTCCATTTTAAGAACCAGACGCAGCACGCCGTGGGTCGAGGGATGCTGGGGCCCCATGTTAATGAGAAATTCTTCTTCCCGAAGACCTTTTTGATTCACTGTGGAGTCCATATCTTATTTTTCAGGCATGGGGATGAAGTCCGGCCCGGTCCAGCCTTTTCTCATGGGATAACCGTAATCCCAATCCTCATACAAAAGCAGAGGACGTGGATCAGGGTGATCTGTAAATTTTATTCCGAAAAGCTCCATGGCTTCCCGCTCGAACCAGTTGGCCGCCTGCCAGACATCGGAGACCGTTTCAATCTCCGGGTTATCTTTATCGAGTTTTACTTTGACTACAGCTCTATGATTTTTCTCATGCGAGGCCAGACATAGCACTACCTCGAAGCGGTCATCGGGATAATGGACTCCGCCCAACTGGAAGAGGAAATCGAAATCGAGTTGGGGATCACTCTTAGCGAGTTCGCAGAACTCGTGAAATTTCTGTTTTGAGATATACAAATACGGCTCGGGCTGGTCGATCTCCGAAATTTCGATATCCGGTCCGAATTTATCTTTGAATCTGTTGATTATTTCTTCTTTAGTCATTGCCCGTGCGAGACATCCTTGTGGCTGGCAGGCTCTGAGAGTTAAGCCTTTTTCCTGTCAGATGCCCAGTCCGACAGTTTTTCCTTTTTGATTTTCTGCTGAAGCTTCAGGCAACCCTCCATGAGCGATTCCGGTCGTGGAGGGCAACCGGGAATGTAAACATCAACCGGAATGATCTGATCTATTCCTTTTAAGACGGAGTAGCAGTCATAGTAGAAGGGTCCTCCGTTGCAGGCGCAGCCGCCCATGGCGATCACATAGCGAGGTTCGGCCATCTGTTCATATAGGAGCTTGACCCTCCTGGCCATTTTGTGAGTCACGGTGCCGGCGACAAACATCAGGTCTGCCTGCCTGGGTGAAGCCCTGAATATCATGCCGAAACGGTCGAAATCATATCTTGAGGCGCCGGTAGCCATCATCTCTATGGCGCAACATGCCAGGCCAAAGAGCATATACCAGAGCGACGATGCCCGGGATTGATTAAATACCCAATCCATGGTTGTGGTCACGATGCCGCCCCCTGGCAATCTTTCGATATAGGCCGGAGCTTTTTCTATCAAACCCATTTAAGCGCTCCTTTTCGCCAGGCATAAATTAAACCGAATATCAGGATCGCCAGGAATATGAACATCTCTATTAGCGCGAATAAGCCCAATTTCTTAAAAGCTACGGCCCAGGGGAAGAGAAATACAACCTCGACATCGAAAATAACAAAGATTAAGGCGAAGATATAGTAGCCCACATTGTATTGTATCCACGAGGAACCCATGGCCGCCTCGCCGCACTCGTAACTCTGCAGCTTTACCCTGTCGGGACGGTGAGGACGGAGCAGCTTGGCGATTAAGAAGGTTATCAGGACAAAACCAACCCCAACCAGAAGGAATATGCCTATTATCGAGTAATCATCAATCATTCCCTGCAACCCCATTTGTGACTAATTTCACTATAATCAATCAGGGCGAAAAAAACCTATCCATAGGGAAATGTCAAGATTATTTTTGATAAAATCAATTTATGTTGGTTTTTTAGGCTATTTAGGTCTACTTATGCCATGAAACAGTCAATATGTGTTTTCAGACGATTTTTTTAGCACCATTTATCAAACCGGGGAACTGATATCCATAAGATCTTCCCGTGGATTTCCTGTAGATTCGTCAGTCTTTGTGATCGAAGACAACAGACAGATCATCTGCGACCTGGTTATCTGTATTTTTGTGGCCGGCGGTAAACTCCCGCAATCATTCAACAAGATAATTCGTTATTTAATTGCATGAAGTCTCAAGGCAAACCAGTCAGGAATCTCACCGTTGAATAGGTTTAAGGGTTTCCTTCATTTTTGTTTATGAAATAATGAAAAGATAGGTCCTCGCAGGGAAATCCTCCGGAATAAGTATTTTGGCCGTGTCGCTGG
>CBEWDL010000002.1:0-45977 GCA_965555375.1 uncultured bacterium
GCGCAGGAAGAAAAAAGAACGCGTCGTCGATATAAAGGCCGTTCGCGCCAGTTTCAAGAAAACCATGTCAAGCCTCGATCCCGCCAAACGCAAAAGATATAGAAGGCCGGATGGGAAGATCGGGGTGGCCGCTGCCGAAAACGCCGATACAAAAATTTTGAAGGTAACTGAGTTTATGACCGTCTCTGAGCTGGCAGGTCTAATAGAGGTAAAACCTGCCGTTCTCGTAGCCAAGTGCATGGAACTGGGTATGATGGCGACTATCAATCAGCGGCTCGATATGGATACCATCGGAACCCTGGCGCTGGAGTTCGGTTTCGGTGTGGAGGAATCCAAGCTCGTCGGAGAAGAAGAAAAAGATATAGACGACGCCGCCGAGATGGAAAGCCGTCCTTCCGTAGTAACAATTATGGGGCACGTGGATCACGGAAAGACTTCGCTCCTGGACCATATACGCGAATCAAATATCATCGCCGGCGAGTCGGGCGGCATCACCCAGCACATCGGCGCCTACGAAGTTGAGCTTCCCGGAGGCAAAATAACTTTCCTGGATACGCCCGGCCATCAGGCGTTCTCATCCATGAGAGCCCGTGGCGCCCATGTTACCGATATTGTTATTCTGGTGGTGGCCGCTGACGACGCCGTGATGCCCCAGACTGTCGAAGCTATCGATCATGCCCGGGCTGCGGGCGTTCCAATCATGGTCGCCATAAATAAAATAGATCTCCCGACCGCCAACGTAGATAAGATAAAAGAACAGCTCTCCAAACATAATCTCATCCCGGAGGAATGGGGAGGCAAAACCGTGATTGTTGAAATCTCCGCCAAAACGGGTCAGGGAATTGATAAACTGCTGGAAATGATTTTGCTTCAGGCCGGCATAATGGATCTTAATGCCAATCCCCATAGAAATGCTCGCGGCGTCATCATCGAGGCTAATCTCGACCGCGGCAAAGGTCCGGTTTGCACCGTCCTTATACAAAAAGGCACGCTCCGGGTTGGGGATTCATTTGTGACCGGCACTTACTATGGCCGCGTGCGAGCCCTGCTCAATGAAAGAGGAAATACCGTGAGTGAAGTGCCGCCGTCGACTCCGGTCAGAATTCTCGGCTCGGGTGGAGTGCCCCAGGCCGGCGACTCTTTCACGGTGGTAGATGGTGAAAGTGAAGCAAGGGAAGTCGCCCGGAAAAGATTCAGGCTGAAACGCGAAAGGGATTTCCGTCATCTTAGGAGATTCACGTTGACCGAAATATATGATAGGATAAAGGAAGGTGAGATAAGGGATCTTAATCTCATAATTAAGGGCGACGTAGACGGTTCGGTCGAGGCGCTTTCCGATACTCTGGCTGGAATCCAGCACGCCGAGGTAAAAATAAACGTGATCCACAGGAGCGTCGGTGCCATATCGGAGTCGGATGTGCTGTTAGCCGCTGCCTCTCAGGCTATCGTGATTGGCTTCCATGTCCGCCCTGAGTCAAGGGCCGCAGAGCTTGCAGCAAGGGAAAAAGTAGATATTCGGCTATATAAGATCATCTATGAAGTCGTTTCCGACATTAAGGCTGCACTCGAAGGCCTGCTGGCGCCGGAAATCATAAAAGTAGATGTTGGGGAGGCCGAGGTAAGGCAACTGTTCAAAATACCCAGGCTGGGATTCATTGCGGGAAGTTTTGTGAAGACTGGCAGCGTCAAGAGAGGCGCGCTGGCAGAAGTCTACCGCAACGATGTTCAGATTGGAGAGGGAAAAGTATCTTCGCTTAAACGCTTTAAGGAAGACGTAAAAGAGGTGTCCGCCGGTTATGAATGTGGTATCGCGATCGAAACGCTCTCCGATCTGCAGGAGGGTGATATCATAAAGGTTTTTGAAGAAGTGGAAGAGGCTCGGCGGCTCGAACCGGAAGAAAATTGAATGGTGGTGGCCGTCCTGAAAATAGCTCTTTCCATACCTCAGGCCAATTCCCTCAAGGATAAAAGGCGAGTCATCAAGAGCGTAAAGGATAGACTTCGGAACGGATTCAATGTCTCCGTTGCCGAAATAGGAGATCAGGACATCTGGCGATCCGCCAGGCTGGGCGTGGCGGTTATATCGGAGGATTCATCTTATGCAAACGGCGTTCTTTCGAGAATACAGGATATTATGAGTAATCTTAAAGACGCCATCATGACCCATTGCGAATTGGAGTGGCGCTAAAATGGATTTCTCCAGAGTTGACAGGCTGCAAAGCCAGATGGTCAGGGACCTGGCCGCTGTGATCGCGGAGGATCTGAAGGACAGCATCCCTTATATGCTGACCTTCACCAGGGTCGAGATAACGAAAGATTTAAAATACGCCAAGGTATTCTTTTCGGTATTGGGCAAAGAAAAGGCTGTCGAGGAAAGCCTCGATTTTCTAAAGCGCCACAACGGCATAATCAGAAAAATGCTCGGAAACAGGATGAGGATAAGACGCATCCCCGAGCTATTATTTAAATACGATGGCTCCACTGATCATGTGCTGCGGATAAACGAACTCCTGAAGGAATCAAAAAAACGTGAAAACGATAATTGAAATAGATCGAATACTCTCGACTATAGAAAAGAATAATAAATTTCTGATAACTTCCCACATGGATCCCGACGGAGATTCGATTGGGTCGCAGATGGGACTTTATCACGCATTAAGAGACAACGGTAAGGAAATTGTAATAGTCAACCAGGGTGTCATACCAGCCAAATACAATTTCCTCGATCCCGAGGGCGTCATCAAGTCTCGACCCGAAGACATTGAATTTGAGCCCCGGGTCGTGTTCATAATTGAATGCCCGTCGTTGGAAAGAATAGGTTTCGTCCGAGACCTGATCCCCGAATCGGCAATTACGATTAATATAGATCATCACCCCGATAATTCTCAATACGCCGATATCAATCTGGTAGATTCCGAAGGCTCCGCCGCCGGCGAGATCGTTTACTTCATACTGAAATCGGGTGGATATGAGATTAATCCGGAGATTGCCAGGCAATTGTATGCCGCCATCGCTGCCGATACCGGCGGTTTTCGCTTCAGATCGACTACCGCCCGGGGGATGAAGGTCGCCTCCGAATTGATCCAGCGGGGCGCCGATCCCAAGTTAATATCTGACCGCCTCTTTAACAACTTCTCCCCGGAAACGATCCGCCTGCTGGGTAATACTCTCGCCAGCCTGAAGCTCGAAGCTGATGGCAGAATCGGCTACGTGACGGTCACCCTTGATGATCTAAATAGATCGAGCGCCGAGCTGGAAAACTCAGAGGGGTTCGTAGATTTCACTCTGGCGATTTCCGGAATCATGCTGGGCATCTTATTTAAAGAGGTCTCTGATGATATAGTCAAGGTTTCGGTTCGCTCGCAGAACGGCTTTGATGCGGCTGCATTCGCCAGGACGTTCAATGGGGGAGGGCATACTAATGCCGCGGGGTTCACGCAACGGGGCCAACTGAACAGCATCGTCAACCGAGTGATCTCTAAAGCGAAGGAGTTCGTAATTGGCGATTAGAGACGGCATTATGCTCATAGACAAGCCGGCCGGAATGACATCTCACGATGTCGTCGATTTTCTTCGCGGTCAGTTGAAGATCAGGCGTGTAGGCCATACCGGTATCCTCGATCCTAATGCCACGGGGTTGATGCTGATGCTTATAGGCAAAGGAACTAAATTTTCCAGCTTCCTTACTTATATGCCCAAACGATACGTCGCTAGGTTTGCATTCGGGGCTGCAACCGATACATTTGACGCAGAAGGGAAAACCGTATCCCGCGCCGAACCCGGAGACCTGAAGAGAGCTGACTTTGAAAGGATACTACAGGGCTTTCTTGGCGAGATCGAACAAGTCGTCCCGCCATTTTCGGCCGCCAAAAGAGATGGGGTCCCGCTGTACAAACTGGCGAGAAAGGGTAAGACTATAACTCCTCGCCATAAGATGGTAAAAATCGATAGTATCGAGATTGTAGAATTCGATTGGCCGGAGGTCGCCCTCGATATCTCATGCTCCCCCGGAACCTATGTAAGAAGTATGGCACACCAGATGGGAGAGATAGCGGGATGCGGCGCCCATCTCAAAAACCTTCGCCGTCTCAAGGTCGGTCACTTTCATGTCTCGGCCGCTTTGACACCTGAAGAGGTCTCCAGAACGGACGATCTATCCCGGATTATAAGACCTCTCAAAGATGCGCTGCCGATGAATCCGGCCATACATATTAAACCTCAATATTACGGCGCCGTGCTCACCGGCCGCCCGCTGGTGAAGAAATATATAGCGGAAAGCAATTACTCCGGCGACGGGGATATTCTTTCGATGCTGCTGGGGCCTGACGATAACGTCCTGGCGCTGGCCAGGCTGAATATGCTCTGGAGGGCAATCGACAGGCTTGGCCCCTCTGAAATTATGGGAACCTATGTGAGGGTGATTGATGAAGGTCATCTCAGGGCTTGATAAACTGGAATCAACGAGCCTTTCCAATGCCGCCACAACCATCGGCACTTTCGATGGCGTGCACCTGGGACATAAGAGGATCGTTGAGGTCTTGCTGGAAAAAAGCAAGAGTATGAATCTCAGATCGGTATTGGTGACCTTTCACCCGCATCCGCAAATGGTGCTTGGCAAAAGAGGGCCGACGGAGATCCTGACGACGCTGGATGAAAAACTTGAGCTTCTGCGCGCTGCGGGAATCGGGATTGTTATAGTCCTGGATTTTAATCGACAGCTTGCTTCTTACCCGCCGGAGGATTTCGTTCGGGAAATCTTGATCAAAAGACTCGGTATGAAGGCTCTGGTTATAGGATACGATCACGGTTTTGGGAAGGATCGCGCCGGCAATAGCGCGCTTCTGGAAAAAATGGCAAGAACCGAGGGTTTTCATTTCACCGTGGTGCCCGAATTTAAGGTCGACGGTCGGACCGTGAAATCAACTGTCATTAGAAAAGAATTAAAATCGGGCGATTACCGGAAGGCCAGAGACATCCTGGGATATAATTACTTGATTTCCGGCAAAATCATCAAGGGGCATGGCGTCGGTAAAACACTCGGCTTCCCGACCATCAATCTTGCCGTACCTCCCGTGAAACTCTTACCAAAAGAAGGAGTTTATGCCGCCCGGGCGCGGTTCGACGACAGCGAATTCGACGGTATGGCCTACATCGGCGGGCGTTTGACTTTTGGCGATACGGCGCTTTCTGTGGAGATAAATCTTTTCGATTTTTCCGGTCGGGTCGAATCCGATAAGATCCTTTTGGAGTTAAAAGAGTTTATCAGACCGCCGGCGAAATTCGAATCGTCCGAAAAACTCGCTGAAAAAATGAAAAGTGACGAAATGGAAATAAAAAAGAGGTTCGGATAAGGAGGCAGTTAATTGGCTCTGGCGAAAGATAAGAAACAGAAATTAGTCGGCCAATATCGGTTGCATGATACCGATACGGGTTCTGTCGAGGTACAGGTGGCCCTTCTGACAACACGGATCGAGGAGTTGACCGAGCACCTGAAAGCTCACAAGAAAGACCTTCATTCTCGGTACGGGCTCTTGAAGATGGTTGGAAAACGGCGCCGGCTTCTGGAATATTTGAAGACAAACGATCTGGAAGCTTACAGGGCTTTGATTGAAAACCTCGATCTGAGGAAATAACAAATCGCATTGGCGGAGGATAGACTTTGGAAGTTTTTGAGTTTCAATTAGATGATGGTCGCGTAATAACAATCGAAACGGGCCGGGTGGCCAAACAGGCCGGTGCCTCGGCGCTTGTCCGCCTCGGAGATACTATGGTTCTCGCGACCGTTACCAACGCGCCCTCACAGCAGGAACGTGATTTCTTCCCGTTATCGGTGGATTACAGGGAGAAATCATACGCCGCCGGGAAAATACCGGGCGGGTTTTTTAAGCGGGAGGGAAGACCCAGCGAAAAAGAGATCCTTTCAGCTCGCCTGTGCGATAGACCGTTGAGACCGCTTTTCCCCGACGGTTTCACCGATGAGGTGCAGGTCATGATACAGGTTCTCTCCTCTGACCAGGAAAACGACGGTGACGTCCTCGGGATTATCGGAGCCTCCACGGCCTTGTCGATCTCCTCAATTCCTTTCTTCGCTCCCATAGGAGCCGTCAGGGTCGGCAGGATCGATGGTAAGTTTGTGGATTTCCCACAGTTTTCGGATCTGGAACGATCCGATATGAATATCGCCATAGCCGGTACCTCCGAATTTATCAACATGGTGGAAGGCGGCGCGCAGGAAATCACTGAAAAAGAAATGCTCGATGCCCTGGCTTTTGGACATGAGAAGATTAAAAAAATCGCCGACATCATTGAAGAAATGAAAACCAGATTGGGTAAGCCGAAACTGGAAGTTCAGCAGGTCGAGTTCGATCCCGAGCTAATCGCCGCAGTAACCGGGATGGCCGAGGATAGGATCAAACAGGCTAACAGGAGAAGAGAGAAGGCCGATCGTAGCGAAGCCGTGAACAACATCAAGGCCGAAACCATCGAGGCTTTATCCGAGAAATTCCCCGAATCTGACACAGCCATAAAGGCCGTCATCGAAAAAATCGAAAAAGAAGATCTCAGGAAGATGATTCTGAGTGAGAGTATCCGTTCCGATGGCCGCGCTCTTGAGGATGTTCGGGATATTTCGATAGAGATCGGAATGCTCCCCAGGACTCACGGTTCATCCCTGTTTACCAGAGGGCAGACTCAGGCCCTGGTCGTGCTTACTCTGGGAACGAAGATAGATGAACAGAAGATCGATGATCTTCTCGGTGAGTCGTTTAAGAGTTTCATGCTCCACTATAACTTCCCACCGTATTCCGTCGGCGAAGTCCGGCCGATACGGGGGCCGGGAAGGCGCGAGATAGGCCACGGAGCGCTTGCAGAGCGCTCTTTGGAACCGGTCATACCCGCGGAGGAGAATTTTCCCTATACAATTAGAATCGTTTCCGACATTCTGGAATCGAACGGCTCATCCTCTATGGCAACCGTATGCGGCGGCTCCCTTAGCCTGATGGATGCCGGCGTGCCCATCAAGGCTCCGGTAGCGGGGATCGCTATGGGGCTGATCAAGGAGGAGGATCGGATCGCCATCCTGACCGACATACTCGGCATAGAGGACCATCTGGGGGATATGGATTTCAAAGTAGCCGGCACGGCTGACGGCATCACCGGCTTCCAGATGGATATCAAGATCTCCGGTCTCACCCTGGACATTATGGCAAAGGCCTTAGAACAGGCGCACAGGGCGCGGCTTTTCGTAATCGGCAAGATGTGTGAGGCGATATCGAAACCTCGCGGTGAGCTCTCGCCATACGCTCCGAGGATCATCACTCTCAAGGTTCCCGTTGACAAGATCGGGGATATAATCGGCCCGGGCGGCAAGATCATCAGAGGCATTATCGAAGCCACCGGTGCCAAGATCGATATCGATGATGACGGCACTGTGATTATCGCTTCCGTGGATCAGCTCGCCGGCGAAGCGGCACGCGATAAGGTTCTCGAGCTTACTGAAGAACCCGAGATCGGAAAAATCTATACGGGCAAGGTAAAACGGATTACCGCCTTCGGAGCATTTGTGGGGATTTTGCCGAACGTCGACGGCCTTCTGCACATTTCGGAAATCGACAATTATCGGATCGCCAGGGTAGAGGATGTCATAAATATCGGCGATGAAATCAAGGTCAAGGTAATCAATATCGATGAAGAAGGTAAGGTGCGTCTTTCCAGAAAGGCTCTCCTGCCAAAATCCGGTTACGAAAGCAACGCCAAACCCGGGCGACCGAACCGTTCACGGAGATAATTTGTGAAGGCCATCGAGTCGGCAACCTATCAAAAGACAATTCTGCCCAACGGCGTCAAGGTTATAACGGAGACGATACCGTATGTCCGCTCTGTATCGCTCGGCTTATGGATTGATGTCGGTTCAAGGGACGAACCGAATCAATCGTCCGGGATATCGCATTTCATCGAGCATATGGTCTTCAAGGGAACTCAAACAAGAAGCGCATCCGAGATCGCCTCCTGCCTTGAATCTGTTGGCGGCGTGCTTAACGCTTTCACCGGTAGGGAGCAGACCTGCTACTACGCTAAATTCCTCGATGAGCATCTCGGAAAAGCGGTGGAGATATTATTCGATCTGACAAGCAATCCCATTTTCGAGAATTCCGACATCGAAAAAGAAAAGAAGGTGGTTTTAGAGGAAATCCGCGACATTGAGGATTCCCCCGGCGACCTGATTCATGATCTGTTTGCCGGCGCCATATTTGGCAGCCACCCTCTCGGTCGCTCTATACTGGGCAGTAGAGGCACCGTGATGGGCATGAATCGCTCGAAGGTCCTCCGGTATATGGGAAGGTCTTATAGTCCGAATAAAATCATTGTCGCAGCCTGCGGAAATCTGCAGCATAAACGCCTGGTACAGCTAACCAATAAATATGTCGATCCGAGAATTCTGCCCGACTCTCCCGATGGTCGAAAGAAACCGACATTCAAGCCAAATCGGAAAATCTGCAGGAGAAAAACCAACCAGACGCACGTCTGCCTTGGCCTGCCAGCCAGAGAGTTCACCCACAAATCGAGAACGGCTTTATTGCTACTGAACTCAATCCTGGGCGGAGGGATGTCATCGAGACTCTTTCAGCGTTTAAGGGAGGATCTGGGCCTGGTTTATAACGTCTTTTCATACCTCGATTTCTTTGCAGACAACGGCATTTTTGGCATCTATCTTGGTACAAGTAGAAAAAATGTCAAGAAGGCGTTGGCGGCGGTCAGAAAGGAAATAGACGATATCACCGGCAGCAAATTATCCAGGATGGAAATCGAAAAAGCTAAAGAGCAGTTGAAGGGAAACCTCATGCTGGGATTGGAGAACACCTCCAACAGGATGACCCGTCTGGCCAAGCACGAGCTTCTGGCCAATCGTTATATCAGCCTGGATGAAACGGTTACCAACATAGACATAGTCAAGCCTGAAGAGGTCACAGAAATCGCTGGTGAGATTTTTCAGAATAATGAATTTTCAGCGGTCACTCTCGGCCCGGTAAAGGGCAATATATATTCCGCTCTGGAGTAAACGAAGCATTCCATAAGGCTTTCGAGAGTGAATCCAATATTGCCGTCTATTAACCGGGGTGGTATAATCATGAGAGTTAGAAAATTATTGCTTCACGAGGGAACTCTCGATGAATAATCTTTCTTTTAAGCGATTCTTAATCAGGATGCTAATTACCAGCGCGGCCGTTCTCGTAGTCGTTAAGATACTGCCCTGGGCAGAGGTCAGCGATCCGGGCGCGCTAATAGTCACAGCGCTGCTTCTGGGCATATTCAACTCCGTTCTCAGGCCGCTTCTCATAATTCTTACTCTGCCGATAAACATATTAAGCTTCGGTCTGTTTTTATTCATTATCAATGGGCTGATTCTTTACCTGATCGCAATCCTGGTTCCGGGATTCGAGATAAGCAGCTTCGGCGCGGCTGTGCTGGCATCGATACTAATCTCAATCACCGCCGGGACAATCAACTGGATGATACGGGATAAGAGGCATTAAAAGAGCGAGTTGGCTAATGTCCAATATTAATACAAGGCCTGCGGCTTCCGGTTCGTATCCATTCAATGAAATCGAGGCCAGATGGCGAAAATACTGGGAAGAGAATAATCTGCATACGACTGATTTCTCAAATTCCGAAAAAAAGCTCTATTCCCTCGTGATGTTCTCATATCCGTCAGGTGAAAAGCTTCACATCGGCCACTGGTATAATTTCGGCCCCGCAGACACATGGAGCCGCAAGAAGAAGATGGAAGGATATAATATATTCGAACCGATGGGATTCGATTCTTTCGGTTTGCCCGCCGAAAACTACGCCGTCAAGACAGGGATAAACCCAATCATCTCTACCGCGGAGAATATCGATATCATACGAAAACAGCTCAAGCAGATAGGAGCCATGTACGATTGGTCCAGAGAACTGGCAACAAGCGACCCCCGCTATTATAAGTGGACTCAATGGCTTTTCTTGAAATTCTTTGAACGTGGTATGGCAGTCCGCAAAGAAGCCCCGGTTAACTGGTGCCCATGCTGCATGACTGTGCTGGCCAATGAGCAGGTTATCGATGGCAAATGCGAGCGATGCGATGCCCGAATAACCAGGCGAAATCTGAAACAATGGTTTTTGAGGATAACAGAATACGCCGATCGCTTGCTGGCCGGACTCAATAAACTCGACTGGCCCGAGAAAACAATCGGCATGCAGAGAAACTGGATCGGTCGCTCCGAGGGCACCGAGATCGTCTTCGCGGAAGAAAAGACGGGGGAGAAGATCCCTGCCTTCACAACCAGGGCCGATACCCTATTTGGCGTAACCTACCTGGTTCTGGCACCAGAGCATCCGCTGGTGGCGAAATTCACTACGCCCCAGCACAAAAACAACGTCGATGCTTATATCGATCAAAGCCGCAGTCTCTCCGAAATCGAGAGGCTTTCAACCACCAAAGAGAAAACCGGCGTCTTTACCGGGAGCTATTGCGTAAATCCGATTAACGATGTCCGCGTCCCCATCTGGATCGCTGATTATGTTCTGCTCTCATACGGCACTGGCGCGGTTATGGCCGTGCCAGGGCATGATCAGCGGGATTGGGAGTTTGCCAGGAAATTCGGATTAGAAATCAAACAGGTGATAAAACCTTCCGACGAATCTGAGGCCGATCTCGATTCCAGGGCCTATGTCGACCACGGAGCCATGGTTAACTCCGGCGAATTCGATAATCTAAGCTCTGAGGATGGTATTATAAAAGTGACTGAAAAACTCAAGAAAAAAGACGCAGGGGACTTTAAGGTCACTTTCAAGCTCAGGGACTGGCTTATTTCACGTCAGAGGTATTGGGGAACGCCAATTCCTATTATCCGATGTCCGAAATGCGGCGATGTAGCGATCCCTGAAGAAGATCTGCCGGTCTTGTTGCCGGAAATCGACGATTTTAGGCCTATGGATAACGGTAAATCGCCATTGGCAAGAGTATCCGAATTCGCAAATGCCAGATGCCCGAAATGCGGGGGAGAGGCCGAACGAGAGACAGAGACCATGGACACTTTTGTTGATTCCTCATGGTATTTTCTCCGTTATGTCGACCCCGAATACGAAGATGGCCCCTGGAACCCGAATCTGGTTGAGAAATGGCTTCCTGTGGATATGTATATTGGCGGGGCCGAGCATGCCGTAATGCATCTTATGTATGCGCGTTATTTCTGTATGTTCTTGCACGATATAGGGTTAATCGCTTTCGATGAACCCTTTCTGAAATTGCGCCACCAAGGGACCATAACCAACAGTGGAGCCAAAATCTCCAAATCCAGGGGCAACGTCATCAATCCTGATCATTTCCTCGATCAGTATGGCTCGGATACTCTTCGAATCTATCTAATGTTCATGGGCTCTTACGAGCACGGCGGCGACTGGGACGACTCAGGCATTAATGGCGTCGCCAGGTTCTTAGCCCGTGTTTATCGATTGATAATTCAAAACGCTGACGGAATCAAGGAACGTCTGTCTTTATCTTATTCTGATTTAACCAACAAAGATCCTACCTTAAACCATCGCTTGAACCTAACAATTAAAAGAGTCAGCGACGATATTGACGCTCTTGAGTTTAATACCGCCGTTGCCTCCATGATGGAGTTTCTAAATCATCTATATAAATTCGATGAGGACGGCCAGGCAGAATCGGATCTTTTCCATTTCGCTCTACGCCAACTCATACTGCTTCTTGCACCCATGGCGCCCCATCTGGCCGAGGAGCTATGGCAGGTAGTTGGCGGCAAATCCAGTATATTTAACCGGAGTTGGCCTGATTGGGATGAATCCGCCTTGGTATTGAAAACCGTCACCATCGTAGTCCAGATAAACGGTAAACTGCGCGCCAGCTTCACCGTCCCAACCGGCATAAGTGAAGATGATTTCTATAAATTAGCAGTTAAGGACGAAAAGGTGTCCCGACATCTCGACGGGAAACGGGTATTAAAAAGGATCTTCATAAAAGGAAAATTGCTAAACATAGTGGCCAAGTAGGGTAGCCGATCAAGGGAAAGAGTAATCTGGCGGGATGCACAGTTTACATAATACATCTTATAGGATTCTGATGCGGCATATATCTTCATCCTAATATCAGCAAATTACTTACTAAATTATCCAGGGAATCTTATCGGAGCCCGCTTTCGGCAATTCAATCCGCAGGGCCTCCGATGGAGGCCAGACCTCCAATAATCTACCCTCCTCCTTGACCTCAAGCCTGAAAGAGATTATTTCCTCCGGTCTTAACCTGAATTCTATGAGCTCAAGAGAAATTTCTAACAGGTCCTTCAGCTTATAACTAAAGCCATGTATCTCCCTGTCACCGAGATTCATCCTGGCCTGCGAGCCGGATATGACGAGGCTGCCTTCTCTCGGCTTCAAAAATTCTATTTCAAAGGTAAGCCGACTGAATCTTTCACTATCTACACCGGCAGCCCTGTCAACACGTATGTACAGTTTCCCCTGATCGAAGCCGAACCAGATGCCGGATACTACGACCTCGGATCTATGCATGGTTGAGCCGGCCTTTAAGCAGTCGAAAAATCCAGCTTGTTGCCATTCAAAGTAATGAGTCAACATGCCATCGATGGTGGGAGTTATATATTCAATCGGGACCGCCAGGTATTCAGGTTCGAATCTGGAACGCACAGGTTCGAAAAGTTCCGGTGGCGGTTCGCGGTCAGTGAGTTTGTAAACATTGGTTAGATGGGAGCGAAACAGGCGATCGAAATCATCGTTATTCGGCCCGACGTGATCATCGCCAAACCACCAGCACCAATCGGAACCCTCCGCTATATAAATTTCCCTCCAGGCTCTCTCGAGCTTTTCCTTGTCGAAATCCGGGTTCGATTTCTGAAATTCCAGAAGCTCGCCTCTCGCCTTTGAGAGCAGATCCCAGGCTTTATTGTCTTCCCGGTGCCCAATCCAGATACCGAAATTGTGATTGATCCAGCTGCCTGGATGGAGTCTTTTAAGCTGCGCTGACTCCGGTTTATCGGATAGATACTCGCTGAAGGTCGTCGTCTCTAACCAGTCCGCCGCAGAAATTTTCGAGTATAATGAGTTTAAAAAATCGTGACCATCGTTAGGATAATATTCCCAGGCGTTTTCGCCGTCGAGGATGACCGATACGATTGGATCTTTAATATTTTTAGAAATCAGGTTTCTATGAATTGCCTCTAACCTGGTCAAAAAATCATCGGCGGCTCTTTCCGCATCCCACTGTGAATAAACGAACCCGATATTGTCAGACAGCGCATGATCGCGAAAGAAGATTGATAGCGACGCCCCTTCCTTGCTGAAACAATAACTCCTGTACAGGTCTCCGGACGTTACCAGTCTATCAACTCCGCCAGTATCAGTCAAGCTGCGGGCTAGAATTTCCTCGTCTGTGGCGATCCACTGGATACCCTCTTTCGAGATCAGGGGGATAATATCCTCGGAGACCGAGCCCTCTGACGGCCACATACCTGTCGGCCGTTTACCGAAAAGCTCGATGTAAAGGTCGATAGCCATGGTCACCTGTTTCCGCACGTCCTCCGGATGCTGAAATCTTTTTTGCGGCAACTCCACATCCGGCATGGCAACTTTCGCGATCGATGAATCATATAATAGGGGCATTATGGGATGGAAATAAGGGCTGGTGGAAACATCGATCTGCCCCGTTGTCATCATCTCCTTCAACTCCGGGATTATCCTCCCGATTATCTTTCGCTGCTCGGACAGAATTTCCTGCTTCTCCTCTTCGGTATACCTCTCCCCTTTTTCGGATAGCTCCAAAAGCCTGCCGCTTTTCTTGAATATCGGATCGATCCATGCCAGGTTGGATAAACATTGCAGATCGCGCCAATCGGTCTCCTTCCAACTGTCTAAAGCCCTCCTCCGATCGTTGAATAGCTGTCTATATCTGCGGTTCGGTTGGATCATGTGATCGTAATTAGCCTGAAAATGCAGCTCCAGGATTTTTGGTTTATCTTCATCTGTCAGGTCCGACGCCTTTTTTAAACTTAATTCGAGATGCGGATCGGTAGCCACCCCCCTGGCATAGTCGTCCAATTGCTCCAGCAGCGATGGGACCATATTGAATGTCTGCTTTATGCGCGGAAAGCGACGCAGGATCTCCACCATGTCGAGGTAATCCTTGACGCCGTGAAGCCTGACCCAGGGCAAATGATAATAGCCCGTCGTGAGATCTTTATAAAAGGGCTGATGCTGATGCCAGAGAAACGCTAATTTCAACACAGGTTTATATGCCTGCATCTACCGATTGGAATGGTTCTAATAATTGATCTCCGCCAGCGATCGACGCGCTTCTTTGGCCTGCATAGAATTCCCATAAGAACTATCGATTTCGCTATAGGCTATTCTTGCCGATGCCGTATCTCCCGCCGCCACGAAACTTACGCCGGCTCTAAGCAGGTTATCGGGCGCCCATAATTCATCCGGGAATATCCTGGCTGCCTCCTGATAAAGCCTCCCGGCCTCAAGCCTGTCGCCATCGATCTCTTTGCAGGCAGCGGCCCCGGCGATCGCGTTCGATAACATCATCCTATCTTTATCATATCCCGCGATGATCTTGTTATAATAGTCGAGCGCCTCGGTGTAATTCTTCTCCTGAAAATAATAGTTGGCCAATAAAAGGGTCCCCCGCGCGGCGGGCCTCGTTCCGGAGTAGTTCTCGGCCAGGGCTCTTAAATCGCCGATTCCAGCATCCACCTGGCCCGTATCGAATGCCAGGTGCGCCCTGGCAAGAAGAGTGGTGGCCTCGTTTTTCTTTCGATCAGCACTCCACATCATAAGCACTATGGCGATAAAAACGACCGCCACCCCCACTCCTCCTATGACAAACGGCGTCCGATTCTTCTGAATATACTCGCTGGCCTTGAAGGCTGTCGTAACAAGTTTATCTTCTTTGATCTGCTTTTTTGTAATCCTTCTTGCCGGACTCATCCCAACTACTCCTTAACCTCGAATTCTGTTCCAAATCTGGCTGTGCAATCTACAATTATATCGTCGTTTCGGCAAGCGATATTTAGTCATATATTATCGGCATTAACTCTATAAGAAAAGCGAGCCCGGGAATCGATCCAATATCCGGACTCGCCTGAGAGTTCAAATCGGAATAATTAGAAGTACATGCCCGCCGAAATGAACAGCCGGCTGTAATCCCGCTTGATCTCGAAACCCATTTCCGTTCCTAAATCGACGGTGCTGTTGTATGAACTGCTTCCAAACTGGTACGCCAGGTCGAACCAAATCCTTTCAAAATAGAGGCCTGTGCCGAAAGCGAAGATATTAGTGGAAACCTGATCCCCAATATCTACACTGTCAACAGTAACGCTTCTTACTTCTTTAGCGACAGATGGCTCGTTTCTGAATCCGGCTCTCACAGGGATATCCGCAAAATCGGCATCCAGAATATACTCGGCGCCGACTCTGAACTGGTTGACATCCTCCCATCCAAGATTAAAGGTGCTGTCGGGAATAATAATTTGCTCCCAATCGGTATGAACGTCGACTTTTGACAGCGGACGGCTGTCGAAATCAAAAGCCAGGGTCAAGTTCTCCTCGGGAACGATAGCTATCCCGATGGAATAGCTAAGAGGCATGTTATATGTATATTCCACGCGGTCAACGATACCGATAGGCTCAGGAGGGATTATGAAGTTCAATGTCCGTTTGCCGTCCTGTTTCAGGTCATAGGGAGTATGGATAACAACACCACCCTTTATCATGCCGAAATCGGCGGAAATCCCCAGATCGAGATTGAACCCCGAGAAGTGAGAGTTTGAGTTGTACCACGTGTCTATTATGCTCGTATCCTGCCCTGTAGAGATGAATAGTTCCGAGGCGCCCCGGTAATAATTGTACTCGCTGTTTCGGATATAGGCGTTTACCGTTAGCCCGACACCAATCCCTTCCATCACCTTATTAGCCATCGCAACGCTTACAGCGTCGATCCCGCGATCCTGCATTACTGAGTTTTCAGAACCGGCGAAACCAGGAGTACTGTATTCGATAATCATATCATAGACATTCCTGTAACCACCGCCAATAGCCCATTCTCTTTCCATAAAGTCAAAAGGTGCAGCGAATCCTCCGAAATTCAAGCTGAAATGCTCTCGTTTAAGTTCAACGGGCTGGATGTTTGGCTCCGCGTATAACCAAGAAACATCAACGGCTACCGAATTGAACTTATCTGCGATGGATACAAGCTGGACACCAATTTTGGTCTTATCAGTGTAAATCATGGCCGCGGGATTCCAGGAATAAGCCATAGCGCCCTCGCCAATTGCCAAATAGGCGCCCCCCATCCCGGCTGCCCTCGCTCCTCCTCCGATGCTGTTAAACTCAATAAAAGTGGGATCAATCCCCACGTATTCATAATAATTTAGTTGAGCGTTCGCCGGCATGGGAAATAAGACGAGCACTAAGAACAAAAATAGTCCCCTATAATGCTTTCTCATCATTCCTCCAGGGTTCGGAAAACAAGTCCGTAATTTCCTTCATCGGGTTTCCAGGGCTGCTAAACCGTCAAGCCTGCCTGATATACATTTCAAGCCGACTGTTTATTCCCCAAAACGGAACAAATTTAATGTCTTGAGCAATCGTTTGCAAGCTTTTTTTTCGCAACATGCTGGATATAAATTGATCGTGGAGGACGGGGAAACCGGCCATGCACCATAAATAAATACCCCCGGCCCGACTCGAACGGGCAACCTTCGGTTTAGGAAACCGAAATACTTGACCAAAACTTAAATCTGCCGCTTTTCCCTCAAAATAGACGCGTATTCTTCAGCGTCCATTGGGCATTCCAGTAAAAATTGCACATCCTCAAGTTTATCCAGATACAGCCGAATTTTCATTCGTTTCCAAAGAGCTTGAGGATAGGTCTTGTAGTGTGAGCCTCGAGATATTCGGGCCTGAATGTGCGTATGCCATCTATTGTCATAGAAATAGCAGTATTTATCGTGCCCGCTTTTCTTTGATTGTTTCCTATATTTAAACCCTTTGCTCTTAAGTGACGCTATAATAGTTGTTCTTTCTATATCACTCATTCGATTTGAGTGTAGCAAACGCCATTAAAGTCTTCTTGAACTCTAATGTGCTATTGCCTAACTCTTCTGGAGGACTCTCCACGATGTCTTTGTAAAAGTCTATGAAAGAAGCATTAAACTCAAGCAGGGCTTTTTCTTCATTCTTCCCAAAACCATAGATGCCGAACCGCTCATTGAAAGCAATAGCATAACCTTCTTCAAAGGATATATCGACCCGCAGAGTTACGCCTTTATCAAATAGAAGCTCCATATTGTCATATGTGATTTTGCTAAGATGGCGTGTCATAGAAGCATCAACTTCGGACGTTGTATGAACTTCTCCACCGCTCCACGTACAAACGAAATGAAATGAGTGAATAACCATGGGTATTGCGGGAGCAGTCGTTGAAACTAATTCACGAGGCCAGCGCTTGGTTTTAGGGACGAATTTACCCTCCCCCCTGTCTACGTGGATGCTTGAGCCATAATCATTTTCTAGGATTCGAGTAATCTCTGATTCCATATCCATTAGGTCTGTTTGCCTTCCTTTATTTCAAGGAGTCCTTTATCCACTAGGTCCGCAATTTGCTTTTCGATTACATTTTTCAAGGCATCTGCAACATCAAATGGCAAGAGAATCTCTCTAAACAACCCAAACTTCTTTTTATCGGGATACCACTTTCCAAATGATAGCTTGATGCCTCGAGGGAAAGCATCCAATTTTACAAAATCGGAATAATCATAGTTCCCTACGCCTTCATCAACATAGAAGTATTTCTGCTGATCGGCTTTCTTCTGCGAACTTTTAGTCTTTTGGCCTTTTTCCCCACTCATAATCTAACTTATCGGTGAAAATTCACGGCCTTTTTAGTTTTATAGTCGAAAAGCTTAAACGGGCGGGGTGCTGTCCCCCGACTCAATTTTATCCACCAATTGCATAATATACTGTTAAACCCCTATGTCAAGGAAAATGTTTCATGTCAACCCCACAACCTCACCGGCTTCTTCCTCTGGATAAACTCATCTATGTCCCAGGGATGTAGGAGAAAGCGCCTCCCTATCGGCTGATAATACCGCAGGAATCCCCGCTTCATAGCCTGCCGGAGCGTCCTTTCGGACAGCCGGGAATATTCAGCCGCTTCCCTGACGGTCATGTATTTTCGGACGGACGGCCTCGGTTCCATGGCCACCTCTCCCCCATCATCCGCAGTCCTTCGGCTGGATCCCGGCATCAGGCAGCCCCTCCCGCCATAAAATGGGGTCTACAGCTGCCAGAATTGCCGATCCCTGCCTCGGCCATAGTTCTGGGTCGAATCTTCGGAGATCGCCCCGTTTCTGGCCGTTTTGGTCGCATTTATAGCCGTAGAATTGGGCTTAAAAAGATGGCCTCTGCCGATTTCGGCCAGCCGATCACGCTCCTTTTCTGAAATCCGCCTTTTCCGCCTCGGTTTCGCATATTCCGCCACCAACTCAATCTGATCCGGTCGGAACAGGAATATCGCTTCCCCGTCATCCGACAAGTTCCGAACCTCAATCTCAGGATGGTCTCGATGCAACCTGGTCCGGATTCCCCGGGCCGTACAGTGGAAGGCCAGCAGGCGAGCCGAAAACGGATATATGCTGCCATATCTGCAAAGAAGCATAAAATACCAAAGATCCTTCTTCGCCCCCGACTCATGCCTGGCTGATTCATCAAGGGCAACGCGGTACCGATCGCCGAATAGGTCTTTCAAATCAACGGGCAACATCCGTCCTGTTCCTACATCCCCCTCATTTTTCTGTTCTGGTTGATTATCTTGTTCATCTTCATAGCCTAAGATTTCCTACTTTTTCTGACTGCTGGTTTTGACCTATTTCTCGTTGCCGCTAATGGGATGTTAGCGGAAACGCCCCCTGTTTTATTGCCCAATTTTCTCTAATAATTGCATCTACCATAGCCCCGGCTCCCAACGGATTCGATCCTCGATAAAGTGAAATTTCACCGCGCACTCGGCACCCTTGCGCTGCTTTATCAATAATTCTGCGTTGACTCCGGTCGGAGGATTATGCCGGGGCGGTTCATTATTCTCATCGCTTTCCCCTGGATAGACCCTGTGAATGAATATGATCGTATCTGCGTCTTGCTCCAGTGCCCCGGAATCCCGTAAATCCGAAAGCTTCGGTACGGCCCTTTCGCCCCTTTTTTCGATATCGCGGCTCATCTGCGATATCGCGAGAATCGGGATATTAAGTTCCCCGGCGAGAACCTTCAGGGCGCGGGAGATCATCCTGACTTCTTCATTGCGGGAACTGATATTCCTCCCAGCACTCATCAATTGCGAATAGTCGATTATCAAAAACTCGATTTTATGGTTCAGACGCATCCGCGTCGCGATTGATTTCAGCTTTGTGATATTGACATCAGAATAATCGCAGATATAAAGCGGTTTCGATTCAAACTTATCAATGGCCTCATCAATTTTCGCCCAGCCTATATCACTTAGGGTTTCATTCGGCGTTTTGGGAATCGGTGCGTCAGCCCAATAGGAGACAATCCGCTTAGCATTCTCCAAGGCTTTCATCTCCATGCTTATGAAGCCAACAGTGATGGATTTCTCGATGAGGTTTTCGGCGATGTTCAGGGCGAAAGCCGATTTCCCGGTTTTGGGGCGGGCCGCCAGAATGATTAATTCCCCGGCATGGAGTCCACCAATGCTATTATCCAGATCCGAATATCCTGTCATCAAACCTGTTCTTCTTCCAGCTTTCAAGCTTTCGATCTCTTCTTTCATTTCCGGAGCGATATCGGCCAGAGAAACAATGCTCTGCTTTCCGTTCGAAGACATCAGGCGCAATAGAGCCTTTTCGCATGATTCGATTATTTCATCTGTCGATCGCTCAGTACCGGCACAGGTGGAAACGATCTCTTTTCCAATCGATTCCAGTTTCCTTCTGGTAGACGCCTCGATTATCAGTCTGGCGTGGTCGGCGGTGTGTCGATAGCTAACAACCGATTGGACAATATCCAAAAGATAACGCATCCCCCCAATATCATCGTAGGCACCCATTTTCTTGAGCTCATCGGGAACGGTGATGAGATCTACGGCCTTAGATGAGCCATAAAGGGTTTCCACGGCGGTGAAGATTTTTCTGTGTCGTGCTGAGTAGAAATCGTCCGGCTGCAGCATTTCCAGGACTATATGCCGAGCCTCCTCATTCTACAGGATTGCTCCCAAAACTTCTTGCTCGGCCTCTATCGCTTGTCGCCTGTCGAAGTCTGCCTTACTCATTTCGACATCCTGTAGTCTTTTCCATCGAGCTTAATGATCAAAGCATCGTGCAATAGGCGTGAAATCAGCCTGTCGCCCAGCTTCAGAGCAAGATCCCGATAACTAAAATTTGTGGTTATGATCGTTGGCAGGCATCGATTATAGCGTCTGTTAACAATCAGGTAAAACACCTCACGAACCCATTCCGTCGCTTTCTCCACACCTAAATCGTCGATTATGAGATACGGAACGCGTGAATGTTTGTCGGTTATCTCTGCTGTCGCAATCTCGCAATCGGGATCAAAAGTCTCTTTGATCTGGTATAGAAGATCTACTCCGGCTATGAATAACACTCGTTTCAACGAATCCCGGATGATTCGCTTTGCCAACGATACAGCCAGGTGTGTTTTGCCGACTCCGACCTTGCCGGATATGAATACATTCCTCGATTCGTCAGCCTTTTGGCTGTAATCGATAAGATCCCTTACTGCCTTCTCTTGCGAACTTGTATGCGTTTTATAATTATCAAACTCCATTGCGAGTAGCCGCTTCTCAAAGCTGCAATCTCGAATTAGATCCCGAATGAGCCTGTTTTTCGAACATTCCGTGCAATACTCCGGTGGCTCCCGCCAAACCTTGTGTTGCTCATCGAAAACTGCGGCGATAACGCTTCTGCAACCTTTGCACTTGCGATCCTGATATGGATTTGACTCAGATTTGGTCATATTTATCTAAATCTCCATCGTCGCCAGCAGCCTTGATTTCTTTCTGGTTTAGGTAACCTTCGAATTTTTCTGAGTACAGGGTTGCCGGTTTGAGATTTCCCACCATCTTAGGATTATTCCCCCATTCCCGAATCTTCTTTGAATTCACTATTAAAAAATTTTCAAGACAGAATCCCTCTTTGAATCTGGCCTTGATAAGCCTTTGGGTTAATTTCGCAGTTGGTGAGAATCGGGTCCCCAGCTTTTTATTCAGATCGTCGATAATTGCTTTGAAGGGAATTCCATTGTCGGAACGGACTGCATGTTTTTTGCCCGACAATAATCCTTCGTTAGAAGAATTAATTAATGGAATAGGAATAGGAATAGGAGAAGGGGCATTGCGGATTTCCGATTTCCGCATTGCGACCCGCATGCCGTCCGCATTGCGACCCGCATTAACTCCTTGTCCTCGTTTCTTTTGCCAGCGTGCTTTCGCAGCCTTTTGAGCAGCTTCTTTTCTTTCGGGTGCAAAATAAGCAAACGGATTGTGATCTTTCCAGTCGTGTAATGCCAAATCTCCGTTTTCAAGCTTGTCAAGAAGTCTCAGTTCAATCAGAAAATTAATTAGATCAGTACATTGCTCAGTTGTTCCGTCCGGGAAATTCATGGCGATCGCAATATCGTCCATGTCCATATTGGTTAGAATCCCCTTGGGCCTGTTCTCCGCCGTCCAACCCCAGAGACGAAATAACCGGATGAATCCTTCCTCGTAGCCTTTTTTGCGGATCAGCTTTTTTATTTTCGGGTGATCGAGGACTCCCGTATTTATCCTGAAATCGGCGGTCATTTGGGGGCCTCCGATAACTCTGGCGAATGATGAGCCAGCACCTCTTCCTCCGGTTTATCTGGCCGGATAATTCTATAGCCCTGACCAGTTGACGAACTGTAGCCCTCTCCTTGCCAGTCGATTAGCTCGCCGATTTCACCAGCAATGTCAACGATACGACGCCCACTCGACTCAAGGCCGCCAATCCAATCGCGCTCGAGGACAATGGTAGCCCTGTGAAGTCTTTCGGCGAGAGCTATAGAAATTGTTCTAAAAGACTCTTTGAGTTTTTCTTTTTCCGATGTCATGTTCCCCTCCGATCTCATCTAATTTCTTAGAACCTCGTTAAGGCTCCCTTTTAATTTTCTTATGGATGATTGATAGTTGCCCGGTTCTACTCTGGCCTGGCCATTCAGAAACTTGATTGGGTCGTCGCCAATCTCAGCCCTACTGAAGACAAAAACCCCCTTATGCCCCTCGAGGTCTATGCGAATAAGCCTATGGCCGGATGTTAGTAGGAATGCAGATAGTGCCAGGTCGGTGGATCTGAATTCGCCGTTGTCTTTCATCTAATCATCTCCAATTTCAGGAGCCGGGCCAGCCCCCGCCATCCCGGCTCCAGGCGATCGCTAAAATTCTCACCCAAAGATCAGGGGCTGTCACAACTAACAGTTTTTCGGGGTAATGATAGGGCAGGCAGTTAAGCGTAAGGAATTGAATCTTTTTTAGGTCTATTCCATTACGCTTAATACATTGGCCCCGAGCGCAGAAATAAACGGGCTGTTATCATTGCGGTAAGGCCAGTTACGGGCATCATTCCGCCAACTTATTTTATAAGGGGAAATAAAACTTTTCTTTGTAATATATTACGTTTTCGAGGCGTAATGATTACCGGCACAACGGCATTGAAATAAAATTTTTGAATTTTCGTCACTATCTGGGACAATTGGTTTAATTTCAGTCTCCAAAAATTTCTGCAAATACTTATTCAAATTACGCCGTTGTTCTCTATACGTCAATTTAAAGGGAGCATTCGGCCCATTTGGCCTGCCAGTTTTCCTTGCAATATTCAATAGAATCGTCCATTCCTTCCGAGGTTTTATCTCTTTTTTATCCCGCCTATTATTAAACCCTGCTTCTCGATAGGTTCGGGTTTCCAGTTCATCCATACCCGGAAGATATAACGATATTGATTCTTCAGATATAAAAGCCCACTCCAAGTCCTCAATCTTCCTATCGCAGAGCGGAAATGGTTTAAATTCAATATTTTCCTCATCCTCTAAAACGTCTGCACGTTCTTCGCGTGGCTTAACCAAGTCTCCTTTTTCGCCCTGAAGTTCATCAAGATGTTTCTTTACCATGCGCGGCAAAACAAGCACGCTTTTAATGAATTCTGAAATATAATTGCTTAGCTCCCCACAGCAAGATTCGAGATTTAAGTTGCTGTATTCTGGGGGCCCGCCAATCCAATCCTGATTCACTTTTACCGGCCTGAATTTAAACACTTCATGGAATCTGTCTTCAAATTCGTTTTTCAATTCGATAAGCAAATCGAAGAGGGCAATATAATATTCCCCCCCTTCTCCTATGAAGTGTGGGTTGACATCAAATACTGGGTATTTTGTGTGTTCCCGGGATATTCCTGCAATGCTAAATATCAAGTAAGAGGCGCCATTGCCACGCATATCGATTCCAAGAAGACTCGATTGATTAGCAATCGTGGATAACGCCTGGATCGGCTCAATAATATACTTTTCAAGCAAAATAAAACGAAGATCACTGCCATATTTCTTGAGGTATTGAATCCTCTCCGATAGATATTCTACTTTATATTCTAATATTTTTTGAAATTCCTTGATAGTTCCATTTCGATGCGCGCTCCACTGAGAATCAAGCTCTTTGCCCGACATTGTTTTTTGGTGTTCTTGAATACTCCTTTTCCTGAAATCCTCGACATTTTGGTAGGGTTTGTAGGAAAATCTCTCGTTGAGTCTAAATGCCTTAACGTATATTTCACTTTTATATATTTTCGCTATTTCGTTATGAGTATCTTGTACAAAACTCTCCGCCCCGGAATTGATTTCCCCGTATAAATTGTCGTTAATGAGCTCAGAATTTCGTAATTTCTCAATCTGGGCGATCAACTTGTCGCCTCTATTTTTGCTTTTACTTAACTTCTCTATCTTGTCATCAACTGAAGCTTTCAGAGAATTCTGATCTGTGGAGCTGTTTTCTGACATCGGGGTTGATTTGTTCTCTATCTCCTTTTGGCCCTCAGGTTCCAGAGTGGCGGGTTGAACGTCGCCAAACGCCTCAAGTTCACGGCGGAAAACATCCGGTATCTTCGGGCAATTGCGTTCGATGCAAAGAGCAGCCTTGCGGTCGATCTGCTTTATCTTAAGTCCCATTTCATCATATTCCGATTCTGTAAGAGATTCATCGGAATTCACGTCATGAAGCATAGGGTGTTTCATGTTGAAAAATAGGTTTACCATCTCATCACGCGCCTTAAGTCCCCCACCTTGTTCTGACTCTTTTTTTTCTCCATAATAATATGCAATGGGGGGGTCGGTGGCATTGATGGCATTTTTGAATTTCTCAGGTTTACTCTCAAAAACGGGAGCGCTCAATACAGATATATACTGGTCTCTGAATGCAAACATGCTATCTACAAATGTCTTTCTTTTATGCCCATGAGGATCATAAGGATCGGGAGCCAGCGGCTTGCCGCGTTTGCCGCTATCCCCGACGCGATACCATTCTATGATTGAATATATGAATCCGACTCTTTCACTGACTAATTTAGCGAGATAATGCTTCGATTTTCTCGTTACTTGGGGGCTGTTCATGGGGGCTAAATATCTCCTTACAACTTCATAGCCTAAGATTTCCTATTCTTCACCTTGCCAAAATCATGCCCTTTTTTTGAGTCCAGACAATTTCGTTTATACCCGTTTTCACCCGTTATTTCCCCTTCCGGACATGCTCCTTCAGTTGGTCAATAATGTCCTCGACTGAGTGTACCTTCTTGGTGTTGATGCGGGCAGATTTGAGGAGGTGGACAAGATTCACGAGCAACTCGGTTTTAGTGATTTTTACGCCGCTATCCAAACGAATCCGCGCCGGTAATTCTTCAAGAACGTTATTGATTTCGTCAGGTAAAAGAAATGTAGCCTTAACAGCCATGCGTTAATCCCCCTAAAATTACGATTGCCGATAATGCGTAATTAACGGAAATGGCCGGAATAAATAAGATCAGGAAGGCCTCCAAATTTCCCACAGGCGGCTGAGCCCGGGAGACCGTATTTGATTGATCGGTAAGTTCGGGCAAAAAGAAAGGGGAGTCGGCAAGGCTCCCCTTCGCTATTATCCTTATGTGGATTGGCCTACATTTGAATTGACGGAAGGTGTCAGGTCAATTTGTGTCCCACTTGAGTGGCTCGACAATATTGCCGTCATCATCGATGGTGATCTCACCCGTCTGATCATCTTCCACAAGTTCCGCTTCATAGACATACCGACGAGTGTCGAGCTTGAAGATGATGACTTTCCCTTTTTCCTTTTTGATCTCAGAAAGAACCTCGGACTCTTCAAGCCGCCTGATCGTGATGCCCTCTGTAGCCTTCTTGATCGCCTGGGCTGCCGCTTCGGGAAGCTCCTCCATCGTGATGATCGTGACAATATCGATGACCGTGCCGTCCTCGGCCACTTCAATCTCTCCCCTGTCTTCTTTGAACTCAATGTCGTAGAGAGTGATCCCGTCTTCCTCAACCACTTCCACAAAATCTATTTCAGCATCTGGAACGTTGGCCTCAATCGCCTCCAAGACTGCGGCCGGGAGTTCCATTTCGGGCTCTGCTTTCTCAGATTCTTCCATCTCCTGCGTTTCGGCTTGTTCTTTGGATTCCTTCTTGTTACATCCTGCTGGCAGTATCAATCCAAGGGCCAATAAGACAACAAATCCTAATAAAATCCACTTAGTGCGTTTCATCCTAACCTCCTCAAGAAGGTTAATATGGCTACAGATCGGAAAAAATCAAGACACAAATGATTGAAAAATACGGATTATGAGTATCCGATCATATGAGCACTTCTTATTGGACAACTTTAGAACTTTTTTGATTGAGTAGTCTAATCATCATCAGTTCGAGGATGGACTCGATCTGACAGTTACTGTCTGGATAAATGTTGGTCAGCCCACCTTATGGCTACCTCTTATGCGGCTTTGCTGAACGCAGCCTTTCTCCTCCTCACAACCGCAACGGTCCCAGCGGCCAACAACAACAACCCCATTATCAGCATGCCCCATTCGGAGAGAGTGGGGATCTCCATGGTTTCGCATTCTATGATTTTAACTGATACAGCATCAATACCGGCCTCGACAACTGATCCCTCACCGAGGTCGGAAGCCTCGAAACGGATTCTAACCTGGCTTGTTGGAATTATGAAATTGGCAGCCGCGAAAGACTGTTCTGTCCAGCCCGACGTAGTATGGGGACCATATGTTTCAACTAATGTCCAGTTAGCCCCATCGTCGTTCGAGATATGCACGTTGAAGACATCACTGTTAGGGGCATTACAAGCATTGTTTGTGTACCAAAGGGCATAGTCAATAATGGCATCACTTCCGCTCAGATCAAAGTCAGGGGATATAAGCCATGTATAACCGTCATCCACGTCTGAATTATCGTCGGCATTATCTGTAATAAAGCAGTAACCTGAACCATCGAAATCAGCGGGGGGGTCGCCCCTATCGCCGCCGCCCGCCGGTATACCTCGTTCCCATTGGCCGTCGCTACAACTATTCTCAACGACCCAACCCTGATCGGTGTTGAAATCGTCCTCGAATATGGAAACGAGTTCATCAGCGCTTAAGGCCGAATAGCTGACATCCGGAGCAGTGGGGGGATCAGTAACAAGTGTGCCCTCTTCAGTCTCCGCACTTACATAGAACGATACCTCCACGCCACATTCCAGAGCAGGGAAGACAGCGTCGTAAACATTAGGTGCTACAATCTCCATCGGAATAGTCGTGAAATCCCCCCCGCTGCTGTAGTGTAGAATTCCTGTGCCTGGTTGAGGATTCGATGCCCCGGGAATAACCTCAACGCGGAATGATGTCCCGCCAGCGGGTGCAATCAGGTCCGGCAAACCCGCCGGATAGTTAAATTCAATAAGCAGCGGTGACCATAATCCAGCCACGGTCGCCAGAGTTGCTATGGCTCCTTTTACAACTTCAGTCGCATAATCGAGATCAAGGTTTGTTATAACATCGTTAGTAGTATGATACCATGGATACCAATCCGGCGCATCCCATAGCTGGGCATCGATTGAAAAAGGGGCGGGAAAGCCATAATACGAGAAATAATAATGGTCGCTGCCATATTGCGGACCTATTGTATTGACACGTATTGAATAGGCGCTTGAGTAATCATCCGTCAGGAAAGCGAGAAGATCTGCAAGAGCCACTTCAGCCAGGAAGGTTTGATCACTGTAAATATTGGTGTCCCACCCAAATCCCCCAGCGTAGGCCACCATATCGAAATTCAACACTCCGGCAACGTTACGGTTGTTGAGAAAACAGAATTCAGCGTAAGCCTCTGAGCCGTACAGACCCTGCTCCTCACCGGAGACGAGAACAAACTCGATGGTGCAATTAAAATCGTACTGGCTTAAAACCCGTGCCGCTTCCACAACGCATGCTGAACCGGAGCCGTTATCTTCAGCTCCAGGGGCGGAATACTCAGGATTCTCTGAAGTCGCATCTATGTGCCCGATGATTATATATATCGAGTCAGGATAGACCGCGCCCACTTTTCTGCCGATGGCGTCATACCAGGTCTCATCATAGTAGGTATATGGAAAAAGTTCAGTTTCGAATCCCAGGTCTGTGAACGTGCTGATACCCCACAACTCGGCCGCCCGGCACGAGTCCATATATGAGTAGCGGGTCACAAAATCCTGCAACCTTTGAACATATGCCGTGTATTCCGCCTGGCTCACATGGCTTACAATCTCCTCAATCTCGGGATCGGTCAGAAGGTTAAACGACGGTTTGACCGGCTTTCCCTCCAGCCTCGGCTTGGCCCTGAAAGAAATATGGGTTAGCCCCTTCATCAATAGAGTTGATTGCGAATCAAGTATCGTTTCCGTCATTGCTATGGCCTCACCATCTCCGTAATAGACGACATCGATGCCAGCGGCAAGCCTTTCGATATCCTGACTGCTTATCTGGAAAAGGAAATACTCACGATTCTCCTCACGTTTGCCTATGTTTTCAATAGCATAGCCTTCAACCTTAAGATTTCTTAATCCTGCAGGTGTTGTTCCTACAAGAACGCCACTTTTCATAATTGCATAGACGTTGACTTCTTCCAACGCAACGACAGCCCCCACATCCGCCGATCCGTCCATGACAATGTATAGATCCTCAGCAGGAGCAACCGAGAAACTGGTGAAAATTGCCCAAATCAACACCAACATGCCTTTGAAGCTAATGAACATCTCTCTAACTCCTCCTTTGTGAAGCCGGACTTACCGTTTTTGAAGCACCCTCCGGCCTAACCAAGCGTATCAGGTTCTATCTCGACGTTGCAAGCGCGCAGAAGGAAGAAACCATTGAAGTAAATTCTGGCTGTAATTGCCACTTTAGAAATATACAGCGTATTTTCCTTTCGTCAAGCGTACAGAATAGCGGTATGATCATGATGGTATCCCCTGGGCCGGTTGCAACAGGTTATTCAAAGGTCTTGAGTGCAGCGTTTCAGCTATGCCGAAGGAAGGCTTTCAGATCCTCCACAGATGGCTCTCTCCGGGGGATAGGACATAGCTGGATAAACAACAAAGGGGCTATCGTGATGGATTAAGCCCCTTAGTTTTCCACAAATATCATTTTAAGGCTTAGATGCTTCTGTCTAAGGCAATCTTCCTCCTCCTCACAACCGCAACCGTCCCGATAGCCAACAGCAGCAAGGCCAGCACGATCATGCCCCATTCGGAGAGAGTGGGGATCTCCTGAATTTCACATGCATCATCAATTCCGTTCTCGTTGCTGTCTCCGAGACACTCGGTTCCGGCACCCAACCATTCATGACCGGCCTCAATGCAATCCTCCTCGGTTATTTCCTGGCAGGCACCCTCGGCTGAGCAACATGCCCCGGTGGAGGACAGCCTGGCGGAAAAAACATCCTGGTTGCCGTTTCTGGTGTCGGTCCAGACCATCTGAACCTCCCCCTGCCAGGCGGATAGACCGATATACTCCCCTATCAAGCCCGCGAGACGGGCATCGCTGGGGTTCGATGATACCGTGGTAATTCTTTCGTTTACCGACCACGTATCGCCGCCGTCGGTAGATTTCGTGTAATAAAGATCGAAAAGCCAATTATTCTGGTCCAGACGTCTATCGTAAAAGATGGCATGGATTACGCCTGTTTCGTCAATTGCTATCCAGGGATGAAACTGATCGGCGCCATTATGTTCCGGATCATCGTTGATCCTTATGGGCTCTGACCATGTGGCCCCGTTGTCTTCGGATTTCATAAAGAAGATATCCATATCGGTAACGTTCTCGTCCATAAAGGCTAAATAGAGATTGCCCGTATATGGCGATAAAGAACTGACGTCAGAGGTCAGGGCAGGATAGGGAAAAACCAGGATGCCGCCGTTGATTTCACCCGACGAGGCGTTGGTTTCGGTAATTACCTGGTCATTTCCAAAGGTCATTCCCTGATCGAAGGAAACATCCATCAAAATCCCGCGGGTCGGATAATACTGGAACCAGGCCACAAACACCTCACCCGATACGCCAACCGCCGGAACCGACCACTGAACGCCCTCGTCGTCCGATACGGAAACCGGATCCGAATAGGTTTCTCCGCCATCGGTGGAGGATACAAGCAGGATCGTGGTACTAAAAAACCTTGTCCAGCTAATGTATATATTGCCGTTGGTGGGACCGCTGGTTCTATCGAGGGTTATCCATTGCTTGTCCTCAAAGACTCCTTCGACTGAATCAATAGCGATGACGGGCTCCGACCAGCTCATCCCGCCGTCGGTTGATTTCTGTACATAGATCCCGGACGGCTCGTCAAACGTTCCCTCATACGCCAACGTGCAGGCGAAATAATTGCCGTCATCGTCTACAGTCAGCACCGGATCAGAAACCCAAGGACGATAGGGAACATCCAGCAGGGCATCGTACCAGGTCTGGCCGCCATCGAAAGTATATCCGGATGCCACCTGACGGTAACCGAGACGGAAATCGCGCCAGACGGCGACAGCGTTAGCCGTATTGGTGGGATTGATGCAAACCATCTCTTCATTCTGCAGCTGAGTTGTATTGTCGCTGTTTACCTGGATATTGTCCACATCGAGGATAACCGGGGGGACATAGGGTGCATCCGAGATTGGATACTCCAGAGGCGATAACGGAAATGGTTCGGAGTGGTCAATATCGCCTGCCCGGATATTACTTTGCAGCAAACAGACTATTGTGGCAAAAATAGAAAATATTAATTTTCTCCGCATGATATCTCTCCTATCTTCAATTCAACACACGGGCTTTTTGCGTAATCGATCCATATATAATATAAAATAGCCTGGAATTAATTCGCGTCAATAGAAAAGCCCGCCAAACCACCGGGGCTTACGCCCCCGCTCGCCAGGCTCAAGCCCGAGGAAGGACTACCACCGTTTCAACCAATTCCCCATTGATAGCAAGACTCAAATAGCCATAGTTGCTGATAAACTCTGTTGATTGCCGTTTCCGGTAAGTGGGGATTAGCGGAAATGGAATGATCGATGCTATTCCTTCGTCTGCCTATTCTTGATCTTAATCTTCGTCTTCAGCGATGGAATAACCGGGAGTCTCTCTTCGTTGCCAGGGAGCAATCTGAGCGAACCCGGATAATCCGGACACCCCGAGGCAGTGGCTGAACCCCTGTAAGCGCCTATTTCGGTGACGACGTCGCCCAATTCAAAAGCGATGCAGTTGCCGTTGGGGTCGGCGGTTGCAGCGAAGTCCAAGGCGTGGTCGCGGCAATCGCAGAAAAAGTCAAAGACATCAGCGGCTGAATGCCATGTCATTCAGACAAATACGGTCCCAACCTGGATCTGATTCTGATTTACCTGCCCTTGCTAATAGCCAAACCTACGCAGCACGTTCGCTATTTCGGACAGCACATCCATCGGCTGATCGCGGCGCGATCTGGCCGTGCCACGGGGAACCTCCTGAACAGGTTCTCTTACATCCGGAAAAACATCTTCACGATTTGCTTTGCGATGAGCGGCGATCTTATCTGCAATCTGCAACTCAGGATAGACCTCATCAATGACTGAAATCAAAACACTCTCTTCAGCTTCAATCCGGTATCCCGGATCGAACCAGTGAACGGGTTCTCTAACGTGGGGCACCACCATATCCTGCCTGCCATAGCGATCCGACCAGCTTCTGTAGAAATGCACCGGTTCACACCAATCAGTACGAAGTTTGACCTTGAGAGCATCAAACCACAGAAGCTGAAGTTTATAGCTTCCGGGTGACGGAAACGGAAATGGGTCATCCTTAAGAGCAGCCATAGCGTTAAATAATTCCTTTTCAAAAAGAGTACCCTTAAGGTTCTCAGCGCCCATCGAAAGCTCTTTGACCTTTCCTCTTTCGCCGATGTCAAAAACCACGGGCAGGCTTGTGACCACCACAAATCCGATCTGTTTGGAAACCTTATCAAACGCCTTATCGATCTTGTTCTGATATTTTTCACGAAGCGTTCTGTATATTATTAAAAGATCATCATGAATTTTTAACCAATGAACAGGTTCATCCGGTTCATGGCCGGGTTTCAGCCTATACATTTTTTCCTCCTTTTTTTCCGATTGAAAAGAATAAATCCAATTTCACAGACTGTTGCGTAGCCGGGAAGCCAAAGCAAGAATACTCTGGATTCTGTTTTATTCCATATTGCCTCCTCAATATTCATTTCTGATTCAGACTCTTCTTGAAAGTATGATAGGGGATCGGTTGCTGCTCAACGCCGAATATGTCAAGGGCATTTCCTCGTTTCCCTCCGTCGGTGGTTTGATTCTGCGATGAGAATCCATTACTGCCGTAATACTCAGAGGTTCTGCAGGGCCATAGCGGCAATCCGGATGCAGAAAAATCCTCAGCCGTATGTCGTTCCTGTCGCCCCCGTTCCCCATAGGTATTTTCCAAAAGCTGAAGTACATATTTGCCGCGTTCGTGCAATGCCTGACTTCTCTGATCGACCTGTTCTCTCATGCGGCGAGCAAAACCCTTGAGCCTTACCTGATCGACAGGATCGGTTATCTTCACAAAATCATATATCTGACAGAGACAAGCATAGGTATCAAGATTCGTTTCCTTGATAAAATTTCGGGCTGATGCCCGCAGACTTTGAGTCAGAAGCTCTGGATGGAAGCGGCGTAATAGTTGAAAACAGAAATCAACCTGCATATTGAAGTAATGCAGGCCGAAGTCGCTGAAATTGCGCTCGAAAAAGGCATAGTTGGCTATCTTGTGAAAAGCCTCGGAGTAGGGATCTTTGAGCCTGTAATCATGCCCAAAATAATCTCCCAGAAGCCTCCCCTCGGCTTTCAGTTTGTTCTCCAGCCCGGTTCCTGTATGAACCTCCGCGCGGCAGAAATTAAACGGATTTTCGATATGTTGTTCAATGAACCGCAGGTTGATGAGGATATCATCCAGTATGGTATCCGGTTCGAACATCAGAAGGTTGAAAGCGACATGTACATCGAAAGAGTTGAGAATCTCAAGAGAATTGAGAATCTGTTCATAGCTGCATTTCCGGTTCAGATTTCGCAGTCCTCGCTCGGAAGCGTTCTCCACACCCAGGAATACGCGAAACAGACCGAGATCATCAAGAACCTCCACCGACTCTCGCGTTATGCTGTCGGGACGCGCCTTGATTGCTATCGCCATTTTATCCACGCCCGCCCGTCTCAGGCCCTCTCTCAATTCCTTAAAGCGGCTAAGCGCTATGTCCGGTTTGGGATGAAAGAAGTTATCATCCTGAAAGTTGAATACGCGAACGTCGTAATCAAAATAAAGCTCTTTCATCTCAGCAATGATATTATCAATACTTCGCAGCCTGAATTTCCTGCCGCCGCCTCGTTCATACCATGCGTTGATACTGCAAAAGGCGCAGTTACGCCAACATCCCCGACCGGAAAGAATGCTGGCAATCGGCTTGTCGAAATAATCATGAAATGAAGTCCGCTTGGGAAATGGCAGCAGGTCGAGCTTTTCGGGATTGCTGATGGATGGATTTGTGGCAATTTGGCCATCAGAATCGCGAAAACATAATCCCGGTATTTCCGAGATGTTGTCAATATTCTCCGCCAGCTTACATATCAACTCTTCGCCCTCGCCAAGCCCTATTGAGTCGAACACGGGATAATCCTTGAGAAGTTGTTCGCCATTGAACGAGGCAAACGGTCCCCCTGCAATAATATGGTTTCTGTAGTTATCATCACGAAGCGCCTTGGCGAGATCGATAAACTCCATGGCGCGGGAAGTAAAAACCATCGAAAGGCCTACTATTGCCGGTGAGGTTTCTCTTACATGCTTTACTGCTTCAGGGATATCATTTTGATTGTTGTATGAAATTATGTCTACCTGATGACCTTTGACCTCAAGGGCTGATGCCATATAACGAAGACCAAGATTTTCTTCCAGTTCCGCGCCTATAAGTGCAATGTTCATATTATCTCCCTGCTAATCCCATAAAAATGAATACAACAAGCCCATTGATGCATAAATTCTTTCAACCGAGATTTGCCATATAAAGGTTTTGAAAACACGGTTTATCCCTTTCAGTATTTTGATTATACAAAAATCTCCTCGAATGGACAATAATTGCCTCGTTTCTCTGAGTGATCATTTCTATTAGCACAAAAACGACGGTGTTTTGCTTTTGCCAGTCTTGCGAAACCTTCCTGATGACGATAGGTCGGGCTGACGGAACCATCCATATCGAGGATAATCTGCCTTTGCGACCGGTTCTCCCGCTTACGATGATCAAAAGTCCATCAAATCCCTTTTCATGGGCCATATACTAACTAATCTCAATTCCCGGGCCCGGATTCAAATGGGAAATCCGGGATCCCTATTCTGTTCTTAACATCCACAATTCAGACAGTCTCATATAGCCGGCCTAATCCAGGCCGGTATTTCACTAACATTCCCGGGGGGATGGGAAACTTGTTCTATAAAAAGGGATTCTCGCCGAGGTATGTCAAGGACTTTTTATCGAGATCTTAGTTGCCGCCATCGACCACTTTCTTGGCTAAAACGGTATTCTAATTCAACTCCTGATTGGCCCGGAAGGCTTTGAATCCGGTAAAACAATCAGGGAATCCTGGGAAAATGGTATCCCTCGTTTCCGCTAATATCCGGTTATCGGAAGTGAAAAGGATTGTCGCAAGGCCATCCATGATAGGCTTACCTGGGCAAAGGCGTTAGTCAAGAAAGGCGGACAGGAACTCATTTCATTGAATTCCTACTCCACCACGTGCTTCGACATGCTGGAGAATATGCGAGATATGGCATATTAGACCCAGACGGTAGAGGATTTCAGTTTCTACGCGGCCTATGCAAAGCACATGCTCGAAGAGTGGGTTGCTTTTTGGTACGAATATCTTGGACATGGGCGCTGACCCAAACTCCGGTTTGGCGAAAAACGATCTCCAAGACGGATTGGCAAATGTGAGAATAGAAATGGGAGACATATCTGAGCATTTCGCTTCCGCGCATGAAAAGCTCTTCCAAATGGGTGCCCTCGCTCCGACAGTGGAGATCTTGAAGGATTTCATAAAGGATCATTTGACTGCGAATGACGAGTAGCAAGAAGACCTCCTGGCCGTCATTATTTGGCGGCCGGGAGGTGATTTTAAGATGAATTTCTGGAATAAGAAATATAGAATGTTAACATGCCCCGCCCTCGCCGCAAAACTCCTGATGAATTGATGGAGGAAGCCTTCTGGACCAGGCGGGATATTTGTCGTCTGTTCCGCCGGGATCCCCGAACTATTGATAAAAACATCAATCATACAAACCCGAAAAAGCGACTAAAAGGGTACATGATAAACGGTGAGTTCATGGCAGAAAAAAAAGTCGTGCTGGCGTACTTTCGTTATATGCCATTCAAGTAAAATCATTTGCCAAGTCACTTCTAAGGTACGAAAGGAGAAATAGAAATACATGGTTTCGCTTTTTTCAGAAAGACGGTTTATGGTGGCTGAACTATAGATATAACGGTGAAAGGTATCGTGTTTCAACCGGGACTCGAAATGAGAATCTCGCTGAAAAGAAGCGGCAAGAGTTTGAGGTCATGCTTTTCAAAGGTATTCGCCCAACCGAAGAAAACCCAAGAAGCAAAAGGACTACAATTTTCGATATATTCTGCCGGTTCTTAATTCACTCTGAAAAATCTAAGGCCAAAACCACCTGGAAAACTGAAAGAGTATTTCTTAAATTCTGGCAGGAGTTTTTCTCCCGAAAGGGAATAAAATATGCCGAGCAGATCAACCATACCGTGATAACTGATTTCCAGATAGAATCCGATATTGGTCCAAGGGGTTTCAACAATGCTTTGACATTGCTAAGAACCGTGTTCAATAGGGCGATTGATTGGGGAATGCTTGACAAAAATCCTACTCATGGATTCAAGAAAATCAAGATCCCCAAAAAGTTGAAATACTATACAGATGATGAACTTGAAAAGTTGTTGTCCGCAGCATCGCCCCGCCAACAAACGATCATCGCGCTCGGTGCTTTTGCAGGTCTTAGAAATGCCGAAATGGTAAACCTAAGATGGCGCGATATTGATTTTCAAAACAGAATCCTTGAAGTCAGATCGGACGATGAGGTCACCCCAAAAGGCAAACGTCCTCGCTCTATACCAATGCACGACCGGCTGATACAGACACTGATGGCATATAAGAGCAATGATACCAACCTAAATGTATTTCCGAGAAATGACTGTCGAGGACCAAAATGTGGCATAAATAGCCCGTCTAATGAGTTCAGAGTACTACTACGCCAGGTCGGATTAAAAGGAAGCCACCATACCCTCAGGCATACTTTTGGAACCAGGCTGGTTAAAAATGGTGTGCCTTTGCCTGTTGTGCAAGCACTCTTGGGTCATGCCGACATTGAATCCCCACCATGATTTATGTACATCTGGCACCTGGGCAATTCAGGGATGCGATAAATCAACTGTCACCATAGTGTCACCAAAATCCGCCATATTTAAGTATATCTATGCTAATCTATGCATTCCAGGCGATGTAGGATTTCCCTGCGCAAAAACCCTATATTTCAACCAATTAACTCAAAAATAAGGGGATATAAAAACACCGGAAGGGGGAGGAATCGAACCTCCCGCGGCCGGGAACACCGGCCGCCAACGGCTTTGAAGGCCGCAGGGGCCACCGGACCCCATCCTCTTCCAGAATTATTATAGTCATCGCCATCCAGCGAATCAAGGCAAAAGGGATGGGGCGAAACGGTGTTTTGCCCCTATAGATATGATTTCTTAATCGATTTGCCCGTGGTGGCAGAAGTTACTTCTGCCACCTATTGCCAAATACGAAAACTAAAAGCCGTCGGATGCAACATCCGACGGCACCAGTTGCCTATCAAAAATACGTCATATCGATTTGCCCGGCAGCTTCAGCGGATCATCGATTTTGAGGTTTTCCTTCTGTATGAAACATTCTCCGTAGCGTACGCCGATTATATATCCATATTGCCTGTTTCTGATCTCCATGTAATCGAATATGTTGCGAGCCGGTGGATAGACCTCGCGCTGGCCCGGCTTCTCCTTAAACTGCGTTTTATAGCAGGCCACCGCCTGGCATTTCCGCTCGAATTGCTCGGTGATATCGACCACGAATGTGGGCTTTATATCGTGAAAGGATGTGGCATATATGATTTTTCTGGGACGATGCGCTTCGCCGGGGATTGGCATTTTATCAAGCCCGGCGAGAAAACAGGCCCGGTAGCCGATAAGGCTGGCGGCGGCATGGTCGGGGTGACGTTGCTCCCAGTATGGCAATATCACAAGCTCCGGCTCGGTCTGCCGAACAACCTCGGCCACTTTCAGGGCATTCTCCTGTGTGTCGTATAGGCCGGCATCGGGAAGGCCCAGATTGTACCTATATTTCAATCCCATCAATTCTGCGGCGCATTCAGCCTCTTTCGTCCTCGTATCGGTATTGCCGCGGGAGCCCGATTCTCCGGCGGTCAGATCGAGGATACCCACGCCATATCCCAGATCGACAAACTTAATTACGGTCCCGCCTGAAACAATCTCGGTATCGTCGCAGTGGGCCGCAATGGCCAGAACGTCCAGTTTGATGGTCTCAGAATCCATTTCCCATGACCTCTTCATAGAACCTGTAATATTCTTTGACAATATCTCTGGTATTGAACTTCTCAATCGTCAACCTGCGCGCGTTTTCGGACATCGACCGGCGAAGGTCATCATCCGAAAGGATCTCGATCGACCTTCTCGCCATCGCCTCCACATCGCCGATCGGCTCGAGATACCCGACCTCGCCATCAGTGACCAGTTCGGGCAATCCTCCCACGATAGAGCCAACCACCGGCACCCCGCAGGCCAAGGCCTCCAGGGCGGCCAATCCAAACGCTTCCGAGGCCGAAGGCAAAAGGAATAGATCGGCCTTGCAGAGAACCGATTCGACCATATCCTGTCCGCCAAGGAAGATGGTTTTTTCTTTCAATCCCATCCGTTCGGCAAGCGACAGCACATTGGGCGCCTCCGGGCCGTCACCCACCAGAATCAGTTTTGAGGGCATCCTCTTGTTTACGATCCTGAATATTCGGATGACATCGTCGGCGTTTTTAACGGGCCGGTAGTTGGACATATGCACAATGATTTTCTCATCGGGCGATGCCAGCTCCGAGCGGTCGCAGCCTTCCTGATCCGGCTTGAACCTCGTTATGTCCACGAAATTGGGGATAATCTTTATCGGCTTTTTAATCCCGAATGACTCGTAGGTGCAATCGTAGATATACTTGCTGACTGTGGTGAGGGCATCCGAGACCTCCATCGAAAATTTGGTGACAGCCCTGAATGAGGGATCCTGGCCTACCAGGGTTATGTCGGTGCCATGCAGGGTGGTTATCAGCTTCGGTCCGCCGGGCCCTATGATCTGTTTGGCAATATAGCCGCTGATGGCGTGAGGAATGGCGTAGTGAACATGAATTATGTCAAGCCCCACCCTCTTTGATTCCTCGGCCAGCCTTGTCGCCAGCGAAAGCGTATATGGAGGATATTTAAAGAGCGGATAATTTGATACTTCTACTCCGTGAAAGATAAACTTCGAATCAAATCCGGTGAGCCGAAAAGGAAGCGCATACGAAAAAAAATGAACCTCCACGCCGGCCGACGAAAGCGCCAGTCCCAGCTCCGAGGCCACGACGCCGGAGCCGCCTTTGACGGGATAGCAGACTATTCCAACTTTCACTTTTTGATCTCAATAATTTGATGATCAACAGAATCGATATCGAGTTTGCTCTCTATCTCTTTGCAAATACCCGGGCCGAATTTATTGGCAAAATATACCGGCGATAATACTCGTTCCTGAAATTTTCCATCGGGAAACAGGAATTTCGCGGCACGATATATCTGCCCTTTAACCGTCTCGTGACGTTTCTTATGGGCGGCAAACAACTTCCTGGAGAGATGATTTAATTCATGGTCGATTCTCTTCCTGGTACGCTCGATCGCCTGGCCGCTTTCCGGATCGGAACTGCCAAGCGATTTCAACAGATCCAGAAGCGGCTTCTCTATCTGGGATCGCAGAGACTCGGCTTTCTGTTGAGTCTCCGGCGGGAAATTTTCCTTTATAACCCGGCTTATCTCATATCCGGCATCATCGTATAACGAGGCGAAATCCAGGGAGAGTTTACTGAAAATCCTCTGTATCTGGGGTTCGACAATGGATGCGAACATTCTTGGTTTGACTACCGGCCAGGGAACATTCAGGTAATCGAAAAGAGGCTGAATCTGTGCAAAATATGCCGCCTCTGACGGCCCCACCACCTGGCAGACTGTGGGAAAGGCGAAACACTGGGCTACCGGCCTTAAACAGACATTCGGCGAAAACCTTTCGGGGGCTTCATCCAACATCTCTGAAATTTGTTCTCTGGTGAAAACATCACTGTGACCATCAAGACGAAACCGATGGTTCTCGACTATGATGTTTCTCCTGCCGCTTTCATTGACAAACAGATTAAGACTATCACCGGTTTTGTGGACCTGCCTGTGGTATCCCGTTTTAACAATGTCCGACGATCGTTTTTCAAAACGTTCGAATGTCTCAGGATGATTTTCGATTTCGCCGAGAAACACCGGTGCCATGATCCTCTTTAGCCCGGGATAATTGGGATCGATTGGCACAATGCCGAAATCCTCCATCAGTTTATTGAATAAAGCGGCGAATGCCTCGGAAAGACGCCTGCCGGATATGTAGCTACTCTCCAGCAGGTTCCTGATGTGGCCTGTGAATTCGGTTTCTAATAGATTCTCGTCCACCTGCCTTAGTAAATCCTCGATCCCGTCATCGAGAATAACATCGGCCATCGGGACACCATCCAGGAGAGAAGCAGGTTCATAAGAAATATTTATACATTCCCCCGCCCGATTCAAAAGCCGAACGTTCTTAATCTCGGCGAAATCATGATCGTCGGTGGCCATCCAGAAACATGGAACCACCGGCCGGCCCAATTCCAATTCCAGTTTCGATGCCTGCTTATAAGCGGTCATAGCCTTTATGACTGTATACATCGGACCCAGAAGCATGCCGACCTGCTGACCGGCAAAGACGATAAGGGACTCGGGATTTGCCAGCTTATTTATGTTATCTTTTAATTTTTCGGCCGGATTTAGATGATGTATGGCATCTCGTATAATAGATGCCAGTTTCTCTCTCTGGTAGGATTTCCCGTCAATCTGTTCAGCGACTTTCTTATACGATGAAAGATCTCTGAAATCATATTTGAAGTATTGCGAGGCGATTCCGGCAAAGTTTATAAAATCCAGAAAAAGCCTTGTGCTTCCGGAAAGCTTATCGAAACCGACAGGCAACATTATTTATCATCAACCACGAGACCTTCGGCCCCGGTTCCAGCGGCAAGCCGAGCTTTCGATTTCTTCCGCTTTCCGGTGATGAATGCTACCATATCATCCAACAATGTATAGACTATCGGGACGACGATCAACGTCAAAAGAGTGGACGATGTCAATCCGCCTATCACCGCCTGGGCCATGGGCGCCCTGAATTCGGCCCCGGGACCGACTCCGAAGGCCAGCGGCAGCATGGCAAAAATCATCGAAAGAGAGGTCATCAGGATAGGCCGAAGCCTTATCGCTCCCGCCCGAAGAATCGCCTCAGTGCGCTCCATCCCGCGGCGACGGGCCTGCTTGATGAAATCGATCAGCAATATGGCATTCTTGGTAACCAGCCCCATCAAAAATACAATCCCGATCAGAGACATTATGGAGATTGCAGTGCCGAACATTAACAGTGCCAGAATCGCCCCGACGGGCGCCATCATAAGCGACATGCCCATGGCGAACGGGTCGATGAATGATTCAAACTGGGAAGCCAGGAGGAGATAGATGAAAATTATTGCCAGAACCAAAGCCATACCGATCTGGGCAAAAGATTCCGCCATGATTTCCGACTCGCCGACGGGCGTTACCGAAAAGCCGACCGGGACATCTAAATCTCCCATTTTAGCACCGACCGCGCTGAGAATGTCGCCCAGTGTAAAGCCGGTCGCAGCGTTGGAACCTACTCTTATCTCCCGCTGGCGATCATAACGTAAGATCTCCGTGGGAGCTTTCTCCTCGAAAATCCGTGCCACCTGCCGCAAGGGAACATATAGATCCTCCCCCCTGACCTGCTTTTCAGAGGCGATATATATATTGTTTAGATTCTCGATATCGGTTCTGTATTGAGATGCCAGCTGAACCCTGATATCGTACTCCTCGTCCCCCTCTTTGAACCTGCTTACAGGAGATCCGTCAACCATGTTTCTTACGCCGATGCCTATGTCTGCAATATTCAACCCCAGATCTTTGGCCAGATCTCTATCGACAACCACCTGCAATTCGGGTCTGGCCTCTTTTTCGCTGTTTTCAACATCGACCGCTCCCGGAGTCGTCTTCAGGATTTGTTCAAGAGATGCCGCAAGACTCTTTATGCGGTCATAATCAGGACCCCTGACAGAATACTGGACCAGCCCTCCTCCGCCCCCATGACCCGGATCGGTTGCCACGCTGAACGAAACTCCGGGGACCGAGGAGAACTCATCGCGGAGCACATCAACAAAATCGAATACGGTAACGTCGCGCTTGTTCTTATCCACCAGCTTTACATATATCGAACCTTCGTTGATAGGTGTCAGCTCGCCACCAATTTTAAGCAAATTATACTTGACTATATCGTCATGCGAGGCGATGATGTTTTCGAGCTGACCGGCTAGATCCGACGTTCTCTCCAGGCTCGATCCGGGCATCGTCTTATAATTCACATACAACTCCGACCGGTCGGACTTAGGCATAAATTCGAACCCCAGAAGCGACGCAAGAAAAAGCGAAAATACAAACCCACCGATAGCGATGGCTAATGTCGTAAACCTGTGTTTCAAGGTCCAGTCTAAAACAGTGCCGTAAATATCGCCGAAGCGTTTGAAGAAATAATTCCATAGATAGAGAATTATGGTTATGGGGTTCTTCGATTCCCGTTTTAAAGGTTTCTCTTTGTGCAAAAACCTGGATGATAGCATCGGAGTAAGCGTAAACGCCACAAACAGCGACACGATAACGGCCACGGCGATAGTCAATCCGAATTGATAAAAGAACCGTCCCACAATTCCGGACATAAAGGCAACCGGTAAGAAGACCACGACCAGGGAAAAGGTGGTAGCCATCACAGCCAGCCCTATCTCCGCCGTCCCATTTCTGGCCGCATCAGCACGAGGCTCGCCGGTATCAAGATGCCGGTAGATATTTTCAATCACGACGATGGCGTCGTCTATCAACAAGCCGACAGCCAGCGAAAGGGCCATCAGCGACATCATGTTCAATGTGAATCCTAAAAACCTCATGGCCGTGAATGTGGCGATTATTGACGTTGGTATGGCTATGGCGGTTATGATGGTTGAGGGAATGTTGGCCAGAAATAAAAATATAGCCAGGATTGCCAGAGCGCTGGCGAAAATGATGGTTATCTGGACATCATGTAACGACTCCTCAATAAATATTGCGTTATCCTGAGCGATCGTTGCGGTTACGTCTGCGGGAAGCAATTCGTTTATTTCACTCAGTCTCTGTTTCACTGCCTCTGCAACTTCCACCGTATTGGCGCCCGACTGTCGCCTGATCTCCAGCGTAACCGCTTCCTCGCGGTCGAAGCGGGCCAGGCTTCGCCTTTCAGCGATTGTATCAACGGCTGTAGCGATGTCGCCGAGCCGGATTACCTTTCCTTCTGTATTTTCGACAATAACATCCCTGATATCATCGACGCTTTCAAATCGACCCATGGTGCGAACCAGAATCTCGCTGGGGCCCTGATTCAAATGCCCGCCGGGCAGCTCGAAATTCGAGCTGGATATAGCATAGGCGACATCGTCGAATGTCAGCATCCTGGCGTTCATGGCATCAAGATTAAGCAAGACCTGGAATTCCCGCTCGCTGCCGCCCACGATCGACGCCGCGCCCACGCCCTCGATAGATTCCAGCTTCTCCTTGACCAGTTTGTCGGCAAGCGATGTTAATTCTTTGGGAGGACGATCCCCTCCCATCACTATGGTTATTATAGGTTCGGATTCAGGGTCGTATCTCTGAACTACAGGTTCCTCAATATCCGCGGGAAGTTCAGGTCGTATGGAAGAGATCTTCTCGCGAACCTCCTGCGCCGCCTCAATACTTTTGGTTTCCAGTGTAAATTCGACGATGATCAGCGATAATCCCTCGCTGGATCTCGATTCTATATGCTTGACCCCGGCTATCGGATTGACGGTGTCTTCGATTTTCCGCGTCACGTCGGTGGCTACGGCCTCGGGAGCCGCGCCCGGATATACCGTCGTAACGACTACATAGGGAAAATCGATATCGGGGAAAAGATCAACGCTCATCTGATGGTAAGAAACAAAGCCCAGAACGATAAGGGCTATGGTGACCATAGTCGTAAATACCGGTCTTTTTACTGAAACGTCAGAAATATACATGGCTTATTTTTCCAGGGACGATTCCGGAGCTGAAAATCCCCCGTCCTCACCGATGTTATTTCCATCCACTATTTTAACGAGAGATCCGTCCTCAATCAGATTTCGACCGATAACTGCTACCGTATCGCCTTCCGTCAAACCGGATACAATCTGAACCGATTTAAGAGTTGATTCTCCGATATAGACGGATTGTTCCCTGGCACGGTTACCCTGTATTTTATATACTTTATATACTCCTTCCACTGAGAAAACGGCCTCCCTCGGAACAATCAATACGGATTTAAGCCGGGTAACGACTATCTCGGCCCTGGCAAACATCCCCGGAGCCAGTGCACCACCCTCGTTATCGATGCTGATCTCAACCCTGAACAACCGGGTCTGAGGATCGGCGGATCTGGAGACTTCCGCTACGAAACCGATAAATTCCCTATCCGAATTTCCGATCGACTCAACCGTTATGGTGGCTTCCTGTCTTTTCTTGATAAAACCAGCGCTCCGGCTATCGACAAATAACGTTAACCTGATCTTATCTGCTTGGGCCACGGTGGCGATGGGGATACCTACGGGCGCATATTCACCAACATTTACGGACAATTCGGTCAGTATACCCGAAATGGGGCTGGTCAGCTCCACCTGCCGACTGGCGGCCCTGAAATTGGCCTGGGTCACCTCGAAACCGGTCTTAGCGCTGATAAAGGCCTGTTCGGAAATGGCTCCCTGCTCCAGAAGCTTGGTCATCTTTCGATAATTATCCTTTGCCTCCAGATAGAGCGCATGGGCTTGATTGTACTGCGAAGCCGAGCCGTTTTTATCAAGCATAATAACCACCTGCCCGGCGGAGACTTTATCCCCTTCTGAAACTGGAAGCTCCACGACCGCCTCATGGATGGAAGCGACAATTTCGGCCTGCTTTTCTCCCTCCAGGGAACCGGAATAGGCTTTGACAATGGAAAGATCACCCGGTTCAGCCGGGAAAATAGTTATCGGGATCGCTTTTTCTTCGACCGCCACGTCGGCCTTCTTACCGCCGCAGGATGACGCTGCCAGCATTATGATGATTATCAAAGATAATTTTGGGATTTGGTTCATCTTGTGCCTCTTTTGCCGCTAATTAACAGGCTCGATTTCTCTACCCAGAGCCCTCATCAGGGCCGCATAGCTTACCGCTAAGTCATGAAAAGCCATGGCGCTATTAGTCTCCGCTTCTGCCAGAGCCAGCCGGGCATCAGATACCTCAAGCTGCGTGCCGACCCCGTTTTCATAACGGACGCTGGCGATACTCAAGCCCCGTCTGGCAAGCTCCACGGCATCCCCCTGAGCGGAGAGCCTTCTTCTCGCCTCGTTATATCTACCAAGACTCTGTTCTAAATCGAGGATCACGCTCTTGATCATGGATTCTTCTTTCAGCTTGCTCTGGATCACGTCCACCCTGGCTTGCTTGACCTTGCTGGGAGTCCTCCAGGAATCGAAAATAGGCACCGAAAGCATGACAATGCTGTTTAGCGAACGGTCCCATTTCTTCTCGAAGACGCTGCCCCTGTTAAACTGCGCCTGATACTGCAGGCTGGTTGAAAAAGAGATGGTCGGTCTGTAACGGGCCTTGGCGATTGAGACCAGATGCCTGCTGAGCGAAGTTTCGTTACGGCTGATCCTGATTTCGGGCCTATTTTCCCGCAACTCGGCTCTGGCCGACTCCGGATCGATTGGCGGCAGTGCAAATTGATTGGAATCGAAGTCGGCGACGAAATTAATCTCGACATTCATATCAATACCCAGAACGTTTTTCAAATTGCTCACCGCCACGTCAGCGTCATTCTCGGCTTTAATAACAAGCGGTTCGATATTGGAGACGGCTACCTTTGCGCGCAACAAATCATACTCCGCGACCATCCCCTGATCATACATTTTTTGTGCTACATCGAGATTCTCACATGCCAGCCTGTAGGATTCGCGGTTGACCCTGCGTATCTCATTTGCCAGCAATGCGCCGTAGAAACTATTATAGACAGAGATCTTAAGATCCTGCCGTGACATGTTGACTATCTCCTTGGCCATCCTCTTATAGACCCTGGCCATTTTTAACGCTGTGAACGTCCTTCCGCCCGAATAGATCGGCTGAGTAACCGTAAGATCCGCTATATAGCTGTTTTCCGTCCCGAATCTGAAGGTGACGGTTTCATCACCCATTTGGAAAACCCCAACCGGGATTCGCCAATTCCTATTGTACCGCAAGCCGCCGGTTACCTGCGGCAGAGCGCCGGATACCGCCTCCATTATCTGACCATCCGCCCTGTCCACCTCTTTTTTCGCAATCAAGTAGTATTCATTATGCTCGAGCGATATGTCAATTGCCGTTCTAAGGTCCAGATTTAAAGTTTCCCCGGCAACACTGCCCTTCAAGAACACTACCAATAGAGCCAGTATCAGAGGGCATCGCATTACGGCAACATTTATGATATTTATCATATTTCTCAAATCACCCATAACAAATCGGGCTAATGCCCGTTCACACCATATCAATGCTCAATTGTTAGAAAAGGTTCCAAGAATCTTTAAAGCAATCCCGATATAGTTGATCTTAGCTCTCCGGGATCAAAATTAGAGATTCCCTGGATTTCACTAATCCTATGCCGTATAATAAGTTCGTCGTCTATAATGAATATGGAAAAGTGAACCGAGGGCCGGAAATCATTCGAATCGGTGACATAATATCTGCTGGAAACAGCAAGTCGGGGATCCGATAGAATAGGATAGGTCAGCTTTAATTCCTCAGCAAGTTTAACCAGCGAGTTGACGCGCTCCGGGCTTATGGCAGCT
>CBEWDL010000003.1:0-39024 GCA_965555375.1 uncultured bacterium
AGCCAGGTTTTCCTGCAGCCAGTGATCATAAAACACGCCGCCGAAGAAACCGCTGGCTTCTGTAGACGTGGTTACCCCGCCGATACCGACTTCGGTTCTGTTGTCTGTTACCTGGTTCCACATGCCGAGCCGTAATCCAAATCCGTGTCGCTTCTCCAGGGGACCCGCGCTGGAAACGAGCAGGAGGGTGAGAATAATAAAGGTTGTTATCGAGATTAATCTTGGGAAATTCATTTTGACGCTCCGTTGTTGAATTGGTTGAGGAAATACATGTCTTAGCTACTGCAATTGTGACTCGAAAGTTGCCATATATTTATGGTATAGGCAATAATTCGTGAGGGAAAAGTTGCGTGGCGTTTTTACAGATTTTAAATAGAGCTTAAGAAGGCGCCAAGTGCCGAGACCTGATGCCACGGAATGACTCGCAAGGAAAGATCTGGAGTTACTAATATTATTATTCGGCCTTAAAAATCTGCGGAGAGACATTACAGTTGACTGAAATTGAATATTCCTCACCTCTTCTATTCCAGTGAATATCACTATCCAGAACATAGGAATAGTCAAATCGTAGCCACTCCGGCCCGATACCGAATCCGATAGTATTGAATCGCTGATGGCCCTCGCGATCTAACAGCCTTCCAAGCCTGAAATTAAACAGATAATAAAGTGTGGATTCCAGACCGTACGACCAGATGATTTCGTTCCATTCCTCTTTAAAAGGATCATTCATATCAATTAGTAGTTTAGTGGCGTCAACAGTTAATCGTAATCCTACCGGCTCTGAATCAATCGCCTGATATCCTATGCCAAGACGAAGTCTTTTAGGAAGGGGATCAGATTGATCTGCGTCAACATAAGCTAAATCCTTCCCCAGATTGGCAACCGAAACGCCGAATACTAATCCCTTATTCCTTTCTACTCGAAAAAGCCTCCGGAGACCAGGATAATATATCTTATCATTTCGCCAGGTTGCTGCAGGAAAATTGTTTCGAGACAACAAACCGAAGTCAAAGGCAATGGTTGAGGCATTACTTTTACTTTTGGATCCTGCCCCGATTTCGGCTAAATGCCTTTTTATATATTTAAATCCGGCTCCGAATGAATTATCTGCGTCGAAAGAAAAGGCGGCCCAGAAACCCAAAGCATAATCATAAGAACTGGCCGTACCCAACGAATTTCCAGCTTCGTCTGTTAGTTCCTGCTCCCCATAGCTAAACCGAGAATACCCCATTCCAAAATAAGCCAAATCACTAAATTTAGAAGAAAGGTAAATGTTGTTTATAGATAAATCGTCGGCCAGTTTTGGCAAATACTGACAATAATTATATTCTCCTGAAAACTCCTCGCTACTTACAAGAAGTGCTGGATTATAGTAAGCAGAAACAGCCCCGTTTGAAAATACACTTCCACCATCGCCCATACTTTTACCGCGGGTGTCCGGCGTTATCAATAAAAATTGTGCCGAAGTCTGTGATACCTGGCATTGTCCGAATACGGGCAATAATGCAATTGATACAAAAGCAATCATACTAACTCGCATATATTTATTTTGGTGGCAACAAAAGAACACTCTCATGGCTTTATCTCCCTGGCTAAAGACAATATTTCACCATTTAATTTCAAATCTAATCTAAAGCATATCTTATTTCCGAGCAAGCGATTTTTTTAAGGCAGGACGACGTTTGAATTCACAGGTTAAAGGTGTCGGGTAGGGTGACCCGACACCACGGTAAGTATAGATCAACAGTCTTCGCGCTGCCCCTCACCCTCCTTGGAGTTACTTGCTGGCCGGTCACTAATATTGTCCATCCCAGGGCAGTTGCATCCCTCTAATCCTTGGGAAATGAGCACATTACTCAGGACTCTCTGAATATAGCAATGCGCAGCCTCACAGTACCATATTGCAAGCTTGTGATCAACCTTTATGTTACTCTCTGGTTTCCATTGAACCCATGGGCACTCATGCAAGAGTTGTCGATCTGCCCTACTACCGCAGTGAACTATTGCATTTCTAATTTGGCATAATTCGTGGATTGCACGGCGAACATTATTTCCAACTTTTGGAGATAACGCGAATATGTGGAGCGGAGGATCAAGCTTTCCTAGACCCCTCTTAAAGTCCAAGGACATAGACCGCGATACTTCTAATATTACAAGCCGCGCTCGGTCTTTTGGTGATAGCCCTTCAAATTTGCCTATGGGCACTTTAACTTTACTGAGTTGGGGAAGCTTCCAGGCCTCTGGATTATTGACTAGCCAACACACTGCCATATCTTCTGAGAACGCCTCCAGAATTCCCCAAATCGAAACAACAAAATGCGAATGGAGTATAGGAAACCCATTGCGGATCTCGTTTTCTACCCATTCAGCGTCTTCCTTTGCTCTATTATATTCGGCATCCCAATCCGTATCTCTTGTAGCTGGCAAATCCAGATCCCTGAAATAGGCTGCAATTTCTGGCCTCTTTGTTATCTGACCAAGACCACTCATACTTAGGTGTAGGAATTTGTTCTCATCCAACAGAGAGTATAGTGAGTGTTGGAAGGGGGGCCATGCCCATTTCGGCAGATTAATGACCTTTATATGCTCCTTATGGTCGCTCATACCTTAATTACGCCACCCTTTTGCCGCCAATATCCTGCTCTAGAATACCAACGGCCGTAAACATTTGAAGCGCTACTGTCGCTTGATATGAAATGCGGCTGCGTACCCTCAGCATAGAATTATCCATAATGAACATGTCCCCTGAATCGTGTTAGCCTTAAAGCGTTTGATCGGCTCGGGCTATCCAGTCTCGTTTATACATTCACCCAATCACACCGTGTTTCTTGCCGATTTTGATGAAGGCCTCGATGGCTTTGTCGATGTGGCTCATTTCGTGGGCGGCGGAAAGCTGAACGCGGATGCGGGCCTGCCCCTTCGGGACCACCGGATAGGAGAACCCGATCACATAAATCCCCTCGGCCAGCATATCTTTTGCGAAATCCTGGGCCAGCTTGGCGTCGTTGGGGAACTTGCCGAACATGATCGGCACGATAGGATGATCGCCCGGCTTGATATCGAAGCCGGCATCGGTCATCTGCTTGCGAAAATAGCGCTGGTTTTTCTCAAGTTTATCGCGGAGCTCGGTGGTGGCCATGAGGATATCGAACATCTCCAGAGTCGCCCCCGCGACCGCCGGCGCCAGCGTGTTGGAAAACAGGTAGGGACGCGATTTCTGGCGAAGCCATTCGATCATCTCGCTGTGCCCCGCCGTGCAGCCGCCGCCGGCGCCCCCCAAAGCCTTGCCGAACGTGGTGGTGATAATATCGACCCGGCCCATGACGCCGTTATACTCATGCGTGCCGCGGCCGGTCTTGCCCATGAAGCCGGTGGCGTGGGAATCATCCACCAGGACTAAAGCGTCGTATTTTTCGGCCAGATCGCAGATGTCTTTTAAGTTGGCGATATTGCCGTCCATGGAGAAGACGCCGTCAGTGCAGACGATTCGATACTTGAGGTCTTTGGCTTTCTTCAGACAATCCTCAAGATCGTTCATATCGTTGTTGGCATAACGGAACCTCTGGGCTTTGCAGAGCCGGACGCCGTCGATGATGGAGGCGTGGTTGAGGGCGTCGGAGATGATGGCGGATTCGTCGGTGAAGAACGGCTCGAACACCCCGCCGTTGGCATCGAAGCAGGCGGCATAGAGGATTGCATCTTCCGTGCCAAGAAACTCCGAAACCTTGGCCTCGAGCTGTTTGTGTAGATCCTGGGTGCCGCAGATGAAACGCACCGATGAGAGGCCGTATCCCCATTTATCGAGGGTCTTATGGGCGGCCTCGATAAGCTTGGGGTGGGATGAGAGCCCGAGGTAGTTATTGGCGCAGAAATTGAGCACAGTCTCGCCGGTCTTGACCTTGATCTCCGCCCCCTGGGGGGTCATGATCACTCGCTCTTCTTTGTAAAGCCCGGCGTCTCGGGTTTCCTGTAGCTCCCGGGCGAGGTCTTCTTTGATCTTGCCGTACATTATCGTTCTCCTATTTTCAGCGGTTCACCACATCATTTATTCGTTTTCAGGGTTACCAATCTAATTAATGGGCTGATTGTTGGCAACGGGTTTTTGGGGAATATATTTGTCTTGTCATTCCTGCGAAAGTCCCACGGGCATACGGCCCGCAGGGATGTGTAAGACAGGAATCTATAGGGGTGGCGGGCGCTCTGGATTCCCGATCAGGTCGGGAATGACATGCGGCATTATGAATGCGTATCCTGTCAGGAAAGGGTTCCTGACAGCGCGAAAATCATCACTGCCGCGCGCATGTAGGCAGAACAAGTTCTGTCGCGCGGAGCGATACTTCTTGCCTAAAACCGCCCACGTAATTAAATTGCCGGCAAGCTGATATAGCAATTCTGGAACGAACCTGAAAAGATAGAGAGAGCGTGATGAAAAAAGAGATGAAGAAGATACTGGTGACCGGCGCGGTGGGGCAGATCGGGTCGGAGCTGACCATGGAGCTGCGCAAACGTTACGGGGCCGAGAACGTGATCGCCACCGGGCGCAAGACGAAGCCGTCCGACGAGCTTCGAGATTCCGGGCCGTTCCATTTTATCAATGTCAATGACATAAACAGCGTCGAGGAGATAGTCAAGAAATACGATATCGATACAGTCTACCATATGGCGGCCATACTTTCTGCTGTGGGGGAGAAGAACCCGCAGCTTTGCTGGGATGTCAACATGAACGGCACCATCAATATACTCGAATTAGGTCTGAAATACGAGATGGCCCGGATCATCATACCGAGCTCCATCGCCGTCTGGGGAGCGGGCGTGCCATTGGATAACACACCCCAGGAGACAGTGCTCAAACCGACCACCATGTACGGGGTCACCAAGGTCTGCGGCGAGCTTCTCTGTGATTACTATGTCCAGCGTTTCGGACTGGATGTGCGGGGTCTACGTTACCCGGGTATCATATCCTATGAGACCCTTCCCGGCGGCGGGACGACCGATTACGCGGTGGCCATCTATTATGAAGCGGTTGATAAAGGCAAATATACCTGCTTCGTGCGAGAGGACACCAGGCTTCCGATGATGTATATGCCGGATTGTATCGAGGGGACGATTCAGTTGGCGGAGGCTGACTTCTCAAAGCTGAAACATCATTCCGATTTCAACCACGCCGCCATGAGCTTCTCCGCTGGCGAGCTGGCGGCGGAGATCAAGAAGCATATCCCCGAATTCCAGGTCACCTACGAGCCGGATTTCCGTCAGAAGATAGCCGATTCTTGGCCGAACTCCATCGACGATTCCGTCGCCCGTGAGGAATGGGGTTGGAAGCCGCAATGGGACCTGGCGGCCATGACCGAGGATATGCTCAAGCATCTTAAAGAGCGGAAAGCCAAGGGGACGCTGTATAGGTAATCGAAAGTCGTCAGAGGTAGGTCGGCAGCCCTACAGGTCCGTTGGACTTACTGCCGACACGGTGTGGGGAGCAAGCTCCCCACCTACAATTATTAAGAAAAAGAATTCCTCGTAGGGGCGAATTGATATTCGCCCTTCTTTGTTCCGATGAAACCCGACATTCAGGGGACAGATCGATGATCTGTCCCTACAAATAACGGCGAATTCCATATGTGTGGTTGGGAAACCTTTCCCGGCTATTCTATTATGATCATTTTAGCATCTACCTGATTTCGGTTGACATTAAGCGGATAGCGTCTATGTTTATTCCCGGAGAAAACTTATGTTACCGCTTCTGTTGCTCTTTCTTTTAATAATTGTTCTGATCAGGTTCAAAGTCCCCATAGGCATTTCTCTTTTTTCCGGCGCTCTGTTTCTCGGAGTATGGAACTACGGATTGGGATACGATTTCTGGATGCTGCTCTATCAATCTTTCATCAATATCCAGAGCTGGAGGCTGGTGATAACAGTGGCCCTGATTCTGACATTTGCCAACCTGTTTGAATCGGCGGGCTTTGTTAAATCGATGGTGTTGTCGCTGGAATCGTTTCTATCGCCTCGGTGGGTCGGTCGGGCTGCTCCGGCCATAATAGGGCTTCTGCCGATGCCGGGAGGCGCCATGGTTTCGGCGCCCATTGTCAAGCAGATAGGGAGGAATACGGATACCAGGCCGGAGGTTTTCACGGCGGCGAACTACTGGTGGCGTCATGTCTGGGAGGCAACCTGGCCTCTTTACGCGAGCATAATACTTGGGGCGGCCGTATTGAAGATTTCGGTCTGGGATGTGGCCATAGTTAACTTCCCTATCAGTATAACCTGTATAGCTACCGGTCTTTTGCTGGGTAAAATCGGCGACTCTCAAAGATCAGGGGCCAGGCTCGATTTGCTGCTTCTTCTGAAATCGCTCTGGCCTATACTGTTTATAGTCTTATTAGGCCTGGTTTTAAAGGTCGATCTGATTTTCTCAGTCGTATTCGTAATTCTGGTCCTTGTTTTTTCATATCATATCCGCTTGCCGGCCATAAAGAGGGCTTTGTTGAAAGGCTTTTCTCCAAATATCATCGTTCTCATATTCGGGGTTATGACCTTAATGTATACCATGGAGACAACCGGCACCGCCGGGCTTTTTTGCGAGGAACTTCTGCTGATGAATATCGCACCGGCCTTTGTCGTTTTTGCGGTGCCTTTTGTTGTCGGAGTTCTTACCGGCGTAACATCGGCCTATGTTGGAGTGGGTTTTCCGGTCGTTCTGCCGCTTATGGGGACTGAATCATTGTCTTTTAAGGCCGGGATGTTTTTAGCATTTGCCGGTGGATTCATGGGGATCATGGCCTCGCCCGTTCATCTCTGTCTGGTGCTGACAAAGGAATACTTTGGGGCCTCATTAGCAAGAACCATGGCCATTTTAGCCCTGCCGATCATCTTAACCTCGTGTATATCATGGGCTTTGGCTGGTATTCTGTATAGCTGATATATTTTCTAAGGGCAGGCCTGAGATTTCCGATACTTAGTAAGCAAAGGGGAAATTATGGGAGATCTGACTGGCATCATAATCGGGATATCTGTTGTGGTTCTGACATGGGCGGTGGCGAAGCTCAACGAAAAAGTTGATAGGCATATCAAGCGTTTCAAGCGCTTCGAGGAGGCGTTGAAAAAGAGTGCCTCCGGGCGAGTGGGTAGACCGTCCACCAATTATAAGGAACAGCCCCAAGACGTTTACCATTAATAAGATAAACATATCTTTTATCATTCTTTCTCGAAATTGTTGGGAACTCCCCACTGCCAATAATGTATAATGATGTAAAAGAAATTGCGGAGGTTTATGGAAGCCAATTCTGGAAAAACAAAAAAGCCGGCAATCACGGATAAGGAGCTAATGGAGCTGATCCAGGCTGGTGATGACAAGGCCTTTGGGGTTCTGGTGGAGCGATTTCAGGATCGCCTATTAAACTTTGTGGGACGGATCGTCATAGATCGCGAAACCGCCGAGGAATTGGTTCAGGAAACCTTTCTGAGGATTTTCAATCAGAAAAACAGTTACACTCCCGAATATGCCGTCTCGACCTGGATATATACTATCGCACTCAATCTGGCACGATCCGAACTTCGCAAAAGGAAATTGAGGCGCTTTTTGAGTCTCGATTTCATCAAAGAGGAAGCTGATGTCGAATTGGCTGATAAGGTCAATCTCAAAGCTATGAGTCTGGCGCCGATTATTCAGCGAGCAATAGAAAAACTCCCTGATGATTACAAAACAGCATTCATACTCTGCGATATTCAAAGGCTCCCTTATCAGCAGATAGCCGAAGTTATGAGGGTTCCGGTGGGGACGGTCAAATCGAGAATAAATCGAGCGAGATCGATGTTGAGAGATAAGCTTAAGCCATATAAGGAGATATATTATGAATTGTCGAGGGGTATCCCGCAGACTATCAGCTTATATTGACAACGACCTTTCTCCTGGCATAAGGCAATCGGTGGAGGAGCACCTGCAATCCTGTAGATCCTGCAGGCGGAAACTCGCCGAACTGAAGGCTATCGTCATAGCCGCTCGCAATATGCCGCCGCTGAAGGTTTCCGGCGGTTTTAAGGAGCGGGTTTTGGCCGCGGTCCATGAGGGGCAGAAATCGTCATTGAGGTCGGGAGCCGTTCGTTTAAGGCTTGCGCTGGCCGGGGCGGCGTTCGTAACGGCGGCGGCGTTGGTATTTTTCCTCGTGGGCCCGCAATCTTCATCGGTAATAACATCGGGCTCCGGTGAGAAGATTCAGATTACGACAGATTCTCAGGAACAGACTGATGCACCGGCGGCCCTTGATTTCACCGACGATCCCCGGATAAAGATAGAGTCTTTCCCGGTGCCGGAGGGGGCTGCGGGCGTGGATTTGACACACGATGACAGTTTACTGCTCGCCGATTCCGCCTCGAGAATTGATGAGTTCATACTTCCTGTGATTGAAAAATCGCGGGAAAACGTCGATGTGAAATTTTAGAAGGGCCTGGATGAAAAGAAAGCTAAAGATTCTTACGGCTGCGCTGATAATTATCTCAATCTCTGTCGGGGGAACATCATATAGCGGCGTTTTGAAATCCCTCGATGATGAGCTGACCTCGCTGGTGGACAAGACCGAACCTTATCTGGTTACGGTCAAGGGTAAAGGGGCCTGGAGAAATCTGATAGCCACTGGAATCGTGTATGATAAAAGGGGCTATGTGATTACATCGTCGCATGCTTACAGCGCGGATGAGTTCGAGATCACCTTCAAGGATGGTGCCGTATTTCCTGCAGAGAAGATTGGTGTTGATCATCAGACAGGACTGGCAGTTTTAAAGATTGAATACGATGATTTGAAGCCCCCAGAATGGGGGAGCACCCCGAAGCTCAGAGACGGGGCCTGGATAATGGTGGTGGGCAATTCCTATGGCATCCCCGCCACGGTGAATTTCGGGACTTTCTCAGGGCGCACCGATGAGGGATTTCTTCAGCTAAGCGCCGATGTCAAACCGGGGGCTTCAGGCGGAGCAGTCCTGAACACCGATGGGGAGATCGTCGGAATACTTATAGCCCGTGAAACCGATTCCAGGAGGACGATCCAGAGTTCAACTCGTGATGACCTTTTGCGAAGTTATGTCGGCAGCCTGAAATTTTCTGATTTGATGGGGAAATCGGAAGACAGGGCTATCGCTATTCCCATCGAAATGGTTATTGACGTTGTCGACCAGCTTATCGAATCGGGGGAAGTTAAGCGGGGGTTTTTGGGAATCAGTCAGAAAAACCTCTCCTCAAGTGAGCGCGAGGAATATGATTTACGAGGCGGGGTTTTAGTGATCGACGTGGTTGAGGGGTCTCCGGCCGAGGAGGCCGGGTTGGAAGAAGGCGATATAATAACTGCCGTCGAAGGGAAGCCGATCCGGAATACGTCAGATCTCTTCAGCTTGATTCGTTCGCATAAACCGGGGGACAGGGTCGCCATTACGTATTATCGGATGGGCGAAGAGCGAACGACTGAGGCGATATTGGAAACTGCCGACGATATTGGTCTATTCGGCAGATGGAAGATACGGGAGATTGTTCCAAAGTTGAATGTAGATAATCGGTTAAGGTTGCCTGATATGACCGATCTGAAAGAGGATATATCTCGACTGAAGGAAGAGTTAGACCATCTTCGGAGTGAGTTAGAAGAGTTGCGAATCAAGCTGAAAGAGTGATCGCTGGCCAAACGGTAGCTTGCGATCAGCGCCGTATTCAGTTTCGCCATAGGCGTTATCTCCCAATGCATTAATATAAAGACTTTTACCGGTCAAAATCTGGAACTCCAGGCTTTCAGATTATGTTAGCTACGTAGGTTGGGGTAGCTAACCGCGGGAGGTATTTTGGAGTTGACTGAGATGCCAATCTATAGTATATTTCTCTCTTGGGGAGAGAGTATTTTTTTGGGGTCAGAAGCAGCAAGCTACCTTAGAGGTTGTAGGGGTGGCTTTTTTGGATTTGGAGAATATTAAATAATCCTGTGAAGGAGGTAATTTCGATGAAGAGACCACGTGGTACCAGCGGCTTTACGATGGTTGAGCTGGCCATCGTGCTGGTCATTCTCGCTATTCTGGCAGCTATCGCCGTGCCGATCTATTTGCAGTACGTCGAAAGCGCCCGCGCTGGAGAGGCGCAAGAGGCTATTGCGGCCGTTATGGCGGCGGCCAAAGTCTATCACGCCGAAACGGGGAGATGGGCCACCAACATTAATCAATTGAATAAACTCCATCTTGAACGGATAACCGAGGAGAGGTGGAAATTCATCATTACTCCCGGCACCAACGGGATCAGGAATATCCGGGCTACATCCACCGGTATGATGCCAGGGGGAGCGGGCAAGCTTGTCATTTTTGATGCCGAGCGAGGCACCTGGAGCGGTTACGGATTCGATTAATTAATAACTCTTTCCAAGGACTGGCGCATTGGAAAACTACGAAGCCGCAGGGGCGGTGGTTTCGGCAGAGAAACCACCTACAATTGATGATCTGTTGATGTTCACCAAGGAGCAGGGAGCTTCGGATCTGCATCTTTCCGAAGGCTCTACTCCTATGATCCGGATCGATGGTCGTCTGCATAAACTCGATCTACCGGGTCTGACCCGGGAGGGGATAAAAGACCTGCTATTGGGCGCGATGAACCCGGATCAACGCAAGCGTTTCGACGAAGGTTACGAGATCGACTTCGCTAAGGAAATCGATGATAATACCAGGTTCAGGTGCAATATCTATAAGCAGATCCAGGGGTTGGCGGGAGCCTTCAGGACAATCCCGGCGGAGATTCGTTCGTTCGAAGAGCTGGGCTTGCCGGATATTCTAAAGCCCCTTTCAATGATGGATCGGGGTCTGGTATTGCTGACCGGGCCGACAGGTTCCGGTAAGACAACCACCCTGGCCACCATGGTGGACTGGATCAACCAGCATAAGGAATGCCACATAATTACTATCGAAGATCCTGTAGAATATTTCCAGAGAAGCAACCACAGCCTGATCAATCAACGCGAACTGGGGGCGAACACTCGTTCTTTTGCAAATGCCTTACGCGCGGCGTTGCGTGAAGATCCCGATGTTATACTGGTAGGTGAGATGCGCGATCTGGAAACTATATCGCTGGCGTTGACCGCCGCCGAAACCGGTCACCTGGTGCTTTCCACCCTGCATACATCATCGGCCACGAAGACAATCGATCGTATCATCGATATATTCCCCGCCGAGCAGAAGAGCCAGGTTCGCTCAATGCTTTCCGAATCGGTGCAGGCGGTTCTGGCGCAGACCCTCCTTCCCAGGAAAGATAAGGGGCGAGTAGTCGCCTGCGAAGTCATGATAGCTACAGTGGCCGTCAGGAACCTGATTCGGGAGGACAAGATCTATCAGATTCCATCGGTGATCCAGGCTGGAGGCAAATCCGGTATGCAGTCATTGGATCAGCATCTTCTGACTTTGGTGTCCGAGGGCAAGATAGACCGGACGGTAGCGGCTCAGAGGGCCGACAATCCGAAACTATTTTTGGATTAACTTTGAGGGGGTTCGCATAGAGATCGATAATCGTAATAGCCTTTTGAATCATCGGGGCCTAACCTTAGTTGAAATGATGATTGCGCTTGTTGTCATCTCGCTTTCGATTCTGGCTGTTTATCAGATGTTTATTACCGGAAGGGAATTGATTATCGAGCAATATCAACGGCGGTATGCGCTGGAGAGGGCCCAGGCCTGGATGGAAAGAATGAAATATTACGAGAACGAACTCGATACCGTTCCTCTGGATTTCGGGAGATCCTTCGTCGATACGCTGGTGCAGCCGAGCGATGAACATATTGGAATCTGGGCTGAGTGCGTTATCGATGTTGAGCATAGCTTCGACAGAGACCCCGGGAGCGGGATGCCGTATTTTAGTACTGTCTCGGTTACGTATGACTGGGAGGCTCTCTCGGGCCGGGAATACAGTATAAAATTGATGTCCAGATTTTAGAGAATGGTGGCGTATTAGCGAAATCATGAAAGTATTTAGAAGAATATTAATATTAAGATCTGGTATGACTCTCGTGGAGGTCGCGGCCGTGATAGCGATTTCCGCAATTGTATTCACGGGCGTGCTCATCGCCTATACCGGCGGAATAGGGTATTGGCAGGACACGTCCGAGGAGTTGGCGCTTTATAATGAGGGCACGATGGCATTATCGTTGATGGGGAGATTCATCAGAAATGCCGATTTCATTAAAATCAAGAGCTATTCCGGGGTGGCGTCCGCCAAGCTGGAACTGGGATATCCGCAGGAGGACACCTGGAGTGCGGCCTTTTATTTCGTACGGGAAGACGGCAGTCTTAGATGGAATGATCAAACCGAAGGGCGCAATAAGTTTAATCTAAAGCTCCTGCCCGCAGTGAAATACAGGCAAGGCCATGATGAGGCCCCGTATCTAACTGTGATAGACGCTAAGTTTACGCCTCTTGATGATATTGGTTTTCAGAGTCCCACATTGATCGGTTACTCATTGATAAGAATTGAACTTGCCCTGGAGGATTCTCGAGGGGATACATTATATTTATCATCGGTGGTGTCTAAGAGAAACAAGTGAGATTTCTTGAAAAACTCAAAGGACGGGGACGAACCTGAAGGAGACCTGTCATGAATATACGGAATGATAAAGGGGCACGAGGCAGCGTTCTGGTGATGGCGGCGGTGCTGTCGTTTGCCATGTTTTTATTGGGGCTGACTTATCTGGGGTTTACGAACCAGGTAATGATGGAGACAGAGGAGCTGCTGGCCGATGAGCAAATTCACTATGCGCGTTATGCCGGCATGACGATGGCCGATGCTTATACAAGAATGAGCAGCCCCGGTTCGAATTACCACGGGGGATTAACAAAATTCTACGATGACGTTTATTATGATAGTTATATCTATTTCGGAGGTTATGAAGGGGGATTTTACAGGATCGATGCCAATTATACCCTGGTCGGTGTAGGATATGTCAACAGGCATTCGGGGGTCAAACGGCAGTCGGAAGCCTACAAGAGCATTAAGCTGGAAACCTTCGCCGATTACCTATATCTATCCGACGTCGAGCGGGATACCCTCAGACATGTTATAATAAGGTTCTGGACACCGGACACCCTGGACGGCAAAGTTCATTCCAATGATACGCTGCATATTATGGGGGCACCCAGGTTTATGAAGGAAGTGACATCGGCCGCTCCCACTATCGATCCACCGAACAATGACGCCCAGTTTGACGAAGGGTTTTGGCCGAATCGGGGGGAAATATTTTTCCCGCAGCAGGCCGATAGTATCAGATATCACACCGGTTATCATGGCTGGGGCACGTTTGATCCCGATTCCGCCACCGAGATCACATTCAGCGGTCCCTATATTTATCGCAGGTACTGCGGGCTATTGATCGATAACACCATAGAGTGTTTTCCGCCATTTATAGCCGATGCTCCCATATTCGAGATACCCGCAAGCGGCGCGCTGTTTGTTGAGGGCAAAGTATTTATAAAAGCCGATCGAACAGGCCCCGATTTACTGGATCCCAGTTTTCGATCTATCGGATTCGAGGGACGTTTGACGGTGGCGTCATCCGATACCATGATAATCGTTGACAATCTTATTTACCGCTACGCCAGGCCCGATAATTCTGTCCCCGGTACCATCAATGAGATTAGAGATGTCCTGGGCCTGATTTCCGAGAATTTCATCATGGTGGGCGAGGATGTAGCAGATACGGTTTATATAAATGCGGCCATGGCGGCTCTAAACGGTTCCATTTCGGTTCAGGATATATATGATTATGGGGTCTATAACGAAAAGCAGTCGCTTTTCATATATGGCTCCCTGGCCCAGAGGAATCGGGGCATTGTTCACACCACAGACTACAACGATAGAGGATTTATTGAGAAAGATTATCATTACGATAAAAGACTTCAGAGGTATCCTCCCCCTCATTTCGTTCCCACCGGCAATAATAAATCTATCTATAGCGAAAGATTCTTTAGCAAAGGCTGATCGGGATTCAGATTGTGGTGAAATTGTATGAGATGTCGGATTTTAAGGGGCCAGAACGAGTAAATTCTTTACCCCGAGATACAATCTGTATGAATCCCCCCGAGAGAAAAAGATGATTTTTTCAGGAGTGAATATTAAGGATCAGAGAGGTTCTGTGCTGGTGATGGCGGCGGTGCTGGCATTTTCCATGTTTTTACTGGGGCTGGCATACCTGGGGTCTGTAAATCGTGCGGTATTGGATACCGATGAACTGGTAACCGAGATACAGGCGGTTTACGCCGCCGCCGCTGCAATTATGGATGGTATCGTATACACGACTATATATGAACCCGGTACCGATTACCATATAAAAATGTTGGAGTTCTACAACAATGTTTATTATGACGGATATATCTATTTCAGCGGCTATAGCAGCGGGATTTATTCTATCGACGCCGATTATGTTGTAGTTGGAATAGGAATTGCCAGGTCCTATTCGGGGGTTGAACGGCAGTATAGAATCTCGAGCCAGTTCGTTAAGGAGACCTTCGCCGATTATCTTTACATAACCGATGATGAACACGATATGGTTTACGGCGGGCAAATTTATTTCTGGACGCCGGATACCCTGGATGGCAAAGTCCATACCAATGATGCCATACATATAATGCCCTGGTCTGATCGGCCAGTGTTCAAGAAACGGGTAACGTCGTCGGCGAGCTATATATCTCCTCCCGATAACCATGCCAGGTTCGATGAGGGGTTGTTTTTGAATCAGCCGGAGATAGTATTCCCGGATCAGGCGGAAGAGGTTCGGTACTATGCCGGCGATACGTACACTTATGGCAGCAATCACCCCGATTCGGTTTACTGGCTGGCCTTTCTCGGCGCCGGCTACAAACTGAGGGAATCCGGCGATCGAGGCAATACCTGGAATACGGATTGGCCGGAGTTGCCATTGATACAATTACCGTCTTCAGGAGCCATCTATATCAATGGCAAATGCTGGATTTCAACCACACAATTTCCGGATTCAGCAAACCCGCATGATGGCCGCCTTGACGGCCGGGTAACGGTCGCAAGCTCTGATACGATGTATATCCGAGGGCAGACGCTTTACTCATGCTTCGACGAAGTCAATAACATCGTGCCGATGAACTGCAATGATGCTCTGGGACTGATCTCCGAGAAATGGGTTTTGGTATCGGACAGGCTACCTGGTTGGCATTACGGAATTAAAATTAATGCCGGGATTGCCGCATTGCGTGGTTCGTTTTCCGTGGATAAGATTTATACCTATGCCCAGGAGCATCAGTCGCTTTTCGTTTACGGTTCGATTGCTCAATATCACCGGGGAATCGTGCATCGTGGTTCGTGTGATTCGGGGGTGGGGTATTGTCAGAAAGATTACTAGTATGACGATCGGTTCAGGAAGAATCCACCGCCGCACTTCATCTCGATCAAGAATAGAAGGCCGATTTATCGTGAGGATTTCTATCTGGGTTGAGAATGAGTTTTAAGTAAGGATAGACAGGGAGTATTATGGCGAAGTCGTTTTTTGGATTGGATATCGGAACCTATTCGGTGAAATTGGTAGAGATCGACAATGAAAACGGCCGTTACAGGCTTAAGAATTATTCCATTATCGATCTTTATGGGGAAGGCGAAGAATACGAAATTGAAGGGGCAAGCTATAGCCGTCAGAGCGAGGCGTTGAAGAATTGCTTCAAGCAATTGAAAGTGAATCCCAGGAGGGTGAAGAACCTGAACTGCTCCATGGGGGGCACAAGCGTTGCGGTCAAACAGATAAAATCAATTCCGCTGGGAGCAGAGGAGCTGGAATCGTCTCTATCTTTCGAGGCTCGTAAGCACCTTCCGCTCGATGATACGGATGCCATATTAGATTTTCAGATTCTGGACGGGGGGGCTGAGGCGCCGCATATGGATATATTGCTTGTGGCGACAACGAAGAAAGCGTTCCAGTATCGGGTAAAACTCCTTCGGGAGCTGGGGATCAGACCGAAGATCATGGATGCCGAAAGCACCGCCTTGGTGAATTCCTACCTGATGACCAGAGGCAAGCTCACAGCGGAGGGCGCCTTGATATTTCTTGATGTGGGCGCTAAGTTTTCAAACCTGACGATATTTTCAGATCAAAGCATCTTTTTTTCCCGTGATATTCCGATAGGCGGACATAAACTAACCGAGGATGTAAAGTCGTTGCATGATCTGGAGTATGGAGAGGCTGAGAATCTGAAAAAGGAGAGGGGTATGGGCGCATTCATCGGCGAATCCGGTGGCGAGGACTCATCTATCCGCGTGGCGCGCAGGATGGCGGTTGACGGATTGATCGATGAGATCAGAAGATCACTTCGGTATTACACTAAAGAAACCGGCATCCGGGAATTTGAAAAGATATTGATGAGCGGCGGTTCGGCATCCATGCCCAATCTTAATTCTCATCTGGCCCAGGCGTTGTCGATGAATGTCGAGATTTACAATCCTTTTGAGCTGTTTACGGTTCCTCCCGGTTTCTCCGATGCAGTGGCGGCTCAATTGGCGACGGCCTGCGGGTTGGCCTTGAGGGAGGAACAATGAGGGCACGATACTATTCAATCAACCTTAATAAGGCCTCGAACCGGCTCGATCAATTTGAGCAGGCACAAAGAAGAAGGAAGGCTCTCTCTCTCGTCTTTCTGTTTGCAGTCATATTGGCTGCAATGGGAGTTGTGGGCTATAAGACATTTCAGGTTCAGAAGACGATAGAGGAGTATAGAGTGGAATACCGGTCAATCGAGGATAGAATTACACAGCTCGAGGCCTCGAGCGATTATCTTTCGCCTGAGGATGTATTCACTCTTTCCAATATCACCAGGGAAAGACTGACATGGTCGGAGAAGCTATCGGTTTTAGGCAACATCTTACCAAAGGATGTGGCCATAACCGAGCTTGTGTATGATGGGAACCTGAATGCTTTCCTGATAAAGGGGATTTCCAGGGTCAAACCGGGGATGAAAGACCTCGATCTCGTAGTCGCTATCATTAATCTGGTAAAGGCCCAGGAGGATTTCAGCTCCGATTTTTCGGAGATTAAATTCCAATCGTCTCAGAGAATAAAGCACCGGGACCAGGAAATTGTAAAATTTGAGATTGCCTGTTTAATAAAGAGTTGAACTCGGAGATACGATGAAGACAAGTTTAATTATCTTTCTGCTGATGGTAATCTTACTGGGAGGAACTTATTTCTACTACGATCAGGTTATTGTGAGCCAACCCCGGGAGATTGAATCGCTCTTAAGGCAGATAGGGGAAAAGAACAAGCAGCTTCTGGCGGCGCAGATTCTGGCGGAGAAGAGGGAAGGCGTCACTATGTTAATTCATAATAACCTGGTCGAGAGCCCCAGTGATTCGCTGGCGGAGAGGGCGTCCATTCCATTTTTGCGCTACCTGACATCGACTATGGATAGACTGGGCATTCGGCTTGTTTCCCTAACGCCCCGGGAAGTGATCGGTACGGACGATCCGGTCACGATGAGTCAAAAGGAATATATCGAGGTTCCCTATGAAATGAAAGTGATTGCATCTTTTAAGGAGTTTGGAAAGTTTTTGGATGTCCTGGAGAAATCGGCGCACCTTATAAAAGTAGACGCTTTTGTGGTAACAAACGATATCGAGCAATCCCTTTTTGCCGAGGAGATCGTTGGCAAGCCCAGGCAACATCCGATTCAACTGCAAATAAGCACCTTGGCAATTTTGAAAGCGAGTTATAGAAGTGAATCAGGAGAGTATTTTTAAAGGTCTGGCTGCAATTGCGGCCACAGCTCTGGTTGTTTTCATAGGATACTCATTGTTCAAGGTCTACTATGGGGTGCCCGGGCAAAAGCATAATAGAATCGGCGCTTCGGTGACTCTGGAGGAGAATATAGCTCTGAAAGCCACCATAGACACGCTTGAGACGATGTGGAACGACCGTCAAAATTACGTTTTTAGCGTAGCGCAGGATCCGTTGCATCTTGGCCGCGTGATAAAGAATTTTGAGTATGCTAGGGGCGGGAAGCTCGAGGCGGAGGAGGAAGATGTTATCAGACTTTCCGCCACCGTTATCGACGATAATCCGAAGGCCATCATCAAATACGGCGGTAAAAGTTATGTCGTGCAGGTGGGCGACACGATAGGCAAGAATTACAGGGTCTTGAAGATAGAAAAGATGCAGGTCATTCTTGATAACAGGGGCAAGAGAATGGCCCTGGTAAATAAACCGATATCGGGTTTCGAGAATTCTCTGGAGGGTTCTGCTTATTCCAACAACTCCGAGAACGACATCTACAATTATTAAACATGCTATGCAGGTGATTTTTAAGGAGGAGATTTTGACTAAGGCGTCTGTGCAGGGATTGATTCTGGTATTAATTGTGTGGTTTTTGTCAATATCGCCGGGAGCCGTCCGGGGACAACCGTCGCCCCAAAAGGGTACGTTACCTGAGGAATTGCAACGCGGGTTGGCCAAGACTGTGACCCTCGATGCGGATGATGCTTTCCTGCCGTCGATTCTTACTATCCTGGCCGAGAAATCGGGTTTCAACATTGTAACCGGTCCCGGGGTAAACACCAGAGAGCGAATCTCCGTTCATCTTAAGGACACGCCGATAGAGGAAGCCATAAACCTGGTGGTCAGGGCCGCCGGTCTTTCTTATGAGATCGTCGGGAATTCTTTTCTGGTTGCTGAAGCCGCGGCTTTGGAGCAGGAGATAGGCATATCGGCGCATGTTATCGAGCTTCAATACGCCAATGCGGGCGAGGTGAAGGAATTGCTGCAGGATCTGACGGAGAGGGTCCAGATCGATACCGCTGGCAACAGAATTTTGGTAATAGCCAGCCCGAAAGTTATTGCGGACGTTAAAAATATTATTCAGAGTATCGATAAGCCTGCAAGCCAGGTTTTGCTGGAAGCGAGGCTGATTGAAGTGGCCACCGACGATCTCGACAAGTTGGGGATCGATTGGGAGAAGCTCTCTCATTTCACGACAATACTTGCGGAATCGCCTCTGGTCAGGGAGGGATTCAGAGGCACGACGGATGGCTCGTCGCGTCCGCCGACTGAAACAGATTTCGGCGGCGAACTGCCGGATCTCGATCAGCTTCCAGAAAAATACAGCTTCGAGAAAATTGAAGGATTCGACAACGTGTTTCAATTTTCCCGTCAATTGAATGCCTTCGATATTACGCTGGATTTCCTTGTAAAGCGCAATAAGGCGAAGGTATTGGCTCATGCGCAGTTAACTACCATGAACAATCGCGAGGCGACTATCCTGATCGGCGAGACCATGATTTTCGCCGTTTCGTCGCGGGAAAATGCTATCGTAATAAGGGACTCCGTCGGTATTAAGCTGCATATTACCCCTACAATCAATACGGATGATTATATAACCGTGAAGGTCAATCCGGAGGTCTCCTCCATAATTGAGCTGGTCTTAGACCTGTATCCTCGTAAAAAGATCAGAACGGCATCCACCACTGTGCTCGTCAAAGACGGTCAGAAGATCTTTATCGGCGGGCTTTTCTCGATAGATGATTCGGAAGTAGAATTCAAGATGCCGCTGTTCTCGAATCTGCCGTTGATAGGAAATCTTTTCAAGCATTCTTACTACGCCACCAAGAAGACCGATCTTCTGATCGAGGTAACGCCGCGCATTATCAGACGAGATGTGAGTTATTCGGATGCGGCGAATTTAACCGGTAGTGGCCATCGCATCCTCGATGATGGAGTTATCACGGATTTCAAGAGCCTCGAACCCGATATTGAAGAATTGGAGGAAGTCAAATCCGACGTTGACGATATCAAAAAGAGCCAGGAGGAGATGACAACGCCTCTGGAAAAAAGATTAGAGGAAAATTAGAGGAAAAGGGATATTGGAGTCTTGAAAACTCTATGATCAGGAGGATCCCATGTTATTAAAAGGAAAGGCCAGGCTGGTGATTGCCGGGATTTTAACCCTGGCCGTGATAATTGCAGTGGCAGTGATATCATGTGATAGGAGACACGGAATAGATCCCATAGCCCTGCAGGCGGGTGATGTGGATGATATTCTTATAGCCTTAAACCCGCCGCAGATATTCTTGCCATCGCCGGAATCAGTTGATACCGTGAGCGTGGACATTGCCGTTATAAATTCCGAGGGTGTTGGAATATCAGGAGTAAATGTCAGTGTTACTCGGACACCTGCGATCGGATACCTGACTCAACCGGACACAACTAACGTTCAGGGTTATACGAGTGCAACGTTTGTCGCAGAGCCAGGGGTTTATGGAATTACTACTATCAAGGTAACCGCCGGCTCGAAGTCCTCAACCAGAGATCTATATATTTCCGGGCCGTCCGAATACTCCATGAGCCTGAATTTCTCGCCGCCGGTGCCGAAACTCATCGACCATGAGGGCGATCCTTACGATGTCACCGTCACCCTGGTTGACACTACACAGAGAGGCGTGGCCGGACAGCAAGTTTCATTCTCCATATTGAATCGTGTGGGAAGGATTTCTTTTGAGGATACCACTATCACCATACCGCGTACTAACAGCCAGGGGATCGTGACGGCGTTATTTTACAATACGCAGGACGACGAGATAAACAATCCCGATTCTGCGCTCATTCAAGCAGTAACAAGCTCGCCCTCGGCTCCCTCGAATCCAATTGTAGCGAGCGTTTCCATCCACCTGCGCCCGGTGCAGAATTCCATGGGCGTGGAGGCTGTTCCTCCGACTGTCTATGGCGACGGCGCTGATTCGACAATTATCCGGGCGTTCCTGCTCAACACCGATGGTCATGGCATTGTCGGTGATACCGTTGTCTTCACCAATCTGGGGAGGGATGGCCAGCTTCTGCCCAAAGTGGTTACTGATGGTAGCGGGGTTGCCGAAAGCGTGTTCAAACCATATGCAAACCATCTGGGGGTGACGGAAATAGTCGCCACTTACAGAGTAGACACCATTCATGAGGCCAGTGATGCGGTGGAAGTGGATATTCTGCCGGTTCGGGCAATCGCCATTGTGACGGTATCACTACAGAAGCAAAACGTTATCGCTAATGGTGAAGATTCATCCGCTATATTTATCACGGTTCAAGACTCATCCGGCGGTTTGATAGCGGATGGCACTTCGGTCTTTCTTGAGAATACGGGCACCGGGTCGCTCTCGTCCATCCAGGTTCAGACCACTAATGGTCAGGCAAAGACTGCCATCAAGGCGCCTACCAATATCGAAAGTGGCCCGAGGGTCGATTCGATCTTCGTCTGGGGGAATTCCAGCGATACGACAATCGTCGCGGATACCGCCGTCGTGACTTATGTTCCCGACGTCGTTTTCGAATTGCAGATTATCAGGCCTGATTCGATGGTAATTTTAGTAGCCGGGTCGGGCATGTCCGATACCGTGCAGGTTTCCGCTTTGGATGCCAACGGCAATCCGGTGGCCAACGGGACTCAGATCAGTTTCGTAAACGAGATTCCCTCTTCAACCATCAATCCCGAAGCGGCCCAGACTATGGACGGTATCGCCACGGCCGTTTATCTCGTAGGCACCGAAACGGGGGATGACAACGTTCGCGCCTTCGTGCCCGACCCCGATGAACCAACTGATACCATCTGGACGGTGCAACCGGCAGTCTTCCGCTGCATATCGTCCGAAGCTACAACCCTGGTGCTGTCAGCGAGCCAGGGTAGCATTGAAGTGGGCGGAGCGTCATGCCAGATAATAGCGACCCTCCAGGATGCTTACGGCAATCCTCTCTCGGAAGGGTACTTCGTTGCCTTCGAAATAAAATCGGCCAATGGCTCGCGGGATGTGCCGAATGAGTGGCCATCTTTCGATACCGAGTGGGGCGTTTATTACGACACGGTAGAGACCAGTATAAACGGCGATGCGGTCGTACAGATTTATTCCGGGACGAAGGCGGGGCCGGTTTCGATTGAGGCCTGCACCATACCGCTACCGCCGGATTCTCTATTCGTTTGCGATGAGAAATCGTTGATTACGATCTCATCCGGTCCTCCATTTCATGTTGAAGCGTCCCCCGCTCCTGTCGGAGAGGCCACTAATCCTGCTTATCCGGAGAGATTCGTGCAGGTGGGCGCCGGAGTATGGGATATATATGCTAATCCGGTTGAATATGGAACGGCAGTCTATTTCTCCTTGATTCCCAACGACATAGCGGAGGTCGAAGGTAACTCATATACAGGTGGAGCCAGGCCCTATCACCCGGATTCGGTCGACGGGTGGGCATTCTCGCGTATTATTTACGGGTGCTACGGGACCTTTGACACCCTGCAATTAGTGGCAATGTCCGCCGGCGAAAATGGCCCTGTGGCCGACACGTCCACCCCGTTCCCACTGCCGGCTTATAATCCTAATATCTTCCTCGGAGCGAATCCAGGAAACCTTCGGTGCGACGGCCCGACCGATTTGGACACTGCTTCATCTGATATTAGGGCTCTGCTGCAGGATGGTGGTGGCTGCGCCGTGCAGTACGGTATAATAAATTTTTCGGCCTTGGTGGCGGGTTCTATAATTGGACCGACAGAGGTAATTACCGATGAAAATGGGATTGCTGAAACCATATATCAGATTATGGGAAGCGAGATACCGACGCCGCCGGATGGCATTCCGCGAATCGAAACCGCCGTTAGAGCTATTCTATTTGGATATCCTGACGTCGTGGCGGAGGTCGATCTCGTCTGCACACGCCCGCAGTAATATGTCTATTGGGGAGGTTTGATGGAGAAGCTGGGAGAGGTACTACTAAAAGAAAATCTGATAACCGAAGATAAGCTCAGGTTAGGCTTAGAGAAGCAACGCGAAAATGGCAAAAGGCTTGGCGAGACGCTGCTCTCCGAGGGCTTGATCGGCGATGAAGATCTGGCCAGGGGGCTCTCCAGGCAGCTTCAAATCCGTTTCGTAACGGCCGAAGACCTGCTCAAAATCGACAAGGAGGCGCTGGAGTTTATCCCCGAGTTTTTCGCCAGGGAATACCATTGTCTGGCGTTCGCCCGCGAAGACGACCAGCTTCATGTTGTATTGGTTGACCCCGAGGATATTGTCATTATAGACAATCTCCAGAAGATAACCTCCATGCAGATTATAGTATGCATCGGGGCGCTGGGAGTAATAGGTGAAGCGATCGAGAGGCATTATAAGGAGCTCAGGGCGACCGGCGAGGTATCGGAGGCGCTTTCGGGAATGGATTTTATCGTCTCCACCGACGGCCAGGATCTTGACGATATAGACGTCAACCAGTTGAAAAAGGAGCTGGACGAGGCTCCCATTGTTAAACTCGTCAACCTGATTATCTCCGAGGCCATAAAGAGCAGGGCTACGGATATTCATGTCGAGCCTCTTTTCGATTCCCTGCTGATACGTTACCGGGTTGACGGCGCTCTGCAGGAGATAATGACAGCGCCTCTTAAATCGGCTATGGGGATTATCTCGAGAATCAAAATCATGGCCAATCTCAACATTGCTGAGCGCCGCCTGCCCCAGGACGGCCGCATTTCGATCAAGACTCCGGATAAAGAAGTCGACGTTCGCGTCTCTGTGCTCCCCACGGTAAGAGGCGAAAAGGTGGTCTTAAGGCTTCTGGACAAGAAGGGCTTCGATTTCACAATGACCAACCTCGGTTTCGATAACGATATGCTCCTGATCTTCAGGAAATGGATCAGAATGCCTTATGGAATGATTATCGTCTCCGGTCCCACGGGGTGCGGGAAGTCCACGACCCTGCATGCGGCGCTGAAAGAGATTCAGAATGAAGAGGATAATATCGTTACGGTGGAAGATCCTGTAGAATACCAGATCGACAAGATCAGCCAGGTGGCAACCAATGATTCTATCGGGCTGACGTTTGCCTCGACACTCAGAACGGTTCTGAGGCAAGATCCCGATAAGGTTCTGATCGGCGAGATCCGCGACAAGGAGACAGCCGATATTGCCATTAAGTTCTCTCTGACGGGACACCTCGTTTTCACCACGCTCCACGCCAACGACGCAACGTCGACGATTACGAGGCTTCTTGATATAGGTGTGCCGAGATATCTCGTCGGTTCGGTCACCAATCTGGTGATGGCCCAGAGACTGGTGAGGACCATTTGCGCCGGTTGCAAGGAGGAATATAGCCCCACCGAGGAAGAGCTTCTCTTGTTGCGGATGAATCCTGATGAGCACCAAAACACGGTCTTTTACCAGGGTAAAGGATGCGTTCGGTGCCGCAACACCGGGTTTTTCGGGCGCACCGCCCTGTTTGAATTGCTGGAGATGAAATTGCCGGTTAGAAAGGTTGTCTTCGGGGGCGGCAATGAAGATGACGTGAGAATAGAAGCGATAAATAACGGCCTTGTTAATTTGAGGGAAGCTGGAATCCGTAAAGTTCTGGCTGGTACCGTTACGGCAGCAGAAGTACTTAAGAAAACCATCGATGAAGATTAGATCCGCATGGTTCTTCCAAAGGGCCCCGAGGGAATTCTCATAGACCTCTGCCATTGAGCGCGATTGGACGAGAGGAAGGTATATGGCGAGCTTTTCATACATAGTGAAAGACAATAAAGGTAACAAGCACGACGGGACCATAACGGCCAGTTCTCTCGATGAGGCTCTGAACAAGCTCCGGGAATCCGGGCAAACGGTCATCTCGGTGGTTGACTCCAGGAAAGCGGAGGTTGGCAAAAAAAGTGGCTTGATCGACGAAATCTCTCTATATATCCATAAGAAGAAAACAGCCGTGCCGCTTAGAACCCAGGTGTTTTTCACCAGGCAGTTGGCCACGATGATCTCGGCGGGTTTGACCATAGAAAAGTCATTAAACAACCTATTATACGAAGAAACCCAGAAGAAATTTAAAAAGGTTGTAGCCCAGCTTTTGAATGATGTTAAGAAGGGTTTCGCCTTATCGGAAGCTCTTGATAGGCATCCCGGAATCTTTTCGCCACTTTATGTAGCTCTGGTCAGGTCGGGTGAAGTTTCGGGTGCGCTTCATACCGTTCTGGAAGAGCTTGCCGATTATCTGGAGTTCATTCAGGACACAAAGCGAAAGATAGTATCCGCTCTGGTCTATCCATCGTTGGTGGTGGCGATGCTTGCGATTGTGACTACAATTCTCATGGTATATGTTGTCCCACAATTTGAAAGCGTTTATTCAAGATTCGGGGCCAATCTTCCTGTTCCCACCCAGATCCTGATACAGGTGTCGGATGTAATCGGCGCTAATTTCTTTGCCACCCTTATCGGATTGATGGTGCTGGCGGTTATTATCAAAATCGCAAGTCTAACGTTCACAGGCAGGAAAGTGATTGATAGGGTCAAGCTGAGCCTTCCGCTTTTTAGACAGATCCTTACTAATTCGCTGATGAGCAAGTTCAGCCGCACTTTTGGAATGCTGCTGACTGCGGGCGTCCCGGTGGTCGATTCCTTGAACCTCGTTTACCGAGTCATGGATAATGTCCATTATAAAGCTGCTGTCAGACAGGCGACGGGGCTGATCAGGGACGGTTTCTCGATATCGGCATCATTGAAAAAGACCAATGCCTTTCCCAACACTCTTCTTTCCCTGGCGGCTACGGGAGAGGAGACAGGGGATATGGATAGAATGCTCGGTAAAGCGGCAACGTTCTATGACAAGCAGCTCGAGGCGGTGATAATGAGGATGACATCCCTTATAGAGCCGATCCTCATCGTGCTTATTGGCATCGTAATTGGCACAATCATCATAGTCATCTATTTGCCGTTCTTTAAGATGGGATTTGCATTCAGAAGGGGTCTGACTTAGGGAGATATCATTTTTTATGGCCACCGTTTCAGACCATAGGAACGGTGGTTTTTTTTAGAGGGAATTAGGATGCGGTTAGATCATGAGCGAGCTCCGGGTCTTTTGGAGGACAAAAAATACGGGGTGATGAAACGGATATTCGTCAGGGAGGGACTTTCGGGATATTTAAGGCTGGTATCTTCCATCGCCTCGCTGCAAGCCTGTGGTGACTGGCGAAATCTCGTGGCGATACTGGATCTGGCTATCGCTGATAGCGATGATCTAAAAATCGCCTATGAGCTTCTGTTGCAGGGTTATCTCTTTTGCGGATACCCTAAGGCCGTAGAGTCCTTTTTCTGCCTGGAGCGAGCCTTGAAAGGGAAATGCGGCCTCGATTTGAGTGGCATTTCCCCCCGGATCCTGGAATCATCGTCGGTTCTGCTGGAACGCGGAGTCTCCACCGGAAGGGAAGTGCACGGAGATAAATTCGAGAGAATCAACAACAAAATTACTGCACTCTGTCCCGATTTGGGCTATTTAATGATAGTTGAGGGTTACGGGCATGTCCTATCCCGGAGAGGATTGGACATCAAGCCCCGCGAACTGGCGGTTGTTTCATCGCTGACGGCATCCGGGGCCCAACGCCAGCTCAACTCTCATATCAGAGGGTGCAGAAACGTTGGATGCGAGGATTCTGAGATCTACGAGACAATATTTACCTGTTTATTGTGGATCTCCCCGGAACGGGTTCTTGAATCGCTCGAACTCTGGTCCGAGATCACCGACGAAGAGCTTTCCGAATCCATCGACGATTATATATATTAGGGCGTATAAACTCTTATGAGGACAGTCCTGAAAATACCCCTCTATGTTGTTGCCGCTGTATTTCTATTTATTTTAGCCGCCGCATACCTGTATTATTTCACAACCCTTCCGGAAAAAGAGCTCAATGACTGGATAGACTTTACAGCTTCCCGCAAGAGCGGATTGAATGTTAGCTTTGAACGGATAAACCGTGATCTATGGAACCATCTGGCCCTGGAAGGGATAAGGATTTCCCCGGTTGTAGGCGGCAGTGGCCCGTATCTTAGAATTGCTCGCCTTGAACTTAAATATAGTCTGCTGAGATTGCTTAGGGGACACTATGCCTTCGATAGCCTGGCCATAGATTCGGTCCTGGTATCCTTTCCGGAGAAATTCGGGAAGCGAGAATCCAGCGAGGATTCTATGAGTTCTTTCTCCCTGCCGCTTTCGGCCTCCATAGATAGGATCCAGATCAATGATATTCAGGCGGTGTTGTCCGGCGGTGATATCATCTTTGTCGACTCGCTGATCCTGTCGGCCTTCAGCGAAGGAAATAACCCGGAATTGGAACTGCAGAGCCTTGCCGCCCGCTGGCCTAACAGGGAATTTGAGATCAAGTCGATGACCGGCAAGCTTTATTCGACCAAGAACGGATTCGATCTAAGCAATATTGGCGTGGTCACGAGCAGATCGAACCTATCTTTTACCGGCCACGTTGGCTCCTCTTTTAAAAGTGACATAGACCTCATATTTGATTTCGCGCCCTTTGATCTCGACGATATCAGAAAGCTCACGGGCGTTAAGATAAAGGGCAAGCTGAATTCGAGTGGTACGATCCGGGGTGCGATAGATGATTTCGGCGGCGAGGCGATGGTGAATGGAACCTTTATGGATAGGCCTTTTGATGATGTAGCCCTGTCATATAGTTTCAATAACAAGAGGTTGATGTTTTCATCTATTGACGGGGAGATATTCCGTGCTGGTTTTGAAGGAATGGGGGAAATCGATTTTGCCTCAAAGCCGGAGAAATATGCCTATACCGGCAGAGTCGAACATCTGAATCTTCAAGAGATCGCCCCTGATATCAGGACCGATTTTACGGGCAATATTGATGTGACCGGCCAGGGTTTCAGCGAGGCTCAGTTCATGATGCAGATAGGCTGTGACCTTGATTCTGTTAGAATAGAGGACTACTTTTTTCGTGAGGCTACCGGTGATGTAGAATTTGATCTTCGGAAAATAGATTTTCTTCCAGGCTTCGAGGCGAGATACAAAAATACGATTCTAAGGGTTGCCGGCAGCATGGAGTACCAGGGAGATATCGATATTTTCGGCAATGCTGAATTTGATGATCTCACCGATTTTACAGATCAGACCTTCTTGAAAAAGCTAGGAGGCAGAGGCGTGGCCGGCTTCCATCTGACCGGTCCCACCCAGGATTTCACGGTCGATGCCTTTTTTGACTCGGATTCTTGCTGGACCTACGGGCTTGCTCCCGGAAGGATTCATATAAATGCGGATTTGAAATCTTTTATCAGCCACCGTGTGGGGACGGTTTCGGGTCAGTGGACCGGTGGAGAGTTGTATTCGGTTCCGACTGATTCCGGCCATTTTAAAACCAGTGTCTCCAGTGAAAGAGTATTTCTGGATACGGTTTTTATGGCGGGACTGGATGGTGGATTATGGTTCAAAGGCAGTTTTGACGGCACGGGGATTCCTCCGGTTTTCGAAGTCGATACCCTTCAGGGAGAGATCTTTGGAAACAGCTTCTCGTCGATCGCCCCGCTCAGAATGAGTATTTATGAAAGGGAAACTCAATTTGATGATTTCAGGCTGGGATACGAGACCGGCATAATCGAACTGACAGGAATGGTGACGAATGATCTGAAATTGGGGCTTGATGTTCGCGCCGAGGGGTTTCAGATTCAGCCGATACTATCCCAGGTCTATCCTGAAAAGAAAATTAGAGGAATCTGGAACGGATATGCACGGCTGGAAGGCGATTTCGATGATCCGGTCATGGAATTCGATGTCGAGATCGACAGCCTCTCTGTAGATAAGGTATACATGGGGAAACTTGAAGCAATAGCCAGCTATTCCGATGGTTATCTCTTGACGGAATCGGCCAGGTTGGCCTCAGAGTATGGCAACTATGATTTCTCCGGGCGACTGCCCATGAATTTCTCATTCGAGGAGGTGGAGAGCAGATTCCCGGACGAGCCCTTAGATTTCCGTGTAAGTACATCGGGAACCAGGCTCTTGCTGGCCGAGTCGTTCATATCGAATATCGAGCGTTTTGATACGGATTTCCTCTTTGAGATCACTTTATCGGGATCGTATGGCAATCCCCGGATAGCCGGTCATGGTAGGCTGATAAACGGCACTCTGGACGTACTGGATCTTAGAAGCCCTCTAACAGATCTTAGAGCCTACCTTCGAATGGAAAATGAAACCGTATATATCGATAGCGTCTTTGCCACCGTGGCTGAAATGGGAAAGGACTGGGGCAAACTTCTTGGAGAGCTTCTATCTCAAAAAAATGGAGCAAGAGAAAGACCGTTGATAACAGCCTCGGGCACTTTAAAATTGCAGGGCCTTGGTGATTTTCTTTACGCTATAGATATTAAAGGGGAAAATGTCTATTTCATTGCAGATGCCTATGATGTCAGCGGGCTGGCGGATTTCGACCTGAACGTGGGGGGAGAAACTCCTCCAACGGTCCGGGGGGACCTGTTTTTGGGCAGGCTTGATATTCGCGATGAGTTCGAAAGCTTTATCGGCCTCGATTATGATCCGGCGTTTTCGACGGTGGAAGATTCCACGATCTGGGATCTCGACCTGAACATTGTGGCGCCGAACAATATCTGGATTAAAAACAGCGTGATCGACGCCGAATTCAAGGCTGATATCCGCGTTCAAAGAAGGCTTGGCATATTGAGATTTCTGGGGACCCTGGAAGCGATTAGAGGGTCTTATAATCTGCTGGGACAGAAATTCCGCTTTGTCTCCGGCAAGCTGACCTATAAGGATCTCGCGTCAGTCGATCCCGATATCGATTTTGTTGTCAGCACACGTATTAGAACGTCCGGGGGAGAAGCCGAGGGACCTCAAACAGTGGAATTACATATTACAGGCACGCTCTTGGAGCCGACTATAAGTTCGTCCGGGTTGTCGAAGGAGGAGCTACTGAGGACGTTGCTTGCCGGGAGTTGGGCGGGTGGAACGCTATCCGAAGGAGGATCTGCTCAGGATATCGTTGGCAGCGTATCTACTATCGCGTCATCCATGGGCCTGGACCCATTGACGGCTCAGGGTATTTTTGAAGAATTTGATATCGGGCAATTCGAGGAGGAAACGCGTATATCGGTGGCGAAATATGTCTCTCGAAATTTATATGTTCGATATTCCAGAGGACTGACGAAGGACGAGCAAGGCAGTGTCGGCGTGGAATATTATTTTAATGATAACGTTTCGTTCAGGGCCATTCAAGGTTTGCAGGGTTCCAAGGATGAGGGCATTTCGTTCGATCTTAATTTCAGTCACGAATTTTAGTCTTTTTTTCCTCCTGATACTGTCTTTAACGGCAGCCGCACAGGATGAAATATCTTCACCAAAAATCAGTAAAATCCGGCGGCAGGTGGTTAGAAAGGTCGAACTGCAGGGAGTGAAATCTTTCCCCCGTTCAGAGATTGAAGGACTTCTGTTTACCAAACCGAATCACTGGTATAATTTCTTAAAGAAGCGTCGGCTGTCAAAATCAAACGTCATATACGATGAAAGAACCATCGAACGTTTCTACAAAAGGCGTGGTTTTCTTTTTGCCTCGGCCAGCAATTCCGTTACGATCGATGAAAACGATAAAGCTATCGTCACATTTGAAGTTGAGGAGGGCAAAAGAACCTATCTCTCCGGTGTTGGTATCGAGGGTGGTATTGAGAACATAAACGCCGAATTCAACAAGACCCTCTGGCAATTCAAAACGGGCTCCCCCGTTAATGCTGGTCAGGTACTTTCCGGGAGTTTCATTTTAAGAGATATTTATCAAGACAACGGTTATCCTTATGCAAAAGTCAACAGCCTGTATGGTTTCAACGTCGACAGCACCGAGGCTTTCATTCAATATGCCGTCGCAGAATCAGTTTATACCGTTAACGGTGAAACCGCGATTGAGGAAAAAGGAATTACAAATCATAATGTCATGTTGAGGGAATTGGCGATCAAAACCGGCGAAGAGTACAGGCGCGAGGACATCATAGAATCGGAGCGAAGACTTTATTCCACCGGGCTATTCAGGTATTTAGCTATAAGGCGGGATGATTCTACCTTTTCGATGGACGGAAACTCTCCGGCCAGGGTCGGTTTTTCTCTGAATTTTGAGGAGAGGAAACCATTTTTCATCAATGGGGGCTTCGGCATAGGCCGCGAGGAGAATTTCGAGATGGTACTCAGAGGCTCGGCGCGATTGGGAAACGGGAATCTTATGGGCACCGGTCGCAGATTGTATGTAGGTTTTGAACCGCGTTTCCAGATCCTTGATCCGCAGGGCGCGCTGCCGAAATTTGGCTGGTCGGATTTCAGGAAAAAGCTCAGGTTTAAACCTATCAGAACTTCCTTTGAACTGAATTATGTAGAACCATGGTTTTTGAGCCGCCGGATACCTATGTCGGTAAGGCTGATTTATGAACCTTATACGTTCAATCCGACGCTTGAGAAGAGGTATGACCGGGCGGGGGCGGAGGTGCGCTTTGCTTATGAACTGGATCGTTTCACCACAGCCCGGTTAACCGGGGCTACGGAGTATGTAAACTTCAGGGATATTCCGGAGGATCAGCAGGAGGTCTACAGGGCGGAGGGTGATAATCAGATCAGAAGAAAAATCCAGATCTATGGTGAGAGGGATACCAGGGATAACCTTTTCATTCCCCAGCACGGTTCTTATTCCTTTATCGGCATCGAATACGTGGGTGGTATCCTGGGCGGGGATTTCGGCTATCGCAAGGCCCAGTTTTCGTGGAGCCGTTATCAGGTGCTTTCCGGGCAAAATCTTCTGGCCTCACGGATATGGGTCGGCTGGCTCGATGATATGGGAAAGGACGACAGATCGAGTGTCGAGGACAGATTCCTTATCGGCGGCGGAACCACCATAAGAGGCTATGCGGAAAACAGCCTGGGGCCTATTTTCACCGAGGCTGACGACCCGGGCGAAAAGCTTGGAAGACCTAAAGGCGGTCGATATCTTATCCTGGGCAATATGGAAATTCGCCGTCCTCTATTCTGGAGGTTCGGCGGCACGGTTTTTGTCGATGCCGGCAACACGTATTTCGATCTTGGTGACATGACCTTGCTGTCAGTGGCTTTTACATCCGGCCTTGGAGTACAATTCTTTACCCCCATCGGTCCGATCAGATTTGATTATGGTGTACGTATGAAAAAGGATTTCGACCTGGGAGCAGGCAACTACCATCTTTCGATATTATATGCTTTCTAAAAAACCGAAAATCGGTATTACCCTCTCGGAGGCGGAAGGCAGCGATGTTAATCGCTGGCCTTTACGGAGGGGGTTCGATTATATTAAGCGGCAATATTATCAGGCCATCCTGAAATCAGGCGGCATTCCGATCCTGTTGGCCAATATCGAGCGACGTTATGCAGTCAAATCTCTTCTGGAATCGATAGATGGGCTTTTGATTACCGGGGGGCCGGATCTGCACCCCAGACACTTCAATCAAAAGCCCCACAGAAAGCTGTCCAGCACGACCAGGGCGCGCGATCGATTCGAGCTGGAAGCCATAAGAATAGCGTTGAGGATAAATCTGCCGATTCTCGGTATTTGCCGGGGTCATCAGGCCTTGAACGTCGCATTCGGCGGAACCCTTTATCAGGACCTCTCATGTATCCCCGCGAAAAAGGTCGCCCACGCCGATCCGCATCAGACGGGAAAGGTTTTTCATAGAGTGAAGATCGAAGAGGGAAGCAGATTGCATGATATTATTGGCCGGACGGCTATCCAGACCAATTCCAGCCATCATCAGGCAATAGACAAACTCGGTGACGGGTTGCGGGCGAGCGCCTTTGCGCCTGACGGTGTAATCGAGGCGATAGAGCATCCGGGCTTCGACCTCGTTTTGAGTGTCCAATGGCACCCGGAGAGCATTTATGGGAGGACGCACTGCAAGAGGCTTTTCAACGCTTTCGTAACAGAAGCTGCCAGAAGAAGTTAACGCCTCTCGGTTGATATTGACATACTCTCTTGCCATACCTATATTGTCCGTAGCGTAAAAAGGAGATTTCAGATGAGAACTGTCTACCTTGATCACAACGCCACGACCCCGGTTCATCCTGAGGTCTTCGAGGCGACGAAGCCATATTTCATAGAGAGGTTCGGGAATGCCAGCTCCATTCATCAGAGTGGCCGTGAGGCCAAGGCGGGTCTGGAGGAGGCCAGGCAGACCATAGCCGATCTTCTCGGATGTAAGCCTTCGGAACTCTATTTCACCTCCGGCGGTACTGAATCGGACAATTTCGCAATTAAAGGCGTGGCGTTCGCCAATCGAGCAAAGGGAAAGCACATAATTACCTCCTCTATCGAGCATCATGCGGTGGAGATATCATGCAGGTTCCTGGAGAAGGAGGGATTCAGCGTAACCTATCTGCCGGTTGATTCCGAGGGATTCGTCGATCCCGATGAACTTAAAAAGGCTATCCGGCCGGATACGATACTGGTTACAATTATGTATGCCAATAATGAAACCGGCGTGATCCAGGATCTGGAGGCATTGGTATCGATTGCGAGAGATGCGGGCGTATATTTTCATACCGATGCGGTTCAGGCGACGGGGAAAATTCCGTACAATATAAACGACCTGGGTTGCGATCTGCTCTCGATCTCCGCCCATAAGTTATACGGCCCTAAAGGAGCAGGCTTGATATATATTAAATCGGGGACAAAGATTCAGCCCTGGAATGAAGGCGGCGGGCACGAGCGAGGACGCCGTGCCGGAACAGAAAATGTTGCCGGAGCAATCGGCCTGGCCAAGGCCTTAGAGATTGCCGCCCGGGATATGGATTCTGAAACGAAAAAAATGACCTCCATGACTACCCGATTTTACAAATTAGTGATGGAGAGAATCCCCGATATCAGGTTCAACGGTAGCTTCCAGAAACGTGTCCCCAATACGCTGAATATCTCCTTTCGGGCGGTCGAGGGCGAGGCCATGATACTCAGCCTCGATCTTAAAGGCATAATGGTATCCTCCGGTTCAGCATGCACGTCCGGCACGACGGAGCCGTCGCATGTTCTGAAGGCCATGGGGGTTCCACCGGAGATGGGCCAGGGTTCGATTCGTTTTTCGTTCGGGAGAAGTAATAAAGAGAACGACGTAGAATATGTCGTCGATATTCTCGCCGGTGAGGTTGAACGTCTTAGAGATATTTCTCCTCTGTATGCTCAATCTAAAAGCTAAAATAGATGAGATACCTTAGAGGAGCCCCGGCGCTCCGGGGCCTTTTTAGTAATGGGAAAGAAAAAAGTCTTGATAGGATTATCCGGGGGCGTCGATAGCTCCGTTGCGGCGGCTTTGCTGGTGGAACAGGGGTATGATGTTATCGGCGTTACGCTGAAACTTTACGATTATGCTGAACTCGATTTCGATCCTCCCGACGGCGGCTGCTGCTCTATCAGTCTGATCGATGACGCCCGAAGCGTATGTTCCCGGCTGAACATCCCGCACTACGTCCTGGATCTGAGAGACTCATTTCAGAGAAACGTTATCGACGATTTTATGGAATCTTACAGCCGCGGGCGAACACCGAATCCTTGCGTCAACTGCAATACACATATCAAATGGGGGGAGATGCTAAAAATTGCCGATAAGCTCGGATGCCAATTTGTTGCAACAGGACATTACGCCCGGATCGATCGCTCGTATAAGATTCCTCGCCTGTTAAAAGGATTGGATAGATCCCGGGATCAATCCTATGCTCTGTGGGGGATACCGCGTGACACACTGGCCCGCACGTTGCTCCCTCTCGGCGAACTCACCAAGCGGGAGACAAGAGAGATTGCAAAACGCAATAATTTCCGCAACGCAGAGCGCCCCGACAGCCAGGAGATATGTTTCGTTCCCGCAGGCGACTATTCCTATATAATCCGCCAGAGGTTCGGGAATAACAATCCATCGTTGAAGCCCGGTCCCATTTACAATAGCGAAGGCAAGACTATCGGAGAGCACAAGGGTTATGCCAACTATACAATCGGTCAGAGGCGGGGACTGGGCATATCTTATCCAGCGCCCCTGTATGTCACCAGGATCAACCCGGATGATGGGAGTATCACGGTTGGCGTCAAGGAGCGGTTGTTTGCCACGCGTTTTACCGTTGTGAGAGTAAATCTATTGGTATCAAGTGAAGAAATACCGGGTAAGATTGATGTTAAAATTAGATATCGTCACCGGGCCCGCGCCGCCACGTTAAGGTTAAAAGGCGATAACGGAGAAGTAATTTTTGATGAGCCGCAGAGAGCGATTACGCCGGGCCAATCGGCGGTATTTTACGATGATGATCTGGTGATAGGCGGGGGAGCTATAGTAAAAGTGCTCGGCTGATTGTCTGCAATCCGGACAATTGAGTTGACATAAAGACGTAAGCAGAATAAATTCATGACGAAGACAGGGAGGATATATTATGGTGAAAGTCACATTTATAGGACATTCGTGCTTTTTTCTGGAGAGCGGTTCTCACAAGATCTTGATCGATCCGTTTATCACGGGAAACCCGGTTGCCAGGGCATCGAAGGAGCATAAGAAGGCTGATTTTATCCTTATAAGCCACGGTCACGGCGACCATCTGGGAGATGCCGTGAAGCTGGCCAAAGGATCGGGAGCCACGGTTATTTCAAACTTCGAGATCTGCACCTATTGTGAATCCCAGGGGGTTGAGAAGACTCATCCTCTGCATATTGGCGGTGGCAACAAATTTCCTTTTGGCTCCGTGAAATTGACCATCGCTCATCACGGTTCCACCCTGGGAGATAAACTTGAATACGGTGGGAATCCCGCGGGATTCATTATCCGCACCGATGGAAAGGTGATATATCATTCCGGAGATACGGGACTGTTTCTGGATATGAGGCTAATCGGCGAACTGGATAGTATCGACCTGGCGCTTCTACCGATCGGGGGCAATTTCACCATGGATATTCCAGACGCCATCAAAGCCGTGGAATTCTTAAAACCGAAAAAGGCGATCCCCATGCACTATAATACGTTCGACCTTATAGCCTGTGACCCCGAAGATTTCGTAAACGGCATCAAGCCCCTGGGGGTCGAAGGGATTGCCCTCGGCTTCGGTGAAAGCTACGAATTGAATTGAGTGCGATGTCGATTTTCGCTCATAAAGCCCGGAAAATCATTCTGGGCTTTTGTTTTATAATCGCCTTATCAGCGCCATCGGATCAATTATGGTCACAGACGACTCCAACAGGGCTATTTGAGGTTTTCCCCGCCGATGATATTTATGCTGATTCCGCTCGGTACTATTTAGAATACTTCCAGGATATTCTCGCCAATCTATTGGGAGAATCGCTCGATACGACAGTTACAGTATATCTGGCTGCCAGCGAGGACGAATTTTCACAAACCACGGGGCCGTCGATTCCTGACTGGGGCGCCGGCGTAGCCTTATTGGAATACAATAGAATTGTTATTAAATCTCCAAAATATATGAGGATTGGAAAATCTTTCAGGGAGTTAATCGGCCATGAATTGACCCATATTATGCTCCACCGCGCCGCTGGAGGCCGCTGGCTGCCGCGATGGATTCATGAAGGGTTGGCCATGCATGTTTCCGGTGAATGGAGCATAGGCCAGGATATACTCGTGGCCAGAGCCGCCTGGACGAAAAACCTTATCCAACTCCATCGTCTGGAGGGAATGTCAGTATTCAACGGGGCCAAGGCGAATCTGGCTTACACTGAATCGTATCTGGCAGTATCGAGTCTTCTAAAAAAGGGGGATCCCTTTCTGCTTGCAGATTTATTAGCGCTGTATAGAAATACCAACGATTTTCTCCATAGCTTCCGCGTGGTGGTCGGTACCGATTACAGTCGATGGACAAACAATTGGTTTGAGAGGACATCTATGCAATATCATCTTTTATTATTTATTTTTGATTGGAAACTATTCTGGCTGGCTTTACCCTTGTTTATAATCCTTCTGTTTCTATTGAAGAGAAGGCAAAACGTAAAGACAAAGAGACGCTGGAAGATTGAGGAGCGGCTCAATCCGCCGGACGACAGCTATAAGCAATATTTCGATGGCTACTACGATGAAGAAAATCAGGCATAGACTGGAACATGTCGCCGTTTTTACGCTGATTTTTGTTTTAAATCTTATTCCATACAGGCTGGCGCTTTTGGTCGGCGATGTGGTTGGTTTTCTGGGCTTTACGATTCTCAGAATCAGGCGGAAGGTCACCCTGAATAATCTGAAAAAATCGTTTAAGGATCAATTCAGCGATCACGAATATGTGAGAATTGGCGCCAGAACATACAGGTATATAGCCCGGGGGATGATTGAATTCGGCCTGTTCCCGACACTTGAGAAGAAAAATCTTCAGAAATTCTTGACCATACAGGGGCTGGAAAATCTTCAGAAGATCAGCGAGGGAGGCCGGGGGGGCGTGCTGGTAACCGGCCATTTCGGAAGCTGGGAGCTCATGGGAGCTTTTGTGGCTGCAAACGGCTGGCCTATCGATTATCTCGTGGGAGAACAGCATAATATTCAGGTTAATAGGTTAATGAACGATCATCGCCGGATGTTCGGAATCGGACTGATCGAGATGGGAGTCGCCGCCCGGGGGGTGATCAAGGCAGTGCGCAACGGCCACATGGTCTGCATGCTCTCGGATCAGGATGCCGGTTCCGACGGCGTTGTAGTTGAATTTCTAGGTAGACCGGCATCCACACCCAAAGGGCCGGCGGCATTTGCCTTGAAGACGGGCGCGCCATTGGCCTGTAGTTTTATTATCAGGGAGGGTCTTAAGCAGAAAATTGTGATAGAACCACCCTTCGATTTCACTCCTACAGGGAACAAAGACGAAGATATCAAACAGTTAACGCAGGCATACACAAGCCTGCTGGAGAAATACGTCAGGGAATATCCCGATCATTACTTCTGGCCCCACCGGCGCTGGAAATCGACATCGTGAATCCCAAAAACCGATCAATTTTTTCCAGACGTCCGGCGCTGGTTGCCCTCCTTTTTTATCTGGCCGGTATATTCATATCACTAAGCCTCCAGGTGCATTATCTGGTTCCCCTGGCTCTGACGGTAGCATCTTTAATTGCCGTCATTTATATCTATTTGAAAGATGCCGGGAAATGGATAGGGTGGTCTGCCGCTTTGCTTCTGGTCTTCCTGGGTTGGTTTAACACGAATCTATCCACCGGATCGTTTCCTCCCAACCATATCAAAAACCTTGCTGAACCGGGTGGAAAGGTAGAGTTGGCAGGTCACGTAGTCGAAGAACCGGATATCAGAGAAGATAGAACGTATATAGTTGTAGAGGCCGACTCCGTCTTAATAGGACGATACTGGATTCCATCCATGGGGAGGGTCCGGGCGAAAGTAAACAACGGTGGCAGTCGTTACAATCACGCCGACATCGTAATGATAACCGGCTACCTGTATGAGCCTAAAGGGCCGAGAAACCCCGGCGGTTTCGATTACGGCGCCTACCTCCGAGCCAAGGGTATATTCGCCGCAATGTCTGTCAGCGGCCCCCATAATATAACAATAATAGAAAAGGGGCAGTCATTCCTATCGACAGTTGTAACACCATTGAGGGGTTATCTTATATCGAAGACCAGGGAGTATCTATCACCGGTCCCGGCGGCTATTCTATCGGGATTCATTCTGGGGGAAAGGCGGGATATCCCCGAGGAATATCAAACGCTTTTCAGGAACACCGGTACGCTTCATCTGATGGCCGTATCCGGCTCTAATGTCGCAATGGTGATAGTGATTTTCGCATTTCCTCTCGCTTTGCTTGGCCTGCCGCGAACAATAAGGGTTATATTGCTCCTGGGGGTCATCCTTTTCTTTGCGCTTCTGACACGTATGGAGCCGTCGGTGGTCAGGGCGTCCATAATAGCCTCTGTGGGGCTTGTGGCCTACGGCTGGATTCGGAAACCGGATTATATCAATGTATTGGGTTTCGCCGGTTTAATAATGTTGCTGTGGAGGCCGATGCAGATTTTTGATGTTGGCCTGCAGTTATCTTTCGCTGCAACATTCGCCATAATATATGCCTTGCCGCATATATTGAGCTGGCTGTCATTTCTAAACCGCATGAAGCTACGCTGGCTATCCTGGATCTTGGCGCTCTCGCTCAGCACCGTGGCCGCTCAATTGGCGGTTATGCCGCTTCTGGCGCGATATTTCAATAACATGCCGCTGGCCGGCATGTTATTGAAATATCG
>CBEWDL010000004.1:0-38691 GCA_965555375.1 uncultured bacterium
AACCGCAAAAACCAGCGCCTAAAACCAGCGCTAAAAACATCCTCAAAATCAATACTCGCAAAATAGCCTCCGCCAAATTAAATTATTCTGCTGTATTTGGACGATTACAGCAAGACAGCATTACCGATCCTAATAGAAGCATATCCTATTTATAATAATTTATAACTGAAGAAAGACCAAGCAAAAAGTAAAGAAATCCGTTTATCTTCAACTCATAAATGGATTAGATCAATCCGTTATTGCCGTAATTGTAATAATTACTTGTTGTTCCCGAATTATTTACGCTTGTTAAGGCCTTTTGACGGAACGATCTTGAAAAATCGAGGGGATGGAATATCTCTTGAATATACTTGTCAATCGCCGATCTTCGATTATATTGGAATAGAAATACTGCTCGGATGATTTGGCCTTGCAGCTTCCAGAGGGGCGGTGGAGGATTGATTTTGCGACGAAACCGGATACATGCCTTTATAATATTTTTCCTGCTGACTGGCGTCATGTCAGCGCAGGCAGGTGAGGTATATTTCAAATTCGAGACACCTTCTCGCCAGGAGTTGCATGAGCTTTCCAGACTGGTTTCGATTGACAATGTCACCGAGGATACAGTCTTTGCCTATGCCACTGATCAACAATTCGAGCATTTCAAGACTCTGGGTTATGCGTACACGATTCTGCCGAACCCCGGATCGTTAATTATCCCCCGGATGGCCGATACCCGAGAAGAAATCCTCGAATGGGATTCATATCCGACTTATGAAGCTTATATAGATATGATGTACCAGTTTGCGGCAGACTACCCCGATCTGTGTATTGTTGAAAATATCGGGTTCTCGGTTGAAGGCCGCGAAATATTATTCGCCAAGCTCTCAGCGAACGTATATGTTGAAGAAAACGAACCGGAAGTCATGTATTCCAGCAGCATGCACGGCGACGAGACGACCGGCTATATACTGACGCTCAGGCTCATCGATTCCCTTCTGGTGAGTTACGGTTCCGATCCTCAATTGACTTACATGCTCGATAACATGGAGGTCTGGATAAACCCGCTGGCCAATCCCGACGGCACCTATGCCGGCGGCAATCACACCGTTTACGGGGCAACCAGGGGCAACGCCGATGGGGTCGACCTGAACAGAAACTTCCCCGATCCTGACGAAGGCGCGCATCCCGATGGAAGAGAATGGCAACCGGAAACCATAGCCATGATGAATTTTTTTGATGAACATACTTTCGTCATATCGGTGAACTTTCATGGTGGGGCAGAGGTTGTGAACTATCCCTGGGATACCTGGCCGCAACGTCACGCAGACGATAGCTGGTTCATTCAGATCAGCCGCGAGTATGCAGATTCGGCACAGGCCAACAGCCCATATGGTTACATGGACGACCTGAACAACGGCATTACCAACGGCTGGGACTGGTACACGATTGCCGGCGGCCGGCAGGATTACTTAAACTACTGGAAAGGATGCCGGGAAACCACTATTGAGATCTCGCAAACAAAACTGCTTCCCCCTGATTTACTCCCCGATCTCTGGAACTACAATAAGGCGGCGATGATAACATATCTGGAACAGGCCTATTACGGTATTAGAGGTCTGGTTACGGATGCCCTTTCCGGCTTCCCCGTATCGGCGATCATTTCGGTTATGGATCATGATATCGACAGCTCCGAGGTATACACCGATCTCAATGTCGGCGATTACTACCGCATGATCGATGATGGAACGTATGATTTGATATTCAGCTCGCCGGACTACATTACGCAGGTCGTAAACGATATCGTTGTCACCAATCGCCAGGTTAACATAGTGGACGTCCAGCTGAACCCGGTTCCTCTAATCATTCGTCTCCCCGATGGCCCGCCTGAATTTCTCCCCCCGGGTCTCCAGACCGCGTTTGCGGTTCAGATTATAGACGGCGCTGAAATTTACCTGCCCGGCACCGGCACGCTACATTACCGTTACTATGGAGGCGCCTTTACGACATCGGAGTTGACGCACATCGGTGGAGACCTGTATGAGGCCGTCTTGCCGCCGGCAAACTGTGATGCCGCGCCGGAGTTTTACCTCAGCGCAGAGGGTGATGGTGGCTCCACCGTTTTTGATCCCCCGGATGCGCCGGAGACTGTATATGCCGCAACGGTCGGCATTTTGATAACGGTGATGGAGGACGATTTCGAAACCGATCAAGGCTGGACCGTCAGCGGCGATGCTCTCGACGGTCACTGGGAACGGGGCGTGCCCATTGGCGGCGGCGTCCGTGGCGACCCGCCCACCGACTATGACGGCTCCGGCAATTGCTATTTGACCGATAACGTCTATGGCAATTCCGATGTCGACGATGGCTACACATATCTAACGTCACCCGCTATCGATTTGAGCGGCGTAGACGTCGCTTATCTCTACTATGCTCTCTGGTATACCAACAACTTCGGAAACGATCCCAACAATGACCTGTTTAAGACCTACGTCTCCAGCGATGACGGAGCAAACTGGATACTGGCTGAGACCATAGGCCCTCATACCAGCAGCGGCTGGACGGAACATTCCTTCAATATAGGCGATTATGTGACTCCCACCGCTCAGATCAAAATTCGCTTCGAGGCCTCCGATCTCGGTGAGGGTTCTGTTGTCGAGGCCGGTATCGACGCTGTATCAGTTAGGATCGTAGAGTGCGAGGCTATGGAAATCCCCACCCTCTCGGAATGGGGAATGATCATTCTGGGATTATTGTTTCTGGCCATAGGGACCATCGCCATCGTTCGCCGACCAGAGTGCGCCATTATTGGACATAGGGGATAGATGCTTGTCGACGAGAATGCTGATCCTCGTTTGCAGGAGACTGTACATATTATAAGATGTCTCTTTCAATAAGAAAAAAATCTTTAAGAACGGAGGTATCGTTTTGTTGAGGTTAATGGTAGTAGCAGTGATGATATCCGTTTTTGCCGGTATGTCGGCACTTGCGGAAAATCCGATGTTGATCAAGGTTGATCTGCTCAAAGAAGCTGACGTAATCAGCCTGAGAGGTCTTGGCCTTGATATTCCGTATGTAGCAGACACATATGCCGAGGTTGTGGTTTATCAAAAGGACTTGCCCGAGCTCGACAGGGTCGGTCTTTCATACCGGGTGATACATGAGGATATGGTAAGATTCTACCAGAGCCGTAACCCCCTGAATCTCGATATGGGTGGATACCCGACTTTTCCCGAGGTTGTGGATACAATTGATTATCTACATAACACGTATCCGGATATCGTCTCGCAAAGATGGTCAATCGGCCTTTCGCTGGAGGGCAGGGATCTCTGGGTTTTTAAGATTTCCGATAACGTGGATCTTGATGAAGATGAGCCTGAGGTATTTTATAATGCCCTGATTCACGCCCGCGAGCCGGCCAGCATGATATGGCAGCTTTATTTCGCCGAATGGTTGTGCCAGAACTACGGATCAGACCCCGTGGCAACCGATATCGTCAATAACCGTGAATTGTTTTTCCTGCCGGTGTTCAATCCCGATGGCTATGAATATAACCGCCAGACAAATCCCAATGGCGGCGGTATGTGGCGGAAGAATCGCCGCAACAACGGCGATGGCACCTATGGTGTAGACCTGAATAGAAACTGGGGTTATATGTGGGGCTATGATGATAACGGCTCCTCTCCATATACGTGGGACGAGACTTATCGGGGCACAGCGCCGTTTTCAGAGCCGGAAACGCAGGTGGTCAGAGATTTTATTATCTCGCGTGGTTTTTCTTTCATAGTGAACGCTCATACATATGGCAACCTCTGGTTATACTCCTGGGGATATGATTATATTTATACCCCCGACCATGATATTTTCGAGATGATAGGGGATTCCGTAACTGCCCTCACAGGATATGAACATGGCACGCCCTGGGAGATACTATACAACACCAACGGCGATGCCAATGACTGGCAATATGGCGAGCAGATTCTAAAACCGCTTATCTTCTGCGCGGCGCCTGAAACCGGAAGTAACATCGACGGATTCTGGCCGGCTCCGTATCGGATACCTGAAATTAATGAGGAGATGCTCCCCGTGGGAATTTATATCGCCCGGATCGCCGGCGATTTCCGGGGCCTTGTTTTCGATTATCCCGGTGGAATTCCCGAAACCGTAACGCCTAACCAGACGACCACCTTCGATGTTATCGTTACCGGTGTCAGGGACGGGGTGCCCGTTCCGGGCAGCGGACAGCTGCATTATTCAATCGATGGTGAGCCATTCGTCTCCGTGGATATGAATGAGGTAGAACCCAATTACTATGAAGCCACGCTGCCGGCGGTCGATTGCGGTTCTGTTGTCGATTTCTACCTTACCGCCGATGAAGCCTCAGCCGGCACTTTCAGCGATCCCAGCGATGCGCCTGCAGAAACATATAATACGTTCCCGGCCACGGCTATGGTTCTTATTTTGGATGATGATTTTGAAACCGATCAAGGCTGGACCGTCAGCGGTGATGCCCTCGACGGTCACTGGGAACGGGGCGTGCCCATTGGCGGCGGCGTCCGTGGCGACCCGCCCACCGACTATGACGGCTCCGGCAGGTGCTATTTGACCGATAACGTTGACGGCGATTCCGATGTCGACGATGGCTATACGTATCTAACATCACCCACCATCGATTTGAGCGGAGTGGAAATCGCCTATTTCTACTATGCTTTATGGTATACCAACAACTTCGGAAATGATCCCAACAATGACCTGTTTAAGACCTATGTCTCCAGCGATAACGGAGCAAACTGGATACTGGCTGAGACTATCGGACCTCAAACCAGCAGCGGCTGGACGGAGCATTCTTTTAACGTGGCCGATTTTGTGACACCGACCGGCCAGATCAAGTTTCTGTTCGAGGCCTCCGATCTTTATGACGGTTCGGTTGTCGAGGCGGGTATCGATGCGGTGGTGGTCAAAGCCTTTGAATGTGAACCGACGACCGATGTTCCAACCCTCTCCGAATGGGGAATGATCATCCTCGGGCTATTCTTGTTAGCGGCGGGCACCATTGCTGTCATTCGCAGGCGTGAAATCGCCTGTTGCGACAATTAGCCGCCGTATTGAAATGATGCCGGCACGCCTGGATATGCCCGGTTTGGCGTAGCAGAGGCTTCAAACAGGTTTCTGTCCGCAATGCTGTGCATGCGTAGGTGTAACTATGTTCCTGGCAAGAAGTTATTTGCGGCGGTAAAATCTTGTTGACATTAGAAAAAGATTGTTTATTTTTATATTGTAGATGGAAACATCAGTCTGCTTTTTGTACTGGAATGATCTTATAATAAGCAGACCGGGAGACCTGCTTTTATGATAAAAGTGTTTTTTCATTATTTTGGCTCAAGTCGACTTCACCAAGAAGGAGGTGGTAGTTAGTCAAGAAGTTTCTTCTTTGTGGATTACTAATAAATCTATTAGGAGGTATTCAATTATGTGGAGATTGCTAAAATTTGTCAGCTTTGCCGTCATCTTTCTGGTGCTGAACTCAACCGCTTACGGCTCTATGCCGAATGCAGAAGCTATGCAGGAAAGTGGTAAGCTTCAGACCAAAGTCATCGGCAAATCAGGCATTGAGACGCCAATTCTGCTAACCGATCCGGCCATAGCCGACCACGATATAGGGAATGTGCTTTTCACCATATCGAACTTCGGTCAATACGGTCTGGCGCCCACCGTGCTCAATCCAATCTGGGACGGCGTTGGGCTCAAGATGCCCCAGACCGGCACCAATTTTCTCTTCGAAGGCGCTCTGTTGATCGGGGATGGCCCCACGAGAGTATCCAACGGAGCTCGTGATGAGGGTGAGAATCTGGGGGATGACTTTATTGCTGACTCCGATATCGAGCTTTTTGAGCCCGGCTCCTTTGCCGACCAGGAATATCATACCAGCTACAACGATGATAACGCCTTAAACCCCTTAGATATCCTGGTGGCTCAGGAGTCATATGCGTTCTCATCCGACCCGGACGACGATTATGTGATCATAGAATACACTATCACCAATACCGGCGGCGAGGCTTTAGAGGGCGTCCTGGTGGCCCATTACGAGGACTGGGATATGCCCTGGGATGTGGCCAGTGACAGAGTCAACTTCGATAGATCCAGGAATCTCGGCTACCAGTATAACGGCAATGATTATCGCGGCCAGCAGATTCTATCCGATCTGGGAGTATTCTCGTTCAAAGCTCTGGATAATGCGGCCGAAGTCTACCCACCTCGTTTTACAATGGCGGACAAGTGGGATTATATGAACGCCGGAACGGCTGATACGGCCATCACATCGATGATGGATTGCTCCATCATGATTACCACCGGTCCCTATGATATTGCACCGGGAGAGTCGGTGGTGGCCGCCTTTGCCATCCTCGGAGGCAATGGCTTGGCGGATCTGCAGGCCAACGCTGATGCGGCCATGGAAGCCTATCGTGTTCCTGTTGAAGAAATTGTCTACTTCGAGGACTTCGACAGCGGCATGGGCATCTGGGCCGGAGAATGGGGCCTGGCTACAAACCACTATCATTCGCCGCCGAATTCGCTGGCTGATTCCCCGGTCGGCAATTATGCCAACGAGGATACGGTCGTGGTTGAGACTACAGAGGATATAGACCTGACGGAATACACCGGATACCGCCTGGAATTCTGGACAAAGTTCCTGATAGAAACTGGCTTTGATTACATATACCTGGATATTTCCTCCGATGGTGGTTCCAGCTGGAACGATTTCTACACCTTTAATGGTGAGGATACCACAAGGGATTATACATGGCATCAATTCATTGCTGATTTAGGAGGATATACCGGGCGAAATATCAGGTTTAGGTTCACTCTGGAAACTGATGGGGCATACATCACAGATGGCATGTATGTCGATGACTTTACCATACTTGGCCTCGATACTGACACCAGTCCGCCGCTGATACTCCATGACGGTCCGACACCGGCCACGAGCGTGCCCGAGGAGTTCACTGTCCTGGCGACGATTACCGATTACTCCGGCGTTCAAACGGCGTGGGTGAGCTATGCTGTCGATGGAAGCGATCTGGAAATCGCCGAAATCGATAGCACCGTTGGTGATGATTACTACTTCACCATACCGGCAGTTGAGGCTGGGGCCCACGTTGAATATTTCATCACGGCTGTGGATAACATCGACAATGAAGGCTCCACGGCAACGCAACACTACGTTTCGGGAACGGTTATTTTCTACGACGACGGCGAACCTGAATTTATTTATCCATATGCTGCGGGCAATAAACTGGCGGTGCGCTTTACTCCTGAAGAAAACTGTAATCTGGTAACGGGTCTAATGCGATTGTATACCGACAATGCTGATCCTCCTAATCTTCTTGACACCGTTGATGTTGAAGTTTGGGAGAATGGAACCGGTAATATGCCCGGACAATCTGTACTGGAACCGTTTGGAGTGTGGCCTGAGGCCACTCTGGATGATCCCCAGGCCTGGACGTACGTCGATTTCCGCGGTATGGGGCTTGAATTCGATGATGACTTTCACTTCGGATTTACCTATCGTTCGCAGTATCCGGTAATACTCGGTGAGAGTCCTCAGGTTGCCTTCCGATCCAGTGTCTATCAGTATGGATCATGGGGTATGGCAACGACTGATTTTGAGATGCGAGTCGTTGTAGACTACGGGATGGTAGGCGTCGACAACGATGAAAATCAGATTCCGACCGAATTCGGTTTGGCGCAGAATTATCCCAATCCTTTCAATGCCTTAACGGTATTGAATTTCGCAGTCACTCAATCCGGCCATGTCAAGCTCAGCGTTTACAATATCCTCGGCCAGCATGTGGCAACTCTGGTGGACGGTCACTACGAGGCCGGACGGTACGCCATTTCCTGGAATGCCGGCGATCTCCCATCGGGCGTCTATTTCGCCAGATTGGAAGCCCAGGATCGCAGCGAAAACGTCAAGATGATGCTGTTGAAATAGGAAAATCCTGTAAGTTTGTCTTTAAGGGAGCCGCAACGGCTCCCTTTTTTATCTGGGTTTAAGCCAACTAAAACCTTGCGTAGATCTCCTGATGATATAAGTTCAGAATATATGTTCCCATATTATCGTTTTACTATGCAACCATTGATATCTCTCGGGCGTCTTAAGTTTGATCGATATGGACGGGGACCTGTTCTGGAAATTGCTCGAGGCCGAGCATCCGAAAGCGGAGAGGTTCTGCCGCAAAATCGCGGCCGATCGTCAGGACGGCGATGACCTCTACCACGATGCTCTGCTTGCAGCCTGGCGGAAATTCGGGACATTGAGAAATGTCGATTCATTTCGTCCATGGCTGTACCGGATCATTGTCAACAAATTCAAAAGCCTACTCCGAGGGCCATGGTGGCGCAGACGTCAAATCTTGGATGAGGCGTCGCTAAACGAGAGGGAGGTTTGCGATCCTGCGGAAATTCATACGGCGCGCCGCTGGCTGGATCGCGCCTTCGAGGCTCTTTCACCGGCGGACAAAACCCTGGTGATATTATATGAACTCGAGGGATGGAATATTCCAGAGCTGGCTAAGATTTACGGCAGGCCGGAAGGCACCATCAAATCGCGGCTATCCAGGGCGCGGCGCAAGATGCGGGAGAGGCTTATGCGCTATATTTCGGATAAGGCAAACAGTTTAACTTTCGAGGCTGATTATGCGTTGTCGCGAAGCAAAACGCCGATTGAATAGTACCGGCGGAATAGACGAAGAGCTCCGAAAACATCTCGATGGATGTCCGGAATGCTCTCGCGAGGTCACAGCTTGGCGGCTCCTTGACAGCGCCCTAAAATATGCTCGGGGCGAAGAAGAAAAACCCGCAACTCCGTTTCCGGATATCCGGGGGAGGATGGCAGCCCATGTCGGCCGGGAGAATGAAAAGGAGGATTCAATTATGTCAAAGGTGAAAAATCAGATTGCCAACCATCCGAGGTTCAGTATCGGCCTGGTGGTGGCAGTGTGCGTCTTTGCATTCGTTGTCTTGGTGCCGTTTTCATACGATCGCACCGTCGGTTATAACGTCGCATACACCGGGCTTGATTCGAAATATGATTTACCCCCGGAGATGTTGACAGAGGTTTTGACGTCGTTAGGATACGAACAGGCCAGGGTAGAGCTCACACAGAACGGTTCATATCTCGATTACCGTATAACCGGCCTGCCCTCCGAGACGGCGGCCAGAGAAGCTTCAGTAGCCTTCTCGTCGCTTACCGGATATTCAGGAGAACCGGTGATGACGCTGGTTGCCAAAAAGACCTCGGCAAGCCTGTATGCACAGGCAAGGGACAAGCTTATCAAGATCGAAGTCGAAACCGAGGGAAAATCGGAGGCTGAGATAAAGGCCGAAATCGAGGATAAACTGAGGGAGCAGGGGCTCGCCAATCCCGATGTAACCGTAACCATCAAGCCCGACGGCATGCGAGAGATCAAGGTAGGCATACAGGATTCTAGCGAGACAGGTATGAAAGAGAAACAGATCGAAATAATCTGCCCGGAAGATCAGCCTATTATTAAGATTGAAGAGCCGTCTTTAGAAATATCGGTTGATTCAAAAGACAAGACCGATGAGCAGATTAAAGAGGAAATCAGACAAAAATTGGCCGCCGAGGGAGTACAAGATGCCGATATTTCAGTCACTACAGACTCAAGCGGCGAGCGCAAAATTGAAATCGAAGTGAAAAAAGAAGATTGCCAACCTTAATCCGGATATGAAATGAATTCGGGGCGCCAGGCCGGCGCCCCTTTTTTTAAACATTCTTGCTGGAAAATATGAGGACGATCTTAGTCCGTGCTCGATTCGATCCCTCAGGATGCAAATTATCGCGACATCCTGAGGGTTATGGTGGCGTCAGGTCCTACAGATCTGTAGGAATGTCACCTTGTTTCTATCCTGACGCACAGAAAACGATTTCCGAAATCAGATGCTATTCATCTTGACCCGGGCAATCCTCACACCCCGATGCCTCGGTTGTGCCCCTATAGGCTGCAATCTCCGTAACGACATCGCCAAGTTCAAAGGCGATGCAGTTGCCATTGGGGTCGGCGTCGGGGGCGAAATCGCTGCCATGCGGCGGGCAATCGCAAGTATAAGCGGGGTCGATTGTGCCTCTATACATGCCAATCATGGCGATGACATCGCTGAGTTCGAGAGGGATGCCGTTATGATCGCAGTCACCGGGAATATATGAGCAGGGAGAGTATTCTGGCGATAGCCTGAGCAGCCAGATATCCATCCCTCCTTCCCCGAAAGAATCTGTCCAACCGGTCATGATATAACCGCCGTCATCTGTCTGTCGTATGGAACGGCCAAGATCCCATCCTAATTCGGTTCCGTAAGCGCGTTCCCAGATGATACTGCCGAGCGGGTCTGTCTTCACCAGATAGAATTGAGCTCCATCTTGTCCCTCCAGCGGATCGACATAACCGCCCATAATATACCCGCCATCATTCGTCTGCTGGATTGAATATGCACACCCGATTTCGCCGAATCCGTAATATTGAGCCCAGAGCGAATCGCCTGAAGGATCGGTTTTCAAAGTCCAGAACCATAGGCCGGTAACGATATATCCGCCATCTTCGGTTTGCAAAACGCTATAAGCTTCATCAGGATTATAGGTTCTTCCATATAATTGGGTCCATGCGACATCACCGGAGGGGTCAATTTTCAAGAGGAAATATTCCCAATTGTCCTCACCGGAGTAGACGGGGCCGGCGGCGATATAACCGCCATCGGTAGTTTGCTGGAGGCTCATTATGCTGCTGACGTCTCCCAACACATAATTTCTATGCCAGACGCTATCGCCTAAGGCGTCGGTTTTAACAAGAGAGGCATGCCAGAATCCTTCGATTCCTATAGAGCCGCCGACGATATAGCCGCCGTCTGCTGTTGGCCATACCGAATGGGCAGTTATACCGTAATCGCTTGTCCAGACAGAGTCACCGAATTCATCGATTTTAATCAGGTTCGTGAAACCCTCGCAGGCGACGGCATATCCACCATCGTTGGTTTGCCGGATATTATAGGCGATATCCGGGCCATCGGCGCTGAAGAAACGGGTCCAGATGGTATCTCCGTCAGGATCGGTTTTTACAAGGTAGATATTCCACCATCCCGTGCCAAAGGAGGCGGTCATACCGGCCATTATATAGCCGCCGTCGGATGTTTGTTGCACATCATAGGCATAATCGTGATCGCTTCCCCCATAAGTTTTCGTCCAGATTGTGTCCGGCGTTTGGGCGGAAAGGGCCGTTGCCCAGAGAAGCGCCAGACTTTGAAGTAAAATGATTTTCAATAAATAACGCATTACTCGTCCAATTCTTAGTTAAGGTCCCGGTTCATGTGCCATCAGGCCACCTTATCTGATGGCCTTTCGCGGTATCGGGTCGGGTGACCCGACACCACGACGGATTTACCAATGCTATTATCGCTACGCTGCCTCCACGCCCTGATTTCAACGAGGGGGCATAAGCGTCCGATTACATCCGCCGGGCAGTGATCATAGAGACCCCGGGCAATCCACACATCCGGAGGCCTCGATCGTACCCCTGTAGGCGCCAATTTCAGTGACCACGTCGCCAAGCTCGAAAGCTGTGCAGTTCCCATTGGGATCAGCATTGGGGGCGAAATTGCTGCCATGAGGCGGGCAATCACAGGTATAAATGGGATCGATCGTGCCTCTATACATCCCGATCATGGCGATAACATCGCCCAGCTCGAGAGGTGTGCCGTTGTGGTCGCAATCGCCGGGTATGTAAACGCAATCGGGGCCGGGAATGGCTAATACGTCCCCGCGAGAATACATTATCTCGTAATATCCCGATGAACCTCCCTCGTCATTACAATCCTCGTTCCAGACGACGTGCAGCGTATCGCCTGCGGAGACGCACATATTGGGATTATATCCCGGACGATTATCGCCTCCACTCTCCCAGTGGCCGACAATCTCGGGGGCGGTGTGGCCCGACCAGGTCTGACCGTTATCGGTCGACAGCGAAACCCGTGGCTCGGTCAGATTCTCACCCGATGATAGATCGATAAGGCCATAGCTTATCGCAAGGCCGCCGGTGGATGTTACGACCATGGTGGGGTGAGCTGCCGTGGTGTCGTCGAACGGATCCCTGTCAACGTATACCTCGGAAGTTAGGCCGCTCCAGGTTGCCCCGCCATCGGTTGATTGCGTGTAATAGATCGCTCCCTTGTAAGAGCCTTCGATATTATTCCTGACCTCGTAAGCTATGTGAGAAGAATTGTCCGGAGCTATTGCAATGGATGGCTGGGTTGAGCTCCTGTGAGGCATAGCCGCTATATTGTCCGACACTTCGCTCGAAAACTCGGACTCGCCAGCCAGCTTCTTCCCGAAATGAACGGCATAACTCTCCATGTCACCGTTAATTGTCTGCTCTCTCCAGACGACATATAAGTTATCATCGCTGTCTACCGCTATATCCGAATAGCTTGCGTGGTTGCCGTCGGAGAAAGAAATGGCCCGATCGGCCGCCTGGCTACTCCATGATTCACCAAAATCGCTGGAATACCCATAGAATATTTCGGTTGTGTTGATGGCATCCTTCTGTTGCCAGACCACGTGCAGGTCATCGTTGTGATCTATGGCTATTGCCGGTTCAAGGGCTCGGTTATCGCCCGGAAAACTGATGACGAAATCCTGGTCGGAATGAATCCAGGTATCCCCCGCATCCGTCGATTTTAGCAGCATGATTTCATGGGTAACATTAGTCAATGACTCAGCCCATACGACGAATATATCGCCCAGGCTATTGACGGCGATATCGACCGGTCTATAGCCTGTAACCAGCGAGCCTTCATCGTCATCGGCGCTGATCATCCGATCCGATGAGCTGCCGGTCCACGTTCGGCCGTTATCGTCAGATTTCGAAAAGAAGATCTCGTAAGGAACAAATGTTTTGCCCTGCACCCAGACGGAATACAACAAGCCGCCGTCATCAGCGATGATTCTGGGATATCTCGATAAAAAATCACCGGTGGTGCCGGGGAAATAGCTGATCTTCTGATCGCCGTCAACGCCAGACCAGCCGGCGACAGCCGACGATGCATAAATCATAACAAAAATCATGACCAGATAGCTCTTTTTCATCATTCCTCCATTTTTTGAAATTCAGCGTTGCAGAATATTCTTGAAGTCTAAAGGTAATATAGAATGATTTCACAGCTAAGCAAGAAATTTATCCGGCTAACTGTAGGGGCTAAACATATTTCACACGCATGGGAGGTTAAAGGAAATCAGCAATTCCTTGGTCATCAACTTAGCCGCAGCGCTCTCATACCATTAATGATAACCATCAGCGATACCCCCATATCGGCGAATACCGCCATCCAGAGCGTGGCCAATCCCATGACTGCTAATATCACGAAGATCGCCTTGATGGCGATAGCCAGGGCAATATTTGCGGTGATGATTCCATACGCTTTTCTCGAAAGGCGGTAGGCCCAGGGGATTTTAGACGGCTCATCCGACATCAGGGCGATATCCGCCGTCTCTAAAGCGATATCGGAACCGGCAGCTCCCATAGCGATGCCGATTGTCGATGAGGCCAGCGCCGGAGCATCGTTGATGCCGTCGCCGACCATGACAACTGCCCCTGATTCCGATTTCATCGAGTTAATTGCGTCGACCTTTTGCCCGGGCAACAGCTCCGCATAAATCATCTCTATCCCGACTTCCTCTCCCACGGCCCGCGCGGTTCCATGATTGTCTCCGGTCAACATTGCGATAAGCTCCACGCCCTGATTTTTCAATTCGGAGACAGCCGACGCTGAATCGGATCTGATTTCATCTGCAATTGCAATGATTCCAAGAACTCGATCCTCCGTGGCTACCAGCACCGCCGATTGAGACTTGTTTTCCAGAATGCTTAGCTTTTCCTCGATCGCCTGGTCACAGACACCGAGATCCTCTATCAAGGCGTGATTTCCCAGATAGATTTTCTCTCCGTTCAGCATACCGTATGCCCCTCTGCCAGGTATTGATTTGAATTCGGATGGGACAGTGATATTTATTCCCGATTCTTCAGCGTGCCTTACTATGGCGGCGGCAATCGGATGCTCGCTTCTGCTTTCTATTGATGCCGCCAGGCTGATAACATCGTCTTTATTTGCGCCGTTTAAGGCTATTATTTCGCGAACTGCCGGTATGCCTTTTGTGATGGTGCCGGTCTTATCAAATGCTATTGCCGGGATCTTGTGCAGACTTTCTACGTATGCTCCGCCTTTTATTAAGACGCCGTTTCTTGCAGCCCCTGCCAGGGCCGAGACGATGGTTACAGGCGTGGAAATTACGAGGGCGCAGGGGCAGGCTATGACCAGAAGAGCCAGCGAGCGGTAAATCCAATCCGACCAAGCACCACTGAATAGGAGAGGGGGAACAAGGGCTATGAGGAAGGCTATACCGACCACGGATGGGGTATAGATGGCGGCGAATTTATCGACGAAGCTCTGGGATGGCGCTCTTTGAGCTTGAGCCTCCTCCACAAGCTGCATGATTCTATCAAGCGTGGTGTCACCGGCGACATGGCCGGTCTCGATCTCGAGGGCGCCCTCGCCGTTGATTGTGGCGGCGTAGACCGTATCTCCTGTGGTCTTATCAACCGGAAGCGATTCGCCGGTTATGGGTGCCTGGTTAATCGAAGAGGTTCCCGATATGATTTTTCCATCCACAGGAATCTTGCCGCCCGGCTTTACGAGCACGATATCTCCAATTTCGACCTCCTCGACGGCGATGCTTTTCTCCAGGCCATCCTTGACTACCGTCGCCGTCCGGGGAGAAAGGTCCATAAGATCTCTTATTGCCCGGCGGGAACGATCGAGACTGTATGATTCTAAAAGTTGCGCTATGGCGAATAGAATTATGACGGTTCCGGCCTCGGTCCATTCCCCGATGATGATGGCGCCGATTACAGCCGCAGACATCAGGAAGTTCATATCGAGCCTCAGACGGCGCGCCGCTATAAGCCCTTTATAACCGATTCTCCAGCCGCCGGTGACGACGCCGGCAAGAATGATCGGCTTGAACAACCATCCGGAGACGCTTATGTAATGCAGTATCCCACCCATAAGCACCAGGATTGACGCTATCGCCACGATCCATATACGCCAGACCGGCAATGCCTGATCTTTGATCGATCTCCCGGCTTCCACCAATTTGGCGCCGAAACCTTCCTTGTGCAGGGAATCGAGCAGGGTGGAGGCTTTGCCGGAATGAAAAACAGTGACCTTACGTTCCAGGGGGTTGAATTGCAGATCGGAGACAGAAGTGAGCGAGGATAGCGCTTTCTTAATGATTCTTTCCTCATCGGCGCAGTCCATATCCGGAATAACCAGAACCGTCCTTTTCAACTGCTTGTCTCTGACCGGCTCCGCTATGTATCCCAGCGAATTAACCCGCGCCTTGATTTTCTCAGACTCCGCGCCAGGGCCATCCACGGTCAGGAATCCGTTGAGAAAATCGACGCTGGCTGATTTTATGCCCGGCATAGCCGAGATATCTTTTTCGATAGTTAAGGCGCAATCAGGGCAATCCATACCGGATATCTTGAGTTTTAGCTTTTGATTGTCGTCTCGAGTAAAATCCGACTTTCGCGGTTGATCTCTTTCACTCTTTTTATTCGTCATGTCCTGTCAATATATAAATGAAGGTTAATATGAAATGTTCCAGATAGGTCAGACCTATTCCCTGGCGTGATCTCTGGCGACCGCCAGAAGCGCCGATACATGGCTGTCCTTTAATGAATACAGCGCCATCTTGCCAACCTTCCGATATTTCACCATTCCCGTCTGCCTTAAGGTCTTGAGATGATGCGAAACCGATGGTTGAGTTAAACCCATCAAAGCTGCTATATCACAAACACATAGCTCATCACTTTCGAGGGCCTGGGCTATCCTGAGTCGTGTCGGATCGCAGAGGACTTTGAAGATTTCTGCCATCCTGTTGCTGATATCATTTACTCCCAGCGCCTTTTTGATCCGGGCCACCTTTTCCTCATCGACACTCAAATATTCGCATAATTCCCGGGACATAAAGCCTCCAATAGATATATCTACACTCATTGATATATTATCGTCAATGGATCGCCTCTGTCAAGCCTTTTTTTGACATCTCATGGCCTGATTCCAGGCGAGAAAATAATGAGTAAATGGCCGGATGTAGCTTTAGATTCTGATGAAAAGAAGATAAATTTCTTGCCCGGGGAATATCATCCAAATAGCCAATTGTTGGCGCAGAATGGGCATTTGCGGGGATTCACACGACCAGAAATCAATTGACAATCCTTTCACATCGATCCCATAATCGCTCGGTATGGAATTCTGGTTATTCTTATTGGTTGGCTTACTGCTATCGTTAGTAGCCTATTTTGGATCGGGTTACCAGGCTCGCCGGCTGATGTTCTATCTATTCTGGCTAATCGGTAATCTTGCCCTGGGCGGAGCGATATTTCTTTATCTTTCCGTTCCGCTTTTCGATCAGGATCTGCAAGCTTTGCCCTATTATAAAATCTCGCTGGCAATAGGTATGATTTCGTTGATCGCAAGCCAGATAGCGGCCGTCATTTTCGGTAAGTCGGCCCTGTATTTCCAGCTTGGCGAGGAAAGACAGCAGCGGGCAATCAGCGAAATAACTCAGGTGGCGGTCTCCAGCACGAGTTTAATGGAGCTTTTGAACTTTACGCTGGATAAAATCGTCAGCATGCTGGAGATGTCCGGCGGGGCGATACATATATTCCACAGAGCCAGGCGGAATCTGGTTTTAGGCTCATATAAGGGGCTGACCGCCCGGCTGGCCCGGCGGCTGGAGACGGTTGAGTTCGGAGAAACCGCCATAGGCCGGACCGCCAGGAATAAGCGGCTTTTGATTATTCGCAATCTGCGCCTTAGTCCCGATTATGAATTCTTCGGGGGGAGAACCGAGGGCTTTATCTATATGGCATTGATTCCCGTCATCTCCGAAGGCGAACACTGGGGAGTCATCACCCTTTTCGGAAAAGGCGGGTATCGTGCCGGTATGCTGCAGGTGGACCTGCTTGAGCAATTTGGCGAGCAATTGGGTGCGGCCCTTGTGCTCGGCCGTCAGATGCGGGCGACGCAATCGTCGGTGGAGAATATGCGGTCGCTTATAAGTTCTCTTGGAGATGAATTGTATATAAGTTCCAAGATTCGACGTGCCGGCGGAGGTGTGGCTCGGGCCGTAGCCTGGTCTTTAACCCGCATTCTTGACGGAGACCGATTTGACCTCTGCTATTACACCGGCAAAACCTGGGAAATAGGTCTGTCATCGGAGCCCGATGCCGACGGGCAAACCTTGACCCTGAATCCCGAATCGAAATTTGATGCCGAATCCGGGCCATCAGGCATCATAAGCTGGGATCAGCCACCGGCATTCAAGGAGTTTATGGATCGCCGCCCGTATATCTTCTGCTCCCTGACAGGCAACCAGGTCTGGTTATTCGTCAGGCTCGAAAGCCGTCGAAGACCATCTGTCGATTTCGATTTCTTCTATAACGTCTGCCGCATTATACACGGACTTTCGCTCAGGTCGGGCGCTGAGCCACCGGAGAGAAAGAAGACAATAGCGGAATCGGAGCGGCCGCGAGAATCAGTTGACGATGAGGATCTGCAAAAGGCAGGGGCGGCTGAAAAAATCGAGGCTACATTCGGACGGATTTCCGGGGATCTCGAACGGCTTATAAATGAATACTCGAAATCGAACGACGATGCCGAGTTGAAGGGCCTCATAGGATGGCTGGAGGTCATCCAGCAGTCGGCCTCCGAGGGCGCCGGCCTGACTCATTCGCTTCTCGAAGCTGCTGAATCGGTCAAAGAAAGACCTGACGATTTCAATAGCATGGTGCGCGAGGCGATCGATAACATTTCTCGATCCGGCCCCGCCCTGCCGAAAATCGAATTTAAGAAAGGAAAAAAGAGCATAACCATAACTTATCCCCGGGAGAAAATCAACGATATCATCCAGCGCTTCCTCACTATGGCCGCAGGCAAGACCGGGCAGGATGGCGTATTGAAGCTGACCGCATCGGGCGATGATGGGGAAATCAGCCTGGAGGTGGAGGGCGAGAAGCTTTCGCCGGCTGACAAATCGGGGGATAAACCGTCTTGGCTCGAAGATATTGACGGCAGGCTGGAATTCGCTCGCACGGAGGATTCGGATGAGGGTTCCCGGGACAGGTGGCGTCTCATAATACCGCCTGAAAGGGTTGGGACTGAAGTAGAAGATGTGGAAACGCGTCAATTGAGGGTGCTGGCGGTCGACAGCCAGGATGTTATCAGGGATCTTCTCAAGAGCATGCTGGCCAATATGGGCTATGATTCCACGGTAGTGGAGAGCTCAACCAGGGCATTAGCGACCTTCGAAAAAGGAATCAAGACCGGCAAACGATTTGATATCGTTATCGCCGATAATGCGCTGGAGGATATCTCCGGCCTGGAGCTGGCCTCACGCATGAAATCGCGCGATCCGAACACGAATTTCATTCTTATATCCGGCTGGGGGCCGGAGCCCAATCCGGCAGAAATCAAAAAAAGCGGCATAAGTATGACTCTCAAGAAACCGTTCAGGATCGAGCAGTTGTCCGAGGCCATGAAGAGGGTAACGGAAACCACGGGTAAATGAAATATCCTTTTCGGACCTCCTGGCGGGTTCGCTTCAACGAGGTCGATCTCCAGGGGGTTGTTCACCATACCCAGATTGTGACATATCTTGAAATAGCTCGCGTGGAGTTCTGGCGTGACCTCGGCATATCGTATAGGACAATGAGGGATGAGGGGTACGAATTTATTATAAACAAGGTCAGGGTAGAATACAAAAGGCCGTTGAAGTTCGATGAAGTAATAGAAGTAGCGGTCGGTGTCAAGAGCATCGCCCGCGCCAGTTTCGTGCTGGGTTACCAGATCAGAAACGAAAAGGGCGAAACAGCCATTAAAGCCGAGACCGGCCTTCTATGCTCCCGGGTGGGAACCGGCAAACCAACAGCCCTGCCGAAAAAATATTTAGACCGGCTCAAAAATCCCGATTTATAAAGTAGGTCAGGGGTGAGGTTTCCCCGACATCAGAGGCCGTTTAGAGCCGCGCAGAATAGATATTGACAATCTGTGCAGCTTTCCTATTTTTGTGATGTCGCCTTAATGGGCGGCATGCTTTACCCGCAGGGTTAAGCATGCTCAATGGCGACGAGCTTTTCCCGATCTCCCCGGGACAGGCAATAGGTTTTACGGGGCGTAGCGCAGTCTGGTAGCGCACACGGTTCGGGTCCGTGGAGTCGGAGGTTCAAATCCTCTCGCCCCGATTCTATTTGCGAAGCAATGGTAAAACCAATATAATGTCGGTTGAGGCTCCCGCGGTTTTGGCAAGGGCTTTCGTATTAGCGCCGGGACGAAAAATGAAAAATCAATCATAATCAGGAAGGAGACCTGCGATGGCGAATGAAAAATTCCCTCATGCCACGTTCTGCTGGAACGAGCTTATGACCCGCGATAAGAAAGGGGCAGAGAAATTCTATACCGAATTATTAGGCTGGAAGGCCGAAGAGAGCGACATGCCCGGCCTGAAGTATACGATCTTTAAAGCCGGAGACAAGCAAGCCGCCGGCATGATGGATATGCCCGCTGATGTGCCCGCCGAGGTCCCGGCACACTGGATGGCCTACATAGCCGTCGATGATGTCGACACACTTGCCGCAAAGGTCGAGAAGTTGGGCGGCAAGCTCATGCACGGCCCGGAGGATGTCCCCGACGTGGGGCGATTCTGCATCATCCAGGATCCCAGCGGCGCCGTGGTCTCGCTGATTAAGATGAGGGAGTAAGAATTTTATCACAGCATCGTAGTAGCACTGCAGCTTAAAGCCCCTGCCGTTCTAAGAGAGACTGTCTGGTCGGGCCATACGGCTCGTAGAGCGACCCGACAGCAGTGATCGGGAAGCGATCTTTAGAAGAGTCTTATCTGACAAGGGTTAGGTTTCCCCTTTCCGATTGACATAAACATCACATCGTATTAAATCATTATCGTGAAGAAAATCATCGGCGTTATCGGCGGCTCGGCGGTGGATCAGACCGCGTTTGAGACCGCGTATGAGGTCGGCAGGCTGATCGCCGAGGCCGGCGCGATTCTCATCTGCGGGGGACTTACCGGTGTCATGGAGGCGGCCTGCAAGGGGGCGAAGGAGGCTGGCGGAACCACGATCGGCATATTGCCCGGGCTCTACGTTGACGATGCCAATCCCTATGTTGATATCCCGGTCGCCACCGGTCTCGGACATGGGCGAAACCTGGTAATCATAAATACCGCGCAGGCCATGATTGCCATTTCGGGGCGTTACGGGACTCTCTCAGAGATCGGATTCGCCCTGCAGTCGGGCAAGCCGGTCTACGGCCTTGGAACCTGGGATATCGATGGTGTCGTGGCCTGCGCATCGCCCGAGGAGGCTGTTCTTAAGGCGTTGGAGGATATTTAGATGTCCGGACAGCTTAAAGGAATACATGTAGTCGTTTCCGGTGTTGTCCAGGGCGTGGGGTTCCGCTGGTTCGTGGAGCGAGTGGCCAGGAATCTGGGGCTGGTGGGATACGTTAGAAACCTCTACGATGGTTCGGTTGAGGCCTACGCCGAGGGGGGAGAAGATGTCCTCAACGCCTTTCATAAGGAACTCAAGATCGGGCCCAGGTCGGCACATGTGTCAGGGGTTAAAGTGGATTGGCAGGAATATACGGGAAACTTCAAGGATTTCAGGATTGAATTATGAAACTCGAAGATCTTAAAAGCAAGATCAGGGATGTGCGAAATTTCCCTATCCAGGGAATCATCTTTCGCGACATAACCACGCTTCTGGAGGATACAGAGGCGTTCAGATTCGTCTTAGATCACCTGTATGACCGGTATCGAGATAAAAAGATCGACCGGGTGGTGGCCATAGAATCCCGCGGCTTTATTTTCGGGGGGGCGTTGGCGGACCGTCTTCGATGCGGTTTTGTTCCGGCCAGAAAGGCGGGCAAGCTCCCGGCCGACACTATCGAGGAGTCATACAATCTTGAATACGGCACCGCCTCTTTACAGCTTCACACCGACGCCATCGAAAAAGGGCAGAGGGTTTTGATTCTCGACGATCTCATGGCCACCGGAGGGACATTGGCCGCAACTGCTAAGCTGGTGGAACGCCTGGGCGGAGAAATTGTGGATATAGCAGTGCTGATTGAGTTGACCTCCCTCAAAGGAAGAGACATGCTTAAAGGCTACCCGCTTTATTCTATGGTGGAGTATGAGACGGGATAGGGGAGGAACAAAATCTTAGATAGGGGTAAGTCTCTCTGCAAGTAATTTGTGGCGCCGGGTCACCCGACCTAACGCCTTTAATTTGCAACATTCCGTAGGGGCGAGGTAACCTCGCCCCTACAATATCAAATTTCCCTATTCCGTAGGGGCGAGGTAACCTCGCCCCTACAATATCAAATTTCCCTATTCCGTAGGGGCGAGGTGACCTCGCCCGGACAATATCAAATTTCCATGTTCCGTAGGGGCAAGGTCTCCTTGCCCGTTATTCCTGCCAGGACATAAGATTTTATCCTTGATTTCGATGTATCTTTGAAGTATAGGTTGAATGTAGATTTTGCCAACCTGTTAGATATGTCGGTTATGGATATGGATAAGGAAATATCGCCGAAACCCGAGATCTACAAGAAGCGCCATATCTGGGTGACGGTTATTTTGACTATTTTAGGTCCCGGTTTACCTCTCGTATATTGCGGGTATCTAAAAGCGGGCCTGATGGTAGAAGTTGGGGCCATGCTATTTATCTTCATGCTATTAATCCTCCAGGGCCTTGTCCCGTTTCCATCCACAACGATCTTGTTTTTCTTTGGAGTCATATTGCTCTATTTATCCTTCCTTATTCTCAATATTCGTTTCACACTTGTTTCGAATCGTCTTGAAAACCCCCGCATAAAATATGCATGGATATGGATCATTGGGGTAATTATCGTCGCCGGTGCAGTAGATTACAGCATCGATTCAATTATCAAATCGAGTATTGTTGAGGCCTATAAGATGCCGGCGTCAAGCATGGAACCGACGATGCTTGTTGGCGATTTTCTGATGGCGACTAAAGGAATCGATCCTGAAGAACTCCAGTATGGGGATATTATAATTTTTAAATATCCGCTTGATCAGCATCAAAACTACATTAAGAGATTAAGCGGCAGAGGCGGAGACACGATTAGAATCGTCGACAAGCAGGTGTACAGGAATGGCCAAAAACTGATGGAGCCGTATATCAAGCATATTGATACTCGAATATTCCCGGGTGATAATCATAGTAGGTGGGGAAGGAATTTGCGCGATAATATGCCGGATATAGAGGTTCCCCAGGGCAAATTGTTCGTCCTGGGCGATAACCGTGATAATTCCGCCGATTCGCGTTTCTGGGGATACGTAGACGAAGATTTGGTGATAGGAAAGGCCCGTTTTATCCATTTCTCATGGGATTCTGAAAAAAAACGTGTTCGTTGGGACAGGATGGGGCTGAGATTGGATTAGCAAAAGATCTAAGATCGACATCTCACTGATATTACCTTGTAAAATCCCTCATATTTCGTTATCTTTCCTATAGCTGGCTAAATAAGTCCCGGCAACCTCGGCGAAGGGAAGAGAGATGTTTTCAAAATACCGCTTATACTGGATCTCAGCGATAATATTGGCATTGGCCGTCGTCTTAATGATTCTTTTAGGATACCAGAATGATAACACGATCACCCCGGAGAAATTCAAAGAATACAAGCTGGCCAAGCGCGGCGACGATCCCAGCAAGAAACCGTCGGAATGGTTCACCCTGCAGCGGGCCTATCCCTATGAGGATATACCGTTCGATGCCTATAAGAGAGCGTTAAGTCGCGCTCAGGAGTTGCGCAGCGGCGATATTGGCCTCCAGATCGGGACCTGGATCGAAGCCGGGCCATCGAATGTCGGGGGAAGGGTCACCGACGTGGCCATGCACCCGGATTATCCTGATTTAATCTATGCCGGGGCCGCCCTGGGCGGCGTATATAAGTCGACCGACGGCGGCGTCAGTTGGACGGCAATGTCGGATGCGGTTCCATCTCTTTCGGTGGGCGATATAGAGGTCGATCCCTGGGACCCCGATATTCTCTATCTGGGCACCGGAGAAGCCAACGCCAGCGGCGATTCCTATGCCGGCACGGGGATGTACAAGACGACCGATGGCGGCACGTCATGGGATTTCATCGGCCTGCCGGATTCCCGTCATATAGGACGGATAGTGATCGATCCGGTTAATCCGCAAAGGATATTCGTGGCCGCCATGGGAACGCTGTTCGGCACCAACCCCGAGCGCGGCGTATATCGCAGTACCGACGGCGGCGAGTCCTGGGAGCAGGTGTTATTCGTCACCGATTCCACGGGCGCGGCGGATCTGGCTATCAATCCCCAGAATCCGGATATAGTCTATGCCGCTATGTGGGAGCGGATCAGAAGCCCCAGCCGTCGAAGGGTAGGGGGCCTTACCACCGCCATCTGGCGCACTACCGACGGAGGCGATAGCTGGCAGCATCTCACCAACGGCCTCCCGGCGCCATCGACAACCAACGGGCGAATCGGCCTGGCCATCTCTCCGACCGATCCCGATTACGTCTACGCCAGTATGGTGGATCATCCTGGTTACGTGATGGGCATGTGGCGCACCACCAACGGAGGGGATAGCTGGCAGTCGCGGCTTAACTCGCCCGACCCCTGGAGTTTCTCCGGCTTCGGATGGTATTTCGGGCGTATCTGGGCCCACCCGACCAACAGGGACATCGTCTATTTCGGCGATGTCGCCTTGTGGAAGAGTACCGATGGAGCCGCCAACTGGTACAATATCATGGGCTCCATGCATGTCGATATGCACGGGCTCTATCAGGACCCGGGAAATCCAAACTATATAGTCGTGGGTAACGACGGCGGCATGTTTATCTCCCAGAACGGCGGCAACTCGTGGGCGAAATCATATGATCTTCCGATTACGCAGTTTTACGCCATAACCATAGATTATCTGCAACCGCATCGCCTCTACGGCGGCACACAGGATAACAGCACCCCTCGGACTCGTGACGGCGAGTATGACAACTGGGATGTCATTTTCTATGGGGACGGTTTCTATTGCAATGTCGATTTTACCAACTCCAATATCATATATGCCGAGGCCCAGTATGGTTATCTGGGCAAATCGACCGATCTCGGCCAGAACTGGAGCATCATCACCGATGGTATTGACGGTTACGAACGAACCAACTGGATGACGCCGGTCGTCATGAGCCCCCATGACAACGATATACTTTTCTATGGCGCCGAGCGACTGTATAAAACGGTAAATGGCGGAGGCTGGTGGAATGCTATCAGCCCCGATCTCACCGGCGGCGCTGGTCCCGGTAATCTCATTTATGGCACTATTACGACTATCGGAGTCTCGCCGGTTTCGGAGGATGTGATCTGGGCCGGCACCGACGATAGCAGGGTCTGGGTGACAACGAACGGCGGAGGAAACTGGAATCTGGTTTCAGAAGAACTGCCGGATCGCTGGTGCACTCGGGTTACGCCGGACGTTTTCGATCAAACATCAGCTTACGTGACGTTTTCAGGTTATAAATATGACGAGCTTCTGCCGCACATATTCAAAACCACAGATTACGGGACGACCTGGACGGACATAAGCGGTGATCTTGTAGATATCCCCATCAACGATATCCTGCCCGATCCATTGCATCCCGGATGGCTTTATGTCGGCACCGATTTCGGAGTATTCTATACGACCGACGACGGCGATCAGTGGCGAGTGTTGGGCGATAATCATCCGATCTGCCCGGTCTTCGATATGGCCCTCCACAGTGAGGAGCTAAAGCTTGTTTCGGGCACGCATGGCCGCTCGATGTACACCTACGATCTTACTCAGCTTGAGGGTCCGGATTGCCAGTATATAGCCGGCGATGCCGACCACAATGGAACCCCGTTGGAACTCAGCGATCTTATTGCAATGATCGCCGGTTACAGGGGTATGGCCGAACCGAATTATACCTGCGATTGCCCGCCGCATGGTGACGATTTCGCCCCCGAATTCGATCCCGATGGAAACTGCGTGGCCTTCGAGCTCAGCGATGTCGTCCGCATGATTGCCGCCTATAGGGGAGCGGCCGCGGTATCGAGTTGCGAGGATTGCCCGAGCATGCGTTGATTTAGAGTTTTCAGCCTGCAAATGGCAGTTTTGAAAATGCGCCCTTTGAGTGGCTGATAAGTATCAGAGACTTAAAAAAGCTTGACAGATAAAAAAAGCTTGACATCAAAATTGTAATTTAGCATTTTCTATCGAGATAATAGGGCCATATCCCATTTATCGTCGGGATTGAGCTAATTGCTTCTTTTTGTATTTCGTTGAAAACGGCATAAGTGATCTTTGCCCACGGGGAGGTTCAAATGTTTCGTTGCGCAGGAGTTGTTCTGGTTTTAGCATAGGTATTTTTTGCCTATGAGGTTCAGGGAGAGCCTCTTGACGCTTATGGTATTATTCAAGGCGTGGTGTGGGGCGAGACGGACCAGGACCCAGTGTGGCTGGAAGATGCGATAATAACCGCCTATCAGGCTGGCACCACTATCCTAATCGATGAGGATATAACGGACTCACATGGACGATATACTCTTCTCATTCCTCTAGATAACCAGAATGAAGACACGGTGGACGTTTATGCCGATTGTGATGGATATATCGCAGAGGATGATAGCGTCGACATTGAAGTCAAGTTCGGCCAGGTATACCCTCTGGATTTCATTCTGAGCGAACAGGCGCAGATAATTGCAGGAGCCGTTAGAGATTCGGTTTTTGAAACTGGCATCGAGAGCGTATATGTTTCGGCGGAGGGCTCTGAGATGTCTAAGCATACACATACGAATTCCACCGGCAGATATACGCTCGAAGGATTGGAGGCGGGCGAATATTATATCTCATTTACTCATCCCGACTTTTTGCCCGAAACCACTACCGTAACCATCGTGATTCCGAACCCCCCCTACGCCCCCCCAGCTATTCGTCTGGATGAAACACTGGAGCAGGTTATCTGGCACGTCGATGCTACAGGTAACGATAATAACGGTGACGGTAGAAGTAGAAGATGGAATCCATTTGCCACCATACAGAAAGGAATTGATTACGCAAGTAGGGATGATACGGTTCTGGTGTGGCCGGGTACATATGGCACTGAACTCAACGGAGGAATCAGCTTCAACGGAAAGCAAATTGTGGTCATGTCGGATAGCACGGTTGCCCCCGAACTGACCATAGTAGATTGCGGTGGTCAAGGTAGAGGATTCATATTTGAGAACGATGAAGACTCGCTTTCAGTGCTTAGTGGGTTTACTATCAGGAATGGCCGAACGGCAGGATCCGGAGGCGCCATCCTGTGTAGAGGGGGCTCGCCTACCGTAGACGGTTGTATTGTCGACAGCAATTACGCCAGCGACAGGGGTGGTGGAATCGCTGTTCAGACCGAAACAACCTCTCCGATTTTTAGGCCACTGCGTGATCAAATATAATAGTGCCAGAGAGAGAGGCGGCGGGGTCTATTGTTTTGAATACTGCAATCCTACCCTTGAGAACTGCACGGTTTTTGGAAATTCGGCAGATAGTACGAATGGTCGGGGTGGAGGAATCTCCAGCATAATGTGCGATGCTACGATAACGAAATGCATCATATGGGGAAATTCGGACTATCATCCGGGTGAGGGTACTGATCAAATTGACACAGCGACTTCCGTTCCAATCGTAGAATATAGCGACGTGCAGGGTGGATGGCCAGGAGGGACCGGCATTATCGATAGCCTCCCTCTGTTTTGTAATTCTTACGAGGATTCCTTTTACCTGGCCATAAACTCCCCGTGCAATGACTACCCTGTGTTGGGAGAATATATCGGCGCCCTGGGGGTGGGTTGCGATACGCTCGGGGTTATCTATGGAGTGGTTGTCGATAGCGTTACTAGGCATCCTATACTAGAGGTCGAGGTCGTAGCCAGTGATTTCGACGGCATATCAGAGACAAGAACCGATTTTACGGATATCAACGGTGAATATGAACTGCCTATCCCAATTATTCGAAACGCTATCAATACAGCAGATGTAACATTCAGCCATCCTGCCTATAAGGATTTCACGGTTTACGACGTAGTATTCGTCGCCGGATATTCTACACGGCTGGATACTGCGATGGTATTCGGCTGTGAATATATACCCGGCGACTGCAATTGCAACGAATCCCCTTTGGAGCTTGACGATGTCCTGACAATGATTGGTTACTATAGGGGCACCGTGTCGCCGTGTTTCACCTGTGCCTGCCCGCCTCATGGCGATTATTTCGCCGCTACTGCAGATCCCAATGGTAATTGTGTCGCTTATGAACTTGCTGATGTTCAGCAAATGATCTGCGCTTACAGGGGTACTTGTGAGGTCTACGGCTGTTGTGATTGCCCGGGGGATGGGCCTCCGCCTCCCAGCGCCTGCTGTATCGACCTGATTTGCGAATTCACCTCGGATGAGCAGGCGTGTCTGGATGCCGGCGGAACCTGGTACTGTGGCGAAACCTGTCCTGAATTCGTGTGTCCAACGGGTGCGGGTCCCCCGGCAGGGGCGTCTGCAGTACCGTCCTTGAAATCAAAGGCAAGGATTGAAAGGGGCGGATTGGCGGAATAGCAGGGCTTTCTTTTCGCAGAGCGCTGATTACGCTTGTTGAAAAGGCGATTGCAGTGGTGCAGGGGCGCCCAATCCGATACCGGATAAGATCGTAAGGCATAGGCCACGGCTCGCAGGGTGGCCTGACCGAACAAAGAATTTAATCGCTTTGCGGCATACGTCAAAGTAGGACTTGACAGTAGGGTGAGGAAGGTCTATATTTAAGAAGTGGCTTCGATTTATTTCTTGTGTCTGGAAACAGAATAACTGGAGGTTAAGGGCATGATAGCGCATAAAACTAAATCCGTCTTGCTAACGATGTTATTCCTGGGAGTTGTTTTCTCGATTCCGGGTCAGCTCGGTGCAAGCCAGCGCTTAGTGGTCCTGGAGATGCAGACTAACACATCGTGAGGAGGCTGCTATAATGCTGATCTGGTCTTAGATCAGTTGTGCGAGACTTATCCCGATAATTTCGTTGCAGTACGCTACCATGCCTGGTGGCCATCGAACAACGACCCATATTGGAGATTCAACGAGGAGGAAAACGAAGATAGGATTTATTATTATCCTCCTCACATTGACGGATATTATTACACACCTTATGCCTGGATCGATGGGGACGTTAGAGGAGGTTATTCTCATAGTACCTGGGAAACATTGATCCTCAATGAAATGAACGTAGCTTCGCCTCTGGAGATAGGTATCTCAGGCAGCTACGATCCAGTAACTCGCAACGGCGATCTCGAAATCACCGTAACGGCCACAGATCAGATAAATTATTCCAATTTGAAATTGAGGATTGCTATAACGGAATCGAACATATACTGGCATGCCCCCAATGGTACCGACTGGCATCATCAAACCTTCAGGGATATGATCCCCAGTACGTCGGGGATATCCTTGTCTATAGAAGAAGGGCAGACATTAACGTTTAATGAGTTATTCTATCTCAGCCGCCTGTTAGTGGATCATAACTGCGAAATCGTGGTTTTCGTGCAGTCGGACAACGGTAGACGGATATTGCAGGGGGCCAAAGTCGATCTGATATCGCTATTCCCTGAAGGCCTTGTTCCTTTCAGCCTGATATGGCCGGAGGATGGCGAGATAATCAATACCTGTTATCCTGAATTCGTCTGGCATTCCACGTATGAACCGGGCTGGGACGGTGAGGTAGATTATGTAGTTTCCGTCTGCGTAGATCCTTCGTTTCCCGAGCCAAGCACGATTATGTCCGACCCGATACCGGATACCACCTGGGAATGTTCCGTTTGTCTGGCCTATGATGTTCTCTACTACTGGAGGGTTCTGGCATCGAACGGGCACGCCCCCGACATTTATAGCAACGAAGTGTTTACATTTACAGTCGTGCATCCTGCGGAATGCGTCTATGCTCCGGGCGACTGTAACCATAATGGTGTCCCCCTGGAGCTCGGGGACGTTATAGCCATGATCGGCATGTACAGGGGAACGGTGGAACCGCTTTATACCTGCGATTGCCCGCCTCATAGCGCGGATTTCGCCCCCGAAGCCGATCCCAACGGCAACTGTGTCGCCTTCGAGCTCGGGGATGTTGTTACCGAGATTGCCGCCTATAGGGGAGCAGGTTCGGCCTCGGGATGCGAGGATTGCCCGGGATCACGAAGACTGGCGCGCGATGGTGAAAACTTACCGGCGGCGATACCAGACTTAAAAATAAAAGCTGCAAAAAAGACGGGGTCTGCTTCGCAATAGATAATCAAGAAAAAACTCTCGTGGTGTCGGAAGTTACTTCCGACACCATCCGGGCAGCGACAATCTGTGCCAGAAGTAACTTCTGGCACAACATCAAGAAAATCTATATAGCGTCTACCAGATTCCCAGGGCGTCTCTGGCATACTCCGATGCCATCTCTGCGGGATTCCAGGGTGGGTCCCAGACCAGCTCTACATTGACCTTTTCGACGCCGCCCAGTTCCAAAACGACATTTTTCACGGCCTCAACCAATTGGGGTCCATAGGGACAGCCGAGAGTAGTAAGAGTCATTGATATATTCACAGTACGATTATCGGGAAAGGCAACATCATAAACCAGTCCCAGATCGACGATACCGACTCTTATCTCGGGATCTTCGACCGGCGCAATCTTTGCTAATATCTCCTCTCTGGTGGGCATATTCTACTCCGTAGTTGTGACTTCGACCGGCTGGCGGTTTTCCCAGGCTTCTAATCCGTCTATCAACGTGGACCACGATAATAGGGCGCATTTAATCCGCACCGGGAATTTTTTAACTCCCTCCAGGGCTTCCAGATCACCTAATTCGATATCGTCAGGAGGCTTTTCACCTTTTAGAATAGCCTTAACTGCCCTGGCTATCTTTTTCACCTCATCAACCGATTTTCCCTTTATGGTTTCAGCCAGCATGGAGCCTGAGGCCACAGATATGGCGCATCCCATGCACTGCACCGAGATATCATCGACCCGTCCGCCATCCACCTTCATGGACACTTCAATTTCATCGCCGCACACCGGATTTTTGCCCTCGTTTACGATATCGGCGTTTTGTATGTCGTTCCTCCCGCGGGGGGATTTGTAGTGATCCATAACGATATCGCGATAGAGGTCGTCGAGATTACTGTTCATGAGTGAAATACTTCCTGGCAGCGATGAGGGCATCGATGAGGCTATCGATATCGGTTCTGGTATTATAAATATATAGGCTGGCGCGGGCGGTGGCGACCACTCCCAGCCGCTTCATTAATGGTTGTGCGCAATGATGCCCGGCACGGATCGCTATTCCATGGGAATCGAGGAAGGTCGCCAGATCATGAGGGTGAATTGAATCATCGATAAACGATATCGCGCCCCCACGATATTCTATGTTGCCAGGGCCGAAAATCTTTATATGATCCAGTTCCGATAGCTTGTTAAGTGCGTAAGAGGTTAATTCCATCTCGTGCTGACGAACCTTGTCCATGCCGATCTCATTCAGATAGTCTAAAGCGGGGGAGAAGCCGATCGCTCCGGCTATATTCGGTGTGCCGGCCTCGAATTTCCAGGGGAGCGATGCCCAATCTGCATAGTCGTAGCGAACCTCGTTTATCATTTCTCCGCCATATAGAAACGGCTCCATATCGTTTAGTATGGATTCTTTGCCAAAGAGCACACCGATGCCGGTGGGTCCCAGCATCTTGTGAGCAGAGAAGACAAAAAAGTCGGCATCAAGCATCTTCACATTAACCGGTAGATGGGGAGCGCTCTGGGCACCATCCACCAGCACCAGTGAACCCTTATCGTGTGCGATACGTGTTATTTCATCGACAGGATTTATTGTTCCGAGAACGTTAGACATCTGCGTAACGGCGACAATCTTCGTATTTGGTGAGATGATCTTGTCGAGATCGGCCAGATCGAGTAAGCCCTCGTCGTCGATGGGGATATATTTTAATTCTGCGCCGGTTTCCCGGGCCAGGACGATCCAGGGAACGAGATTAGCGTGATGCTCCATCTCGGTTAAGACTATTCTGTCACCCTTCTTGATATTCCGCCGCCCCCAGCTATGGGCCACCAGATTTATGGCTTCTGTGGCGTTACCGGTGTAGATTATTTCTTCGGTTTTGACGCCCCCGATGAAATCGGCTATTTTTTTTCGACTCTCTTCGAAGACCGCAGTGGCCTCCTCGGCCAGCGTATGAAGGCCACGATGGACATTCGCATTGGTCTTCCTGTAGTAGTTCTCCAGAGCCTTGATGACGCTTTGCGGCTTCTGGGTGGTGGCGGCGTTGTCCAGATATACAAGCCTTTTGGAGCCTATTCTCCGCTCGAGGATGGGGAAATCCTGGATTATCTTTTCGGGATCAAACGCGGCATCCAACGTTTTTCTGTCACCCAATATTGCTTCTATTGTTCTGTCTTGCTTCAAATCAGAGGCCCCTCATTCGTTTAAAGCCACGAGAATATCACCGTTTTCGATCTTTATCCGGTAGGTTCCAATTCCAATCACCGCCGGCATCTGAGTGGCATTTCCCGTCTTGAGATCGAACCGGGCGCCATGCCGGGGACACTGAATCTGACCGTTTACTATATCGCCGGCCCCGAGCTCCCCGCCGTCGTGTGTGCAAATATCATCCACAGCATATACGACGCCATCATATCTAACTACTACGATCGATTTTTCTTCAATCTTGAAGGTTCTTATCGCACCTTCGGCAATTTCATTGTCACCGCATATCTTTATGAATCCATCTGCCATCTTAGACCACCTGCAACTTTTCGGATACCATGTTTTGGATCATTCGAACCGCTTCCTCCGGCGCGCTGCCAAGAGTGGAAGCCACGAAGCCCTCGACAATAGCCCTTACGGCATCCATCTGTGAGAAACCTCTGCTTTTGAGATAAAATATCATCTCGCGATCGACCGGGCCCATGGTGGCCCCGTGGGTGCATCGGACCTGATCGGTCATAATCTCGAGCTCTGGGATCGATTCGGCCCTGGTGCCTTTGTTCAATAACAGGTTTCTATTTTCCTGATAGGCCTCGCAGTTGGCTGTATCCTTCTCGATCCTGATGAGCCCCGTATAGGCGGAAGCGGCCTTATCTTTCAGGATGACCTTGAAGTCGAGATCGGAAAATGATTCTCCGGCCGTATGATGGTGTCGGGTATGATAGTCAAAATGCTGCTTTCTATCGGCGAAAATAATCCCTGCCATGCGGCTATTGGCGCCTCTGCCGGTTAATTCTGCACCGGCATTTATTTTCGCAACGGCGCTGCCGAAGCCGCCAAAGAGAGAATAGAGATTGGTATTCTGTCCTATCTTTGAACGGATTGTCATGAAGGTAACATTGTCATCGGCCAGGCGCTGCATATTTATATATTTTACATTAGCGGAATCCCCGGCATAAAGCTCGACGGCGCCGTTAGCGATGGCGCCGTCATGACGGCAATGAGACGAATAATCATCCATGATCGTGGCCTGTGAATTGTCGCCTGCCACAAGCAGAAGCCGCTGAATAGTGAAATCACCGGTAGGATGACGATGCAGATAAATAGGTTTTTCAATCACCACGTTGTTGGGAATATAAAGAAACAATCCGGTATTCCAGAGAGCCATGTTCAGCGCTTCGAACTTCCCGAATCCGGGATCGATCAATCTGCCCAGATACTTCTCAACCAGGTCTCCGTTCTCCCTTATTGCAGAATAGAGATCTTTAAGGATTATGCCTTTGTCGGCAAGCTCAGGGCTCATTTTCGTAGAGGTGAATAGATTGCCTCTGTTATAACCCGATGCAGTATGCTCCCGGCTAAACTGGCGAATGTCCTGGGGCGAGCGGTCAGGTATCACCGGCAGGAGGTTCTGCAATTCCTCCGGTTTCTCAATTACGAATTGCCCGGGATCGGTGTAGCGCCAGAGGTGTTTGGTTCGCTCCGGGAGGGGAGCCTGATGGTAATGCTCCCAGCCTTTTTTTCGCAATCTATATAGCCACTCCGGCTCGCCCTTATCGATTTGCCTGAACGGGACGTAGTCCTCGACCAATGTGTCTATATTCATTGTAGTTCCCTTAGCCAACCGATCCCTCCATTTCAAGCTCGATCAGTCTATTCAACTCGACAGCATACTCCATCGGCAGCTCCTTGGTGAAAGGCTCGATAAAGCCGTTTATGATCAGAAGGCGCGCCTCGTCCTCGGTAAGGCCCCTGCTGGTGAGATAGAAAAGCTGTTCCTCGGCGACCTTGCTGACCCTGGCCTCATGTTCGATACGGACCTCGTCGGCGTCGATCTCCATGGTCGGATACGTGTCGGAGCGGGAGGCCTCATCGAGCAGGAGAGCATCGCACTCTACGGATACCTTGCTGTTGATGGCAGTAGGGTAGACTTTCACCATGCCACGATAGGATGAACGCCCTGTAGCCTTCGAGATCGATTTCGACGTTATCCGCGAGCTGGTATCAGGAGCGGCGTGTATTACTTTTGCTCCTGCATCCTGATGCTGGCCGTCGCCGGCGAAGGCGATGGAGAGAATCTCGCCTTTAGCTTTCTCACCCACCAGGTAAATACAGGGGTATTTCATAGTCAGTTTCGATCCCAGATTCCCGTCGACCCACTCCACCGTAGCGTTTTTGTGAGCCATAGCTCGTTTGGTTACCAGGTTGAAGACGTTGCGAGACCAGTTCTGGATTGTCGTATATCTGATATAGGCATCTTCGAGAGCGATCAATTCAACAACTGCCGAATGCAATGAATCCGAGCTGTAAGTTGGCGCGGTGCAGCCCTCGATATAGTGAACCCTGGAGCCTTTATCGGCGATGATTAGCGTCCTTTCGAACTGCCCCATATTCTCGGCGTTGATTCGGAAATACGCTTGAAGAGGAATCTTGACATCAACGCCCGGCGGCACATAGATGAAGGATCCACCGGACCAGACGGCGGAGTTCAATGATGCGAATTTGTTGTCGGTTGGCGGAATCAGGGTGCCGAAATATTTCTTAACTATTTCGGGATGTTCCTTAAGGCCGCTGTCCATATCCAGGAAAATGATTCCCTGCTCCTCCAGATCCTTTTTGAGAGAATGGTAGACTACCTCAGATTCATATTGTGCTGAGACGCCCGCCAGGAACTTTCTTTCGGCTTCCGGTATTCCAAGCTTGTCGAATGTTCTCCTGATGCTTTCGGGCACGTCGTCCCAGTTCCTGCTCTGCATCTCGGTGGGCTTTACATAGTAATAAAGATTTTCGAAATCGATGGAATTCAAAAGCTCTGTGTTGCCCCATCTCGGCATCGGCTTGGAGAGAAAGATATCCAGAGCTTTATGTCTGAATTCCTTCATCCAATCCGGCTCTTTTTTCATCCGGGATATCATCTCAACCACGTCGTGATTGAGTCCCTTAGCGCCTTTGTGGAAATACTCCTCGGGATCTTTGAAACCGTATTTGGTTTCGTAATCGCTCCCGATCTCCTCTAAGTTTGTGTTTCTATCAATAGTCTCAGCCATATCTATGCCTCGATCTTCTCAGGTATCTGATTTTTCATCCAGTCATAACCCTGATCCTCGAGCTGATGAGCCAGCTCAGGGCCGCCGGATTTGACAATTCTGCCATCGATCATGACGTGAACCCAATCGGGTTTGACGTAATTTAGAATTCTCTGATAATGGGTTACTAAAAGGACTCCATCCTCCGACGTGGATGAGGAGTTGATACCTTTCGAGACAATCTTCAGGGCATCGATATCAAGCCCCGAATCAGTCTCGTCGAGTATGGCGATTCGCGGCTTGAGCACGGCCATCTGGAGGATCTCCAGACGCTTCTTTTCCCCGCCGGAGAAGCCATCATTGACATAGCGGGTGGCGAAAGACTTGTCTATTTCAAGGAACTTGAATTTCTCCATCAGGTCTTTGCGGAAATTTCTCAATTGGGAATCATCGCCGCCGGATCTGGCCTTGATAGCGGTGCGCAGGAAGTTTGCTACGGTGACACCCGGGATGGCTAAGGGATACTGAAAAGCCAGAAACAGCCCCGCCAGCGATCGTTCGGTGGCATCCATCTCCAGGATATTTTGTCCATCGATAAAAGCTTCTCCCGATGTGATCTCATAGCCGGGATGCCCCGCCAGGGCATTTGCCAGACTCGACTTACCCGAGCCGTTGGGTCCCATTATGGCGTGCTTTTCGCCGCGCCTGATATCCAGAGAGACCCCTTTTACGACCTCTTTGCCTTCAACCTTAACGTGAATATCATGAATTGAAAAAATTATCTTTTTATCAGCCATTTTACCCTCATCCTGAATCCTCGATTTATTCTTAATGTTAACTATTCCCATTTGAATTAAGTTTCATTCGATGTTCGCCTGGGGGGGGATAACAGCCTGCATTTTTCCCAAAAGATCTATATCTCCAGCTGCGATATTGGCCAGAGTAATCCCTGAAAGCATGTTTCCGATGAACCCGTCGAAGCTTTTCCAGATGTGGCGCACCGTGCAATCATCGGTGTGAACACACACCTCGTTTTCCCCGGTGAACCTATCGCAATAGCCGGGGGAGAAGACCGGATCTCCGAGAGCATCGAAAATTTCCTTAAGCCGGATGTCTTCAGGCTCCTTTATCAATACATAACCGCCATTTCTGCCGCGAATCGCCTTGACCAAACCAGCCTTCTTGAGAATCATCAACAGCTTCCCGGCGTAAGGTATCGATAATCCCTCGCTTTGGGCGAAATCCAATAACGTCAGCGATACCTTTTGGCCGCCGTGCGCTAGCAGCACCATGCAACGAAGTCCGTATTCTTCTAAGGCCGTAATTCTCATTCCCTATCTTCCTACTTGGATAGATTATACTAAATCTATACCAATTAGTAAAGTATTATTTAGAAAAAATTATAACCCTTTATATTTCACCAGGATGGGAGCATTTTCTAATGGCATTTTGCATCAATTCTAACGAAATTCATGGCCAGCCAGCACCTGGATCGCCGTGTCTTCGTTTTTAAATTAATTAACCAGCATACTGTGGAACCTCTTACCGGCCTGGATGGGAAATCGGTTATATTTTCCAGACTTATAATCGCTTGGCTGGAACCGACCATCCTCGGAACAATGTTGTCTGTGGTGGTAACGACGAAGATAGGGAGGAATTTTGAAGACCAACGATAATCTAAAGACCGCTTTCGAGGGCGAATGCAAGGCCTATATGAAATATATCGCCTTTGCCAGGGCCGCTGAGAATAAAGGGCGGGGGCGAATCGCAAAGCTGTTCAGGGCCATAGCGGAGGCAGAGAAAATTCATGCGTTGAATCATTTTGTTGTGATGGGGGGATCGAGCAGTGTCGAACAGAATATTTCTTCTGCAATCGATTCGGAAACGTATGAATTTACACAGATGTATCCGGCATTTATCCAACAGGCGGAGCAGGACTCCAATAGCAGAGCGGCCGCATCTTTCAGGGGAGCCTCGGCGGTTGAGAAGATTCATAACGGCCTGCTAAACGATGCCTTAGGCTCCCTCGGCCGCAACAGGGAAGAGGACTACTATGTTTGCACTGCCTGCGGAAACACCGTTCCCGGCGGCCTGCCAGATAAGTGTACGGTTTGTGGTGCTGCCAGTGATAGGTTCAGATTCGTGGAATAGCCCCCTTTGAGTCGAAGCCGACAGGGATTTTCTGCTGGAACTGTTGCGACAATCTATGATAGAATGATATAATCTAATATATTGCTGCCGGTATCCGGGGTTGAGCTTAGCCGGAAGGAGGTATTAATTGAATTGCAGAGTTGTTAAGGGACGATTTGAGCAATATGTCGGGGATGCTCTGATCGCATTGCTATATCGGGGTGACAACTATTTTAGAGAACCGATTGGCAGGCTGATAAATAAAGCTGCGAAACAGGGGCGTTTCAGGGCCGAGGAGGGGGAGCTTTTTCAGATTTATCCATGCGATAATGTAAAGGCCGGGCGGCTGATTCTGGTGGGACTTGGCAAAAGAGAAACGGCCGATCTCGATACGCTACGCAGAGCGGCGGCCACTGTTATTAAGACTGTTTATAACCTGAAGAATGTCGCTTTTCTGCCCGTGGGAAAGCCGGGGGAAACCCTGGCTCCGCTGGTTGAAGGCGCGCTTCTGGGAAATTATATATTCGATAGGCTGAAAAGCGATAAGAAGAAAATTAATCTTTCTGGGATTTCATTTTTCACCGGAGCCTCCAGAATAGATCAATCAGTGGTCACCCGCGCCCGGGTAATGACCGAGGGCACGATGCTGGCCCGCGACCTGGCCAACCTGCCGGCCAATCTGCTGACTCCGGCGATGCTGGCCGACGAAGCACGCAAGCTCGGCAGGAAGCACGGGATACCGGTCGAGGTATTATCCGAAAATGAGCTTAAGAAGCTGAAAATGGGCGCCCTGCTATCGGTTGGCAAGGGCTCCGAAAACCGCTCCAGGATGGTCGTCTGGAATTACAAAGGTGGCAGGGCCAAAGATGCCCCTATCGTCTTCGTCGGTAAGGGAGTGACTTTCGATACAGGCGGGATTTCTCTCAAGCCAGTCGAAAAGATGGGTGCCATGAAAGGCGATATGGGAGCCGCGGGTGCGGTCATCTCGTTGATCCCGATATTGGGCCACTTGAAACCGAGGGTTAATGTCGTGGGCATTACGCCGCTGGTTGAGAATATGCCATCGGGCTCGGCTTATCGTCCTGGCGATGTCCTCACTGTTTCCGATGGAAAGACTATAGAGGTCATTTCCACGGATGCGGAGGGTCGGCTCATCCTGGCCGACGCCCTCGTATATGCCGGCAGGTTCAAACCGAAGTATGTCGTGGATATTGCCACCTTAACCGGCGCCTGCATGGTTGCCCTTGGTGTTCATATCTGTGCGGGCGTCATGGGTACCGACCAGCCGTTAATCGAGCGTCTCGTCATGGCAGGCAAGCAATCCGGTGAGCGTCTCTGGCAGCTCCCGCTGTGGAGTGAATACAAAGACCTGGTTAAAAGCCAGGTTGCAGATATGAAAAACAGCGGCGGCCGGTGGGGTGGGGCCATCACCGCTGGCTCGATCCTCTCCAATTTCACCGAGGATTACCGCTGGGCGCATGTCGATATGGCCGGCATGGATAATGAGGAAAAACAACATCCATATCGCTCAAAGGGCGCTACCGGCTGGGGCGTCAGACTTCTATCTCAGTTTATTCTGAACGAAGCTCGCTATAAAAGGTAGATAAAGTTTTCACGGGACTTGAGGCGGTCTGCGATGGTGGTTTTCGGGACAAACCGACCAAGATCTCACGGCGCGATTATCAACATCCTGGTTTTTATCCGGAGAAGCCTATTCGAAGCCTATTATTATCAGGGGGGTCCCGAGAAACTTATATGTGTATACATTGTGAAAAAAATAACAAAATAATTAAATATGAGTTGACAGCATCTAAGGCCGAACTTATGTTCTACCAAATGGAAACTGTTGCAGAACACTGCCGGT
>CBEWDL010000005.1:0-38524 GCA_965555375.1 uncultured bacterium
GGGGATAATCGATTCCACGGGGGTCTTAGAGCTTGTAGGTTTTCTTGAGGAGAACTACCGGATCCAGATCGAGGACGAGGAACTTGTCCCGGAGAACCTCGATTCGGTAGACAACCTGGCCGGTTTTATTCAAAAAAAACAATCTAACTAATCGGGAGGTCCGGGTGAAGTTCTCCAGAGATTTGATAAAGATCGACTGCCAAAAGGTAGTCGCTGAAATTGTTGAGAGATTAAAACACCAGGTTTTTAAACAGTTAAGGCGTCACGGTGCGATAGTCGGAACATCCGGCGGTTTGGACTCCTCCGTGGTAGCTGCTCTTTGTGTAAAGGCTTTCGGAGCCGACAAGGTGGTCGGCGTCATAATGCCCGATCAGGACAACACTCCCGAATCGACCGAATTGGCTGTCAGCCTGGCAAAAACGCTGGGGTATGAATATGAAATTAATGATGTTACCGAACCGCTCAAGGCCGCCGGATGCTACAAGCATCGTGACGATGGCTTCAGGCAGGTCTTCCCCGAATGGAGGGAAGGATGGAAGGCCAAAATAGTCTTGCCATCCAACATACTGAAATCGGATAGAATCAACGTCTTCCGGCTGGCGGTGGAATCGCCCGATGGTGAGAAAATGGAGAAGCGATTGCCATTGAAAGCCTTCCTTAAAATCGTGGCCGCTTCCAATATGAAACAGCGGATCAGGATGTTGACGCTCTATTACCATGCCGAATCCCGCAACTACGCCGTAGTCGGCACCGCCAACAAAAACGAATACGACCAGGGGTTCTTCGTCAAATACGGTGACGGCGGCGTCGATCTTAAACCGATAGTCGGTTTATATAAGACCCAGGTTTTCCAGCTGGCGGAATATCTCGATATACCTGAAAAAATACGATCGCGAATCCCATCCGCCGAGACTTATCCATCCGATGTCAGCCAGGAGGAATTCTTTTTCGGTCTGGACTTTGCCATCATGGATCAACTGTGGTTTGCGAAAGAGGGCGGATTCCCGGCCCCGGAGGTGGCCGAGGTCATGGGATTAACGGTCGAACAGGTAAAGCGGGTCTGGCATGATCTCGATCAAAAAAGACAAACTACGGAATACCTGCGGCAACCGTCGCTGGGGCTATGAACCTTCCGTTTTAAAACCGCTATTCATACAATCGCTTACGATAGTCAATTATTAAACGTTTCTCGCAATATTATCTATGATCGCCCCAGCAATAGTGTAAAAAATCAGTTGCGATGTCGCCGCGCGCACAATATTTTAGTATAGAGGGGCATAAAATTCCGGTTGTTGAGAGCTTCGGGTAAACATCCAGAATCATTTTTCGGTTTCCAGACGTTCAAACGTTTCGGACACTGGGCTGAGCGAACGAAGAAAACGTAAAATTGGAGGAATGGCCGTGCTGGCCGGAATCACCAGATCCACATTTTATATATCGAGCTGTCTGATACTTTTTTCGTCCACTTCATATGGTCAGGATACCCTGTATCCATCCGGCTACGATATTACCTGTGATCATGGATTATCAGCAACATACCTGGGTATCTCCGATACCCTGGTCATTACCTGGACTATTGCCAATAACGAAGACTTCGTCTTATCCGGCCTGTATCTGGCTGAAAATCTACCCTTTGAATTCGATATAATTTCTTCGCATATGACCATCGATAATCAACCTATCTCATTCTTTTACTCAGGAGCATTGCCCGATCAGGTTATATCCGGTTACAATACATACAGGTGGGTAATTGATTTGCCCGGTGAACCCGAGGTTTCAGAGAACACTCTCGGAGCCGGTCAAACACTTTCGTTGCGTTATGGAGCTATTTGCGAAACGCCCGGCAGTTATATCATGCCTTTCCATACTGTGTGCTTTTATGGAAACGGAAGTGGGTTTTTCACTACACCTGATACTCTATTTGTCCTGGTGCAGCAGGAGAATATAGTCCCCACACTCTCCCAATGGGGTATGCTCATCATGGCCCTGCTATTGCTCGCCGCAGGCACCATCGCCGCTATCCGCAGGCGCAGAACCGCCACTATATAGAAAAACATAAGAACGGAATTAGCGGGCGGGATCGTTCGGCAATAATTTTTTATTGTTTTCCGCAGGTGTCGATCCGACATCGACCCGTAAAGAACGGGTTATTCTGTGGTGCCCCGTCAAATGACCGGGCACGCCCTGCAATCGCCTACTCCTTCACCAGCAAAACATTGACCGCCTTGACCACGGCCTTAACTGCATCTCCCTCTTTGATGCTTAGGTCCTCCAGCGATTCGATAGTCATGACCGAATTCATGGTGGCGCCGGCGGCCACCTCCAGCCTGACCTGGCACATCACCGTGCCTTTTTTGATCTCCATCACCTTGCCGGTTAGCTGATTTCGCGCGCCGTATTTCATGGGGCGTTATCCTTTCCATTCGGTTGCTGTTCTTTGGCTTCAATACTTAACTCTATATTATAGGCATAATAAATTATCATGCGCGTCCCTATGTGTAAAACGATTATCACCACCCGGATATCTCATTTGGTTTAACTATAGACATATTCTGGAGACAGAGCAACCTGTCCGGTCAAGATGTCCCGTTTTTTCGTAAGCCGGTACATATCTTTGCAAAAATAAGGCGGATTCAAGTCCTGATTTCGAGAACAGATGTTTTTCATATAGTGAAATAGCCCCTATTGATATGGCAATTTTAAATAAGATTACTTGAATTTCCAGATCCATAACATCGCCCCTGGAATCTGTATCCGATTGAGAAATTTACTCTATCCTCAGCAATGGCCTCGTCAGGCATGTCGGGCCGCCGGCGCCTTTTCTGCAAATCTCCTCTCCCCGAAATTCCCGGACCTGGACCCCCTCGTTTTCAAGCATCCGTTTTGTGCGAGGATTTCCGGAAAGCACGATGCATTTCCGCGGCGCAACCGCCAGGACGTTGCAGGCCATGGTCGCAAATTCAGAATCCGGCACGTCTATAAGTTTCATTCCCCGGTCGATAAACCATCGTCTGAAAGGCACGGGGAGCAATCTGGAATAGACCACGGCCAGGTCATAGTCGACGGGACTGACAAGAGTCATCAGGTGGAGAACATTATCGGGCCCCGACCAGTGAGGCAGCGGCACCACTACGAACTCATCGATTATATCATCCGTGAGTTCCTTCAGCTGTCGGATGCCGTCTTCGTTGGTTCGGTAGCCCAGCCCGACCGCCAGAGTCCGTCCTCCCAGCCAGAGGACATCGCCGCCTTCCAGCCTTCCCTCACCCGTTATGGCGCCGACGATTTGAATATCCAGCTCGGCCAGATATTCTGCCACCGCCGCGGGTTCCCCCCGGCGATCCTGCTTACCCATGCTGCACAGGATGGCTCCCTTTTCGGTAATTATCACCGGATCGTGCACGTAGATCGAATCGAGACCGGTCTTGCCGCTTCCGGGAAGAAAGTGGATTTCCGACACATCCCGTTTTAAAATATCTATGAAGCTTTCATATTCTTCCGATGCCAGATCGTAATCCGGGCCACCGGAATAGTTGAGCCTTTCCCATTGAGAGTCGATATTTTCCTGGTTTATGAAGGCATTTCTGGGATGCTTCAATAAGATTTTTTCTATTCTTCCGACTTCAGATTGACAACTAAATTTCATAATTATTCAAAACCGTATTCGGGTACGTCTGCCTGCCCGGCCAGGGAGACCTGCCCCCACCGATGATTTCAATGTTTATGATCTGAATCTGCTATAAAAAACCCCGGCCTTTGCGTCCGTGGCATGGATGTCGGGTGCCACCATCGGCATAGCGCTTCGGTGCTTATCCCGACAATTTGGCCAGCACCTCCTCGGCGTGAATATTTGTTTTCACATTGTCGAAAATGTGGCTGATTTTGCCGTCTTTGTCTATCAGAAATGTCTTGCGGGCGGTGCCCCGGTATTTTTTGCCGTACATGTTCTTCTCCACCCAGACGCCGTATTTTTCGACCACTTTCCTGTCGGTATCGGCCAGAAGCGTAAAGGGCAGGTTGTATTTATCGCGGAATTTAGAATGCGATTTTTCATCATCGACCGAGACTCCCAAAACGACAATCCCCTTTTTCGTAAAGGTGGCAAAATTATCGCGGAACGAGCAGGCCTCTTTGGTGCATCCCGGGGTATCGTCCTTGGGGTAGAAATAGAGCACCACCGGCTTGCCTCTGTAATCCGAAAGCTTATGCTTTTTACCACTATAATCCGGCAGAGTAAAATCGGGGGCCTTATTGCCAACTTCAATCATCATTCCTCCCATCATATTGTTACCGAAATGATCTCTCTTTGCCGAATAGAACTGTTTTTTGATATGGACGGTTTCTGCTTTTCTACAAACCTCTCGTATGCGGTAATGCATTATGCCCCTGGAAACTATTTTAGATATTCGGCAAGGCTTTGGCCAAAGCTTCGCGGGCGGAAATCGAAAAGCTCATATAACGACTTATCATTGGTGTAGTTATCACTTAGCAGCATCGTGATCTGCTCATTGGTGATGGGAAACCATGAAAATGCTCCGAATATGGCCGCCTTCATCCTCATTATTCCGACCGGCAGATGGATCTTCCGGACTTTCTTTCTTCCGAGTGTTTCTCCCAGTATATCCAGCATGCGGTTGAACGATAGAATTTCCGGGCCGCCGAATTCGAATACTTTTCCGACCGTGCGATCATCGCCGAGAGCTTTCATAAAACCGGTGCAGACATCATCGACATGCACCGGCTGTAGTTTATATTGACCGTTGCCGATAACCGGCACTGCCGGTGAGTATCTGATCATCTGAGAGAACATGCCCGTTACGTGATCGCCCGGCCCGATTATCATCGACGGCCTGAAGATGGTCCATCTCAGCCCCGATGATCTCAAGTACTCTTCAGCTTTAAATTTTGATCTGGTATAGCCGGTTTTCTCGTCGGGCCCTACTCCCAGAGCCGACATTTGAAGGAACCGCGTTATACCGCGCGATTCGGCGAAATCGACCAGGTTCTTGGTGATCCCGAAATGGGACTTTTCGAATGTTATTCCCCTTGATGGGAACTCCCTGATTATACCGACCAGGTTGATTACGGCGTCGGCTTCGATCTTCAAATCCCCGAGGGGCCTGGAAGGATCATGGATAATTGTTTCCGCCTGCCCCCGGATCGCGGCTTTCGATCCCGCCGGTTGTCTCGATATAAGGGTTACCTGATGATTTTTATCAATCAGTAGTCTTACCAGATTTGAGCCTACGAAACCGGTTCCGCCGGCGACGATGATTTTCATATCACATTCCTCGTTCTCGACCTGAGAATATACAATTTTCGAGTTTCAAAAGCCATCCCTATTAAAATGCTATACGGCCTTGCCCTACTGGCAGAGGAATCGTCGTATTCAAGCGCTGTTACAGGTGTCAAGCGCAATAAAAAGCTTGCAGAAATTCCGTGGTTGCGTATATCAGATATTGTCTTTAGTGAGCACAGACCGGGAGGCGATCTTATGCTGCCTAATTTAATCTCTCTAGTTCGAGTGGCCCTGGTGTTTGTGGCCATCTGGCTTTTCACGCTCGGTTTCTGGTCCAGACTGGCGGCTACGATATTGACCATAATCATCATATATATGGATTCCTTAGACGGCTATGTGGCTCGCAAGCTGAACGTCGCCTCCGATTTCGGCGCCCTTTTGGATATTGCCGGCGATAGAATTGTCGAGGCCGCCTACTGGATATTTTTTGCTTGGCAGGGGCTGTTCAGCTTCTGGGTGCCGATGATTGTCGTCACCCGCGGTTTCATGACCGACCTGATCAGGAGCGCCGCCTTCGCCGAGGGCAAAACCCCCTTTGGCAAAAAGACCCATCTAAGATCGAAAATCGCTCGATTCATCTGTGCCAGCCGGTTCTCCCGCGCCATTTACGGGGGCGCCAAGGTGGTCGCCTTCGTCTGGCTGGGGATCTATCTAACGATGGAATCGGGAATTGAAAACTATGGCTGGGACATTTCCAATACGATCATGCAAGTTATTTATACTATTGGAATCGTCCTCGTCTATATTACGGTTGTTATGTGTATAGTCAGGGGAATTCCCATAATCTGGGAATCGAGACATCTGCTTCTGGCCAGGAAATATCCGTGGAAAGTTCCGGATTGATCGTTTTCGATATCGATGGCACGCTTCTGCCCGGCACCTCCTGCGAGCGGCTGTTTCTCAAGCATTTATTGCAAAAGAGAATAATCCGTCTGGGGAATTTAATCAGCTTCGGGATGAGAGCAATGGCATTGATGCCCGAAGGGCGCGCCTACGCGCTCAAGGCTGACAAGGGCTACCTCCGAGGACTCTCGCCGGATTATATGGTCGGAATCGGGCGGAAGTTTTTTGAGGATCAAGTAGCAAAAAGAATATCGGCAAGAGGAATTTCAAGGATTAAAGAACACCATCGAGATGGTGATAAAGTAATGTTACTATCGGGCATGCCGGTATTCCTGTTGCGAAATTTCTCAGAATATCTTGGCGTTGACGAATATATCGGAAGCATTCTCGAAGTGAATGCGGATAAATTTACCGGCCGGACAATCGGTCGCTTTCCTCTGGCTGAGGGGAAGGTCGAGGTTCTAAGGCCGCTGCTTGAGAAATACCGCCTTAATTGGCATGATTTGACCGCTTATGCAGATCACAGTCTCGATAGATACCTGCTTGAAAAGGTCGGCCATCCGGTGGCGGTTAACCCCGGCAATGATCTTAGAAGATTAGCCGAGGAGAAAGGGTGGCCGATAGAGAGTTTCGACTAACCGGATAATCCCATTTTTCGCTTCAAAATATCATTCTATTTCCATATCTTCCGCCCATGCGTGCCCTGCTTTTGAATCCACCATTTCTGGCGCCCAAGTATGCCGGCCTAGGTATCTCCTTTCCCATGGGTCTGGCATATCTCGGGGCGGCGTTGCAGAACGCCGGTGTCAATGTGCAGGCCCTCGATGCGGCGGCGGAAGCCCCGCCGGTCGAGGCTGAAAAAGATCTGATGCGCTACGGCCTGGAGCCGAAACGGCTTCATGAGCGTATCGCCGATATCAAACCGGATGTGGTAGGCATCGGTTGTTTTTTCTCCTCCCGTTTTCCGGCCGTGCTCGAGGCGGCGAAAATTATAAAAAGTATCGATAGCCGGATCGTTACAATCACCGGCGGGATACATCCATCGTTGATGCCGGAAAGCGTCTGCTCGCATCCACAGATCGATTTCGCCGCAGTCGGTGAGGGAGAGCGGATCATCGTCGACTTTATGGAAGCCGTAGAGGGCAAGACTTCCTTCGATGATGTCGAGGGCCTGGCTTTCAAAAAGGATGGGCGAGTCATAGTCAATCCCAGAAACAGCTATATAGAGAATCTCGATGGCCTCGGTTTCCCGGCATGGGACCTGTTCGATATGGAGCGCTATCTGACCATAGGCGAGGGGCGCTGGGGATTGGGCTACGGACGGTATGCGCCGGTTGTTACATCACGAAGCTGCCCTTACCGATGCAGCTTCTGCAGTATTCATTCGGTCATGGGGCCGAAATACCGGGCGCATTCTTCCGATCACGTGGTCGATATGATCGAAGCATTGGTCGGGAAATACAACGTCAATGAAATTTCGTTTGAGGACGACAATCTCACCTATGACAGGGACAGATTTGTCAGCATCTGCAGAGGTTTGGTGGAACGCGGAATAAAAATCCGCTGGAATACGCCCAACGGCGTTCACGTGGGATCGCTGGATCGGGATTCTCTGGAATGGGCGAAAAAAGCGGGATGCGATTCTTTGAACCTGGCGGTCGAATCAGGGGATGATTTCATCAGGAATAAAGTCATAAAGAAAGGCCTCAAATCGGAGAAGATTTACGAGGTCGCTGAAGCCTGCCGGGAGGTGGGAATCAAGACCAATGCCTATTTCGTTATCGGGATGCCGGGGGAGACCGAGGACTCGATAAAGAAATCGGAAAAGTATATCGGGGATCTCAAATTCAACAACCTGTCGATATTCATCGCCACGCCGATGCCGGGCACGAAGCTCTACGATGAATGTATCGATAAAGGATATATCAATGTGGATTCGTTCGATACCGATTTTATCAGCTACGAGGCAGCGATCTTCACCCAGCCGTCGATCCAGACGCCCGAGTTCGATAGAGAAAAGATAATGATCTGGCGTCACCGTCTATACGTGGCCTATTTCAAGGCGACTTTGAAAGACAGGTTCCGGGGCTGGCTTTTCACCAATCCCCGGGCCTGGGCATCGATGATTATCAAAATCATGCTTTATACGTTATTCGGGGCGCGGCTGAGCTATAAGCTGACCGATATTATCAAGGGTGTCGTTAAGAGATGATTACGGTTCGTGTCGGTATCGCATGTCTATTTCAGCAGGATCGCCTTCCTGTCGAACGTCCTATCGGGGGCGGTCATCCTGATAATATAGATGCCTGATGCGACCGGTTTGGAAGCGCTGTTTTTGGCGTCCCAAACTACGTCGTGGTATCCGGCAGGCAAAACCTCGTCCACGAGGATATCGACCCTTCGCCCGACGATATCGTAGATCGCGATTTTGACCTCGGATTCTTCCGGCAGGCCGAATCTTATGCTTGTGGACGAATTGAAGGGGTTTGGATAATTCTTATCCAGAACGAAATCGCCGGGGACGGACAACCGGTCTTCTTCTTCAAAACCGGTAAGAGGTTGGCCTATCACCTCGACCATCCAGTAATACCAGGTAACGACACGGTCGGGAAACATGTCGAAGCTGTGCATGGTCCAGGGGCCGTGGGAGTCCAGGCCGACGTAATCGTCGAGGTGGCCGGGGCCGTCAACCTCCCGGTCGGTGTCATACCAGCAAAAATACCAGTGCCTCCGCGGCACGTCCCAGCCGTTCAATCTAACAGAGCCCCCGTAAGGCGAATATACGTCGATCCAGATGTTTTCCGCCCAGGGTTCCTGGACTTCCCCTATGCCGACGAAGAAGTTTATATCCTCTATCATGAGATGGACCGGCACGAAGATGGTATCGGATATGCCGGTGGAATCGAAATCGGGGATCTCCCGGTTAACGTCGGACCGGTATACGTACGTGTCGCCGTATGCCGGCGAGGCCAGAAGCAAAAGCGCTGCAACAATGAATATATATTTCATGGCATCACCTCCGGATCGATGAATTTTGTGATTTCGATGAGGTTGTATTTTTTCCCTCTATCACCGGAAACACCATACCTGAATCCTGCATTGATCTGATAATTTCTAACCCTCATTTTGTTTGGCTTATCAACATATTCGAGAAAATAATTAATCTCCTCCTCGATCCGCATGAACGCTTCTTCTTTGGCTATCATAAATGACGGCGAGATTTTTTCCGCTTCCTTTTGCAAATTTGTCGCGTCGTATCTGAAATCGCCCGGAACAACCCTGTAGAAACAAAAGAATTTCCCCAGCCAGCCGGATATGACGTAGATGGTATCCCCGCGGGCGTACCTGACATGGTATTCACGGCGCCAAACCGCGCTATCGGCAAAGGTATATTCGTAACCGGTCAAGTTCTCCAGAACGAAATCATCGTAGTAAGAGTCGTAAACGTTTTGCCGAAGTAGATTTTCCATCTCCAAAAACTCGGTATCTGTCAGGGTCGTACTATCGGCGAACTCGGGCATGAAAAAATAGTCTCCGGGGTGCTTGGGGTCTCTGTCCCTACTCCAATATGACATACTCCCATCAGGGACGGCGATGGGAAATATGCCGAGATATCTCTCCTGACTCGTGGAATATGTTGATATTGGCCCCACTAATCTAAAGTGGTGCTGTTCCGCTATAAGTGGCTGTAAACAAGGTGAGAGAATGAGCGTTATTATAAGCCAAATGCTCTTGTTTTTAAACGATAATCTTTTCATTCAATCCTCCGAAAAGTTGTTACCAAGGATGCCAAAAATCAATAAATTCTCTTTGGATATTGTAAGGCAAGGGCCTAATCATTGGCACATACTCAGGCCAATCGTAATAGGTAGGCTCGAACGTCGGCGGTTCGTCGTGTAAGTAGCCAGGAGGATCAGGAGGATCTAAGTCGGCAGGTTGCAGGTAGTATCTCCACCATTCCGCGTAATTAGCTCGTGTATCGATGATGCCGAAGGACGCATCACAGAGCAAGCCCGCGGCGAAACTGGTGGCATGAAAGCTAAACGGCCAAATTTGAGTCTGGTTGTCGCAGGATGTTAAGAGATTACTGAGCAAACATACCCATGCGTTGGGGATGAGTGTATATCTCCAGAATAGCCAGTAATCTGTCCCCTGTTCACTGCATCCGTTATAAGTAATAACCGAATTGGCCGGGATGCCGATAGACTTATATAAGTAGGTAAGCAGATTCGCATAATCGGAGCACTGGCCCAATTCCTGGCGAACCACGTCCAGAGGATCGGCGAAGACGGGGTAGTGCCTGGGATCATACGTCCAGCCTTCGAAGTAAACGCCAGCTACGCCCAACTCGGCGATTGTAGGTGGATCATTTTCTCCCTGTGCGTAATCGCATATCTTATCCAGGGCAATTACGTTTATCTCTTCTAACAGAGGCCAGTCGTAAGTAAGATATATCTTATGAGAACTGCTGTTCATATATTTGAAATTGGAGGGATCGGGATGGCCAACTTTATTTCCATACCAGTTATAATTAAGGGGGTCGATTATGCCTACGTAATCCGGAAAGGGGCCATCTCTCGGTAAAATATCAGATACGGTACTGACATTGGTCCCGTTGAAATGGCCCTCGCATACGGCAGTCGTATAAGAACGCTGGCCGGAGCCGCCGGAGCCTATAATCCAGTACTGGAAATCATGGTAAGGAGTCCTGTTGCACTCAACCAGAACATTCATTAAGAGCGTGTTTCCCCTTCTGTATACAACGGGGTCATTTTTTGTATCTTTTATCCAAACGGGGTCAATTATAGGTTCTCCGCTACCTGAGCCCGGTGTAGGACCGGGGCCGTCTTTACAAAGATTGAAGTAATCTAACTCGAAGCTTATTTCTTCCACCCATAATACGAAATTAGCTATTGGCAGTATATCTTCGGGGACTGTTACGGGAGGTTCCCCCGCGCATCGATATGGAATTGGAGCAGCCGTGATTTCGGCTTCCGCGTATGGTGGGAGAGTCTCGTCCGGGTCGCCGATTATTCGGACGAAGAAGCCGGGTTCTATCAAAGTTAGGTATGTAGCGGTATTAAAATGTGTTTCTTCGAGCGGAACACTAACCATTATAGAGTCCGGACCGATATCCGATTTAAGAACCACCCCGATTCCGGGGGCCGGTTCGTCCCCCAAAAATTCAGCTACCACTTCTATAGCAACCGCCTCCATCGCGTCGAAGATATCATTGGTTTGTATCTCAGTAAAGTCCTTATTCAAAAACATAATATCCGTGAAGGTCATCTCGAAATACTCTAATTCCCCCCCGAAATCGAAGGGCTGATTGAAAACCTCAACCCCTTTGAATAGGACTTTAAAATTACCCTTGCCGGCTAGCAGAAAATATAACCATTCAACCTCACCGCAACTATGGGTGAAAAGACCGGGACAGCCCACGCAAACGATATGTTCCGGGCATTCGTTAGGATTGCCGCAGATTACGGCGCACATCCAGCTTTTCCCGGCCATCCTGTAACCAATGTCCCAGGAAGCACATGGGTATTCCACGATGAATTCGATCGGTGAGGCGCAGCCATCCTCAGTAGTATTGTAATCGAAAATCCCGATATCTATATATCCTCTTCCCGGCAAAGTAGGTCCCATTCCAACAAGCCACACGTTGATACGGTCATAATGCCCACCTCCGCAGCATGGCGACGGGCATCCTTCGTCTGCCCGGGCAACATTGAGCAATACATTTATAACCAGAATAGCTATGGATAACCTTTTCATACGCCACCCCTTCTGATTAGGAGCTATTGCTTAATTTTCGCCGGTATTATAGCTTATTGTGGATAGTATTGTCAAGCTTTTTTTGCATATTTTTTATATTTTATATAAATAGTCTTACGCCCCCACCTTCATGCTTTTCACCAAGATCGTCGGTGAGCTGAAATCATCGTAGAACGTTATATCATCGCAGATGGCTCCGATGCCGTTTAAGAGCTCGTCGGCGCCGGCCGCAATTGTCACGTTGGCCACCGGTCTTATCCGTTTGCCGTTTCTCACGACTATCCCGACTATGCCGGCGGAGTACTGGCCGGTTACGCTGTGAAGCCCCCAGCCCTGGGTCTGTTCGACTATAATGCCTTTCTTGCAGGAGGCGATGACGTCTGCAGCTCTGTCCTTGCCGGGTGCGATATAGAAATTGCTCGGCCAGATTCCCGGGAAAGAGTCGTAGTCGTCGCGGCTGGATGATCCGGTGGAGACGGTATTGGCCTTGGCGGCGGTTTTCGTGTCGTATAAAAATCCGCGCAGGATGCCCCGATCTATCAACGCATGCTTCTGAGAAGCCACTCCCTCGTCATCCGCCGGACGGCTGGCCACGCCGCGAGTCATAAGAGCGTCATCGTAAAGGGTCAGAGTATCGGAGGCTATCTTCATCCCCTTTTTATCAGCGAGAAAGGAGGCTCCCTTGAAGGCGTTTTCTCCGTTCAGGGCAAAACTAAAGCCCCACAGAATGGAATTGGCCGCTTTAGGAGTAAAGATTATTTCATAGTCGCCGCCATCCACGGCTGTCCCGCCGACAAGCCGCACCGCCCTGGAGGCGAATCGCTCCACGATCTCGTCGGGCTGGGGCAGGTCGCCAAAATAACGGGCGCTCACGGTTCCTTCTCCCGGATACATCTCGCCTTTCTTCGATGCCACCACGGATATGCTTGTTTTATAGATGGTCGAATCATATCCTGCATTAAGGCCGTTAGTGTTGGCGAAGGTCTTGGTGGATGAAATTTCCTCATACCAAACGCCGCCGGATTTTTCAATCAGAATGTCGTAATTCATCGCCTTTTTTTCCAGCTCCATCAGATATTCAATCTTGGGCTCCATCGGCTGATTGATACGGCTGTCGTCGAAAATATCGAGACCGGCCTGGAAAGCCCGGGGCTGCGGCAGTCCGGCGAATTTGTCCTCCTCGGTTTTTTTGGCAAGATTGGTTAGTTTATCTATTATTCCATCGATGGCCGGGTCGGATAATTCGGTGGTGTGAGCGAACGATACCCTGCCCTCTGCAAAAAACCTGATGGCCAGTCCGCCGGGAGTGGATTTTTGAACCGTCACAAGCTTGCCATCGCGCACAGAAATTGACAATTTCTTCTGAGATAAATGGAAAACCTCGGCCATCTCGGCTCCGGCGCGAGAACATTTCCTTAGAATCATATCTATAAGTTCCATCTCTATCCTCCTAAGCGCTTCCGCCGACGGTTATTCCTTTTGCGATTCTGACGGTGGGGAGTCCCGAGGTTACCGGCACCCATTGTCCCTTGCCGCAGATTCCGACCCCCAGATCTAAGTCATTTCCGACGGCGTCGATATTCTCCAGTACGTCAATTCCTCTACCGATCAGAGTCGCGCCCGATACCGGGTTTGTGATTTTTCCGCTCTCTATCAGATAGGCCTCCCGGACGACGAAGTTGAAGTGCCCGGAGACCGTATCCACCGAGCCGCCGGAGAGGGCTTTGACGTAAATTCCCTTTTTTGTATCGGCTATGATATCATCCGGATCGGAATCTCCGTTGTCGAGGAAGGTGTTCGTCATTCTCGGAATCGGCAGATGACGGTATGATTGGCGACGGCCGTTGCCGGTGGGGGACGCACCCAGCATCTTAGCCGAGATCAAATCGTGCATGAAACCTTTCAGGATACCTTTTTCGATAAGCACGTTGCGCCGTCCAACGGTCCCTTCATCGTCGAATTCGGTCGTGCCGCGGGCGTTGGGCCAGGAGGAATCATCCACAAGGGTCACCAGATCGGAGCCCACCTTTTTGCCGAGCTTATCCGCATATATCGACGTTCCCTTATAGGCGAAGTCGCCCTCGAGACCGTGGCCGACGGCCTCATGGATGAGCACGCCGCCCCAGCCGGGAAACATCACAACGGGCATCGATCCCGACGGGGCCGGTTTGGCCTCAAGCATGGTCACGGCTTCTTTTGAGGCGATCCGGGCTGCCTCGACAACGTCATTGATGTCGAAGAATTCGAATCCCTGATGGGCCGAAAGCCTTTTTCTGCCCTGGTGTCGAATGCCGTTTTTCTCGGCCAGGACGTTGATAACAACCCATATCAGGGGGATTTCATTTTGAATTCTCAGGCCGTTTGAATTGGCGATAATCCTTTTGCACACCTGGTCGTAGTAGGTTATATCGACCTGTTTGATGTGGGGGCTGTAGCTTCTGGCAGACTCCTCCGCATTTGCAACAAGCTCTAATTTCCGGGACTCCGACACTTTCTGGACCGGGATTTCCACGGTCACCGTGCCGGGCGTATCGAGATTGACCGGTTCGGCTATCTCCGCTGCTCCTCCTGCGGCGATATAGGCGGCCGCGTCGGCAGCCTCAATAGAGCCCTCGAAGTCGTATCCGTTGACATAGGCGTACCCATTCTTATCAGCTTCCACCGTTCTGATGCCGATCCCTTTAGAAATCCCGGCTATGCCTTCGGAAAAAGTTCCCTCGGACATCTCGAACGATAGCGACATCACATCTTCAATAAATACTTCGGAGAAGTCGCCTCCGCGCGCCAGGGCGCTTTTCAGGATAGCCGCAATCTGGGTTTCATCTAAACCCTCCTCGATCTTCGGGGCGCAACTGCTGCCGGTTATGATGCTGAACAGTCCCGGCGCAAAGGTGGCGGTCGCCGATATGGCGGCAGTGCTTTTTATAAACTCTCTACGATTGATTTTCATAATACCTCCGTTATGTTCAGAAAACTAACAAACTCTCTCCCGGAGCCATTGTCAAACGATTTCTGTCGGTTGATCGTATCCGGGGAATCCATTGAGCCGGATTCAATATATAGAATTCGTATTTGAATATTGGAGGACGGACCAATAGACATAACGAGTTATCTCGTCTCCGTTCCCTTTCCGAAGAGCCCGAAATATATGGTCCCCAGAATCCCGAACCCGAATGCGGTCCAGAGATTGATGGCCGGGCTTATATTCCAGAGAAATCCGCCGAGAACCGCCGCCAAGGATACGACTGTATCACGGATAAAATAATACGAGCCGACGGTGCGGGCTCTGGCCTCGGGAACCGCCAGATCGACAATCAGCGCCTTTCTGGTCGGCTCCCCGAACTCCTTCAAGCCCCGGATAAAAAAGGCCAATACGAGCATGCCCGTGGATCTTGAAAATAAAAGCGTGGCCGGAAAGAGTGTAAAGAATACAAATGTTACCAGCACGAACGGTTTTCTCTCCGCCTTATCCGAGAAATAAGCTACCGGGATATACAAAAGCATAGCAGTTCCCATCTCGATCGCGGTCAGCCAGCCGAATTCCAGAGCGCCTTTCTTGACGATATCCATGACCCAGATAATGACAAAGGCATAGGGTATCTGCTGGCAAAATCGAATTAGTATATCGGAAACGAGCAGACGCTTTAGCCCGGGATTGAATCTTTTTATCAGTTTGAACAGATGAAGCGGTTCGTATTTTATATACTCATTCGGAGTCATCTTCTGCTGCACGATGAGCGAAAGAATAGCCAGCAAGAAAGCCAGGCCGAAGGAGATCCTGACACCGTCGATAAGGCCATAGATACCGATAAGAACTCCGCCGATAACCGGCCCACCGCCCATGGGGATCCGGCGGATGATGGAATGCATGGAGACGCCCATGGCCCGCCTGGAACGGGGAAGCAGGTCTCCCACCATGCTCATCGTGGCCGGGAGGGAGAGCGACGACCAGGCCATGAAGAATACGGCCGCCACCATCACCGCCGGCCACGATGGTATCATTATCACTATCAAATATCCGATCATGGCGATAAGGTTGAAAACAAAAAGCGCCCTTTTGGTGCCCAGGCGATCCGATAAGATTCCACCGGGGAACGCCCAGAGGGCCCCAAGCAGGTTTTCTAAGGCCCCGTAAATACCGATCAGTATTGCTCCGGCTCCCAGCTCCTGAATATACTTGGGGATGAACCGAGATCCGATCCGCTCGCCCATGCCGACTAAAACGACCATGGCCAGAAGAAGGATAATGTCCTTTCTCAGGCCGAGAAATTCGAGAATGCCTATATTTTTGGATGAACCACGAGTCATTATAGTCAATTTACAATTATCCGCCTTATTTATCAATTTAAATGAGGTTGCCTGATCCTATCAAAGGCTGAGAAAAACTCCTGTATTCTTATATTTGGTATCTCTTTATACAGGCTTTCTCTTTTTCAGAAACAACCGGCGCCTATTCTTAGTTCTGATCCGGAGAAATATGAACCAGTGTTCAGGGCATACGTGACGGTCGAAACCTAACAGATTCCAGATTTAACGCCGAAAAAGGACTAAATGGATTGACAATTTCAACATTTGGAATATATTGATCGATTATTGCGAATTCAAAAAATCTCTTTTCAGGATAAGTGGCCTGTATCTGGAGGGCAAATGCCAGCAAAACAGATTTTAAAAAAACCAAGTCTGAAGGAAATCGGTATCTCGAAAGAGGCTCTACTGGGGCTTTATACCTATCTTTTGAAAACAAGAACTGTTGACGAGAGGCTGCGGAAATTGTTCCGTCAGGGACGTTACGCGGGCACCTATTTTTCGGCGGTGGGGCAGGAGGCGACCACGGTCGGCCCAACATACGGATTGCGAGATGATGATATTATCGCCCCATCCCACCGGGAGATAGGCGCCGCCATCACCAAGGGAGTCCCGATGGAGAAGATAATCGCCCAGGTTTACGCTCGGTCGAACTCGCCCGACAAAGGTAAATCGCATCCCTGTCATTACGGGTACAAGGAAAAGGGTGTGATAACTCCGGCATCCACAGTGGCCGGCCAGACCGTAGTTGGCACCGGCTGCGCCCTCGGATTTAAGATTCAGAAGAAGGATAACGTCGTGCTGGCTTTTTTCGGAGAAGGCGGGACCTCTCGCGGCGGATGGCATGAGGCGCTTAATTTTGCCGGCATTCACAAATTGCCGATAGTGTATATCTGCCAGAATAATCTCTGGGCCGAATCTGTGCCTTCCACTTTGCAGGCCGGCATCAAGCAGTTCTCTTTCAGGGCCAAGGCTTACGGTTTCCCCGGCGTAACCATCGATGGCAACGATGTCGTAACCGTTCACAAGACGGCTGCCGAGGCCATAACGAGGGCTCGTGCTGGCGAGGGACCGACACTGATCGAGTGTATGACTTATCGCTGGTACGGCCATTCCGAGATCGATCCCGCTGATTACCGGAGCGATACGGAACTGGAAAAATGGAAAAAGGAAGATCCTGTCCCTCGTGCTGAGAAGCTTCTCATGGATCTCGGAATCCTTTCCACCGAGCGGCGTGAAGCGCTGGTCGGGGAGATTAACCAGGAGCTTGATGAGGCCATTAAAGTATGCGAAGGGATGAAATACTCTGAGCCTGAAGAGGCGTATAGCGATGTTTATTCTGATGCTTTTCCGGTCGCAAGGGACGAGTAATAGCTATGGCTGCTGAAACCTCGCCCGCGCCGAAGCGCTCGTCCGAGTCCGAGATCTCCATGACCGAACTGGTGCTGCCCAACGACGCCAATAGTCTCGGCAATGTTCTGGGCGGTCGGGTCATGCACTGGATCGACCTGGCTGCGGCCACCGCCGCTCATCGTCATTGCAACAACATCTGTGTTACCGCTGCAATAGAGGGTTTATCGTTTCTAAATCCCATAAATGTCGGTTATCTGGCTCATCTTAAAGCACGGGTTGTGTGCGTCGGGAATACATCACTAATGGTCAAGGTCCTTGTTCATTCGGAGAATATGGACACCGGCTCCATAAAGAAAACATCGGAAGCGTATCTGACTTTCGTCTGTCTCGATAAGAGCGGGAGGCCAAAAGCCGTTCCGCCTCTTTCGATTGAAACCGATGAAGAAAAGGCCGAATGCCAGAGGGCTAAAGAGATTCGGAAAAAAAGACTGCAGATAAGAGGACTGGAGAACGAATGAAAAAAACGACATATATTGAGGCCATCACCGAGGCGCTGGCCGAGGAGATGGAGCGTGACGAAAGGGTGTTCCTCATCGGGGAGGATATTGGCCTCTACGGCGGCGTGTTCAAAGCCACCAAAGGACTTATGGACCGATTCGGGGCCGAGAGGGTCATCGATTCCCCCATATCCGAGGTTTTCATTGCCGGCGGTTCGGTTGGCGCCGCCCTGGTCGGTATGCGCCCCGTGCCCGAGATTCAGTTTGCCGACTTCATAACCCCATCCATGGATCAGTTGATTCAGCAGGCGGCGAAGATACGTTATCGCACCGGAGGCCACTGGACCTGTCCGATGACGGTCAGGGTCTGTTGTGGGGGCGATGTCGGCGGCGGGCTGTATCATTCGCAGATTAACGAGCAATGGTTTTTTTCCCAACCGGGACTGGTGGTCGTATTCCCGGCCACTCCTTACGATGCCAAGGGCCTTTTGAAATCGGCCATCAGAGGCGATGACCCGGTTATTTATTTCGAACATAAAAGATTGTATCGATGGATCAAAGAAGATCTTCCGGAGGATGATTTTACTGTGCCGATTGGGAAAGCGGCTATCAAAAAGGAAGGAACCGATATCACCATCGTCTGCTACGGTTTGATGTATCACCGGTCTATGCAGGCAGCCGAAGCTCTCGATAAGGAGGGGATCTCGGTTGAGGTCATAGACATGCGCACCCTTCGCCCCTGGGATAAAGAGACGATCTTGGAATCGGTCAAGGAAACGTCACGGGCTCTTCTGGTTCAGGAAAACTCCAAAACCGGCGGCGTGATGGCTGAGATTTCGGCCACCATAAGCGAGGAGGTTTTCGATTATCTCGATGCTCCTGTCGCCCGCGTTTGCGGTCTGGATGTTCCGATGCTGCCGTTCGCACCGCCAATGGAACATTACTTCCTGCCCAACGCCGAGAAGATCGCCAGGGCCGCAAAAAAAATAATGGACTATTAAGGGAGGGATGATGGATTTCAAAATTGTTGTGCCCCCCTTAGGGGAATCGGTAGTCGAGGGCACAATAGTCAGGTGGCTCAAGAACGAGGGCGATTCCGTTAAGATTGACGAACCTCTGGTTGAAATTATGACCGACAAGATCAATATAGAGATACCGTCGCCTTATGACGGCGTTATGAAACAGCATCTTGTAATAGTGGACACGGTGGTGGAGATCGGCGCCGGGATTGCAGTTCTCGAGATAGAGGGCGAGGGCATCGAGACTAAAGCGTTCCAGACTGCGGCTGAAGATGGCAAAGAGCATATCCCCGCCGAACAGGAAACGACTCCTCCGGCAGAAGAATTCGTTGCCATCGCTGCTCACCACGAGAAGATGGGTATTCATGCGGATAAGGAATCGATAGAGGCGGGCATCAAAGCGGTGAAATCATCTCCCCTGGTTCGGCGATTGGCCCGGGAACATTTCATCGATCTGCGGCTGGTTCACGGAACCGGCAAGAACAGCCGCATCACCAAAGAGGACGTCATTAAATACATTGATAGCCGTCACGCCGTGGATAAGAAAAAGCCGGATTTCATGTGGCCCGACGCAGAGCCGGAGGAGATCATACCGGTTACCGGCGTGCGCAAGGTGATTGCCGAGCACATGGTCAAATCAGCATTCTCTATTCCTCATGTGACGACGTTCGATGAGTGCGATATGACCGGGCTGGTTTTATGGCGCAAGAAATATGTCGATAAAATCGAACAGGAGCACGGTGTCAGGATAACCTACCTTCCGTTCATGGCCAAAGCGATCATCTTCGCGGCCAGGGATTTCCCCTGGATCAATGCTACTTTCGAGGGCGACAACCTGCATGTTAAAAAATATTTCAATATCGGTATCGCGGTGGGCAGGGAGAATTCTCTCATCGTTCCCGTGGTCAAGCATTGTGAGCAGAAATCGATCCTCCAGATTGCAAAAGAAATGAGGGGGCTCGGCGAGAAGGCCACCGCCGATACGCTGACCCTGGAGGAAATCTCCGGCGGCACCTTCACAATTACTAATGCCGGTATGTTCGGAGCAACCGCGTCGACTCCCATTATTGCCCATCCGCAGGTGGCCATACTCGGGGTTCATAAGATCACTGAGAAGCCGGTGGTGCGCGATGGGGAGATCGTCGTAAAACCGATACTGAATTTCGGCCTTTCGTTTGACCATCGGGTGGTCGACGGCGCCTACGCGGTGCAGTTTTTGCGCAGGATGATCGAATATTTAGAGGATTCTGACAGCTGGTTGATCGGGGTGATATGATGGCTGAGAAGTATCAGTTAGTGGTGATAGGCGCCGGACCGGGCGGATATGTAGCGGCGATCCGCGCCGCTCAACTGGGTTTGAAGACTGCAATTGTTGAGAAGGAATATGTCGGCGGTGTATGTCTTAACTGGGGATGCATACCGTCGAAAGCCCTTCTGTATGTAACGGAACTGAAAAGGACGATCGAGGCTTGCAGGAGAATCGGGATCAAGGCCGATAACGTTGATATCGATATCGACAAGCTTCGAAAGCATAAAGACGCAACTATCAAACGTCTTACCGGCGGAGTAAAACTCCTTCTGGAGAAAGCCAACGTTAAGATATATAACGGTCAGGCGGCGTTTGCATCCGAGAACAGGATTGAGATAGTCAATGGAGCCCACAAGACATATATCGATTCCGACAATTTCATTATCGCAACCGGATCATCGACCTGGAGCCTGCCGGGGCTTGAGATCGATGGCAAGACCATTATCGGTGCGCGGGAGGCGATCGATCTGCCAGAGATCCCGGAGAGACTCGGCGTCATCGGGGCGGGGCCAATCGGCGTTGAGATGGCTACGGTATATAACACTCTCGGCTCGAAGGTAACAATTATTGAGCTACTGGATTCAGTCCTGCCGATGCTCGATCAGGATATCTCATCGGCTGCTGAAAGGGCTTTTAAGAAACAGGGAATGGAGATACACACCTCGTCGCAGGTGACATCATCGAACAGGAGGGATGACGGTATCGATCTGCAGGTAAAGACGCCCGACGGGGATAAGTCCATGTCGTTCGATATGGTTTTGATGGCGGTCGGCATGAAGCCCAACTCCAGGGGGCTGAACCTGGAAAAGATCGGTGTCAAGACCGATGATAAAGGCTTCATCTCGGTCGATCAGCGGATGCGGACGAGCATATCAAATATCTTTGCCATCGGCGATGTAACAGGCGGTCTGCTTCTGGCCCATAAGGCGTCGCACGAGGGTATCGTCGCGGCAGAGGCTATAGCCGGATCATCTTCGGGGGCAGATTGGAAAGCGGTTCCGTATGCGGTTTTCAGCGATCCCGAAATAGCCGGTGTCGGACTGACTGAAAAGGAGGCCAGGGAGCAAGGCCGCCAGATCAAGATCGGCAATTTCCCCTATCGGGCGGTCGGCAAGGGGATAGCCACGCTGGCCACCGATGGTTTCGCCAAGGTCATCTCCGATGCCGAAACCGATGAGGTTCTGGGTGTGCATATATTCGGCCCCCATTCCGGCGATATTATCTATGCTGCAACCACCATTCTGGAGTTTAATGGCACATCCGAGGATCTCGGGCATATCATGGCCATCCATCCGACCCTCTCAGAGGCGTTAATGGAGGCCGGTTTGAATGTGCATAAAAAGGCGATACATATTGTGAATTGAGGGAGCGCCAAGTGTATGTTGGGCCCGGGCGAAGCGAGAAGCCCGACACCACAGGCTGAAATGAAGGAGGAAACGGTGCCTGCCAGAAAGACGGCGAAGAAAAGGACAATGAAAGAGAAGAATGATCTCTCGACGGCCAACGGTCTGGCCATAGCAATGCAGACGGAAATCGAGGGGTACGAGTTTTATAAGCTGGCGGCCCAGAAAAGCAAAGACGACGGCGCCAGAGGGATGTTTCGGTCGCTGGCGAAAGACGAGGTCGAGCATCATCGGATATTAAAAGGGCAATATGATAGCATCATAAAAAGCGGCCAGTTCAAGGCTCCCAGAAAGCCGGGCAAATCGAGGCTGAAGGTCAAGTCGCCGGTCTTCTCGAAGGCATTTTTGAGTTCGAAAAAGAATAAGCACTTTGAGATGTCAGCGCTGTCGGTGGGGATACTTCTGGAGCAAAACGCCATCGAATTTTTCAAAAGGCAGCACGAGCAGGTCAAAGATCCCAGGGCGAAAAAGCTGTTCAAAGAGCTGGCCGACTGGGAGGGCGAGCACCTGCGGGCGCTTCTGGCTCAAAAAAAGTTTCTACAGAGGGAAATCTTCGCCGCGGCCCGTTTCGAGCCGTTTTGATCTCCGGATGTGAAGGGTGTCGGGTCAGGCCATACGGCTCTTCGAGCAACCCAACACCACATAAGAATTATGTCAGAAAACAAAAGGCTGGCCGAGTTCTCCCGGGCGGTGCGAGAATCTACCTTGAAGAGGCTCCGGCTTGTCCCCCAGGGGTATGAGAACTGGCGCATATCCTCATAGGCTATGTCCTTCGCCGACCCTGCACAGCATCTGATCGATGCTGACAACTGGCTGCTTAAAAAGCTAAAGACAAAAGATCTGGAGCCGATGGTCGGGCGGCCGAATCTCGCGAAGATAAGCGGTCGAAACCACTATAACGATTTGCTCGGCGAGCTGGAGCGAACGGGTGATCGTCGCGGCAGCATGCTCGATAGAATCACCGACGAGGAGCTTTCCGAGATGATTCATGATGATCGTTTCGAAGGCGAAGTCAGCGTCTGGTGGATTATTGTCAGGGGTTGCCTGGATCATGAAATCCATCACAGAGGTCAGATCTCCGCATATTTGGGAGCTATCGACGACAAAAAATTCGGGTCGATATGATAGTCGATCCCCTACGACCTGACATTTTTAAACAACCATTGGATCGTATTGGATATTGACAGCTACTATTAAAAAATATTAGATTTTCCTTCAATGGAAATCAACCTATAAGAAGGGGATAATGATGGGACACCTGGTCGGAAAAGATATTTATCGGAAACTCGGCAAGAAGATCGACAACCTGACAATGAGAGTTCCCTGGACCGAGTCGTTTTACGATATCTTGAAAGAGCTATATACGTCTGAGGAGGCCGAACTGATAGTCAAAATGCCTTACGGCCTGTCAGCCATCGAGCAGATTGAAAAAGCAACCGGCTACGAGCAATCGAAATTAAGAAAGTTACTCGACGGTCTGTGTGTCAAGGGACTGGTTGTGGATGTCTGGACCGGAAAAGATTATCGCTATGTGATCTCCCCTCTGATTATCGGGATATTCGAATTTACCATGATGAGGACGGGGGAAGGGCTCAACACGAAAGAATGGGCGAAGCTGTTTTCCAATTATCTGAACGATGAAAATACATTCTATAAAGCGAATTTTAAAAATAATCAAAAGGTCATGCCGTTGAGGACACTGCCGCACGAGGAAGCCATCGATAGCGATCACTATCTTGAGGTGCTGGATTACGAGAAGGCTACCGCTATAATAGAAAATTCGAAGAAATTCGCCGTCGGTATCTGCTCCTGCCGTCATGAGAAACTACATCTGGGTGAGAAAAAATGCGACATTCCGCTTGAGGTTTGCTCGACATTCGACGCAGCAACTGATTATATGATCAGACGCAATTTCGCCCGGGAGTCATCCAAAACCGAAATGCTGGAAAACATGGCTCGCTCCAAAGAGATGGGGCTGGTATTCTGTGCCGATAATGTCAAAAAGAATGTCTCCTTTATCTGTCATTGTTGCGGGTGCTGCTGTAACGCATTGGCGGGGATATCGAAATTCGGGTATCCCAATGCCGTGGTAACATCGAGCTTTATCGCCACCAACGATTATGATACCTGCGCTGAATGCGGCACCTGCGCCGATGTCTGCCCGGTGGAGGCCATAACCATAAGGCCCGATGGCAAACCCGAAATCGATTCAAAGTTCTGTATCGGCTGCGGAGTATGCGGGCTTAAATGCACCACGGAGTCGATCAAACTCGTCAAACGCAAACAGCGGGTGCTCCATCCCGAGGATACCTTTGAAAAGGCGATATTGCAGAGCCTTGAAAGAGGAACGCTGCAAAATCTGCTGTTTAACAATCCGCAGAGCGTTACCCATACATTTATGCGCGGATTTGTGGGGGCGTTTCTGAAATTGCCGCCGGTGAAAAAATCATTGATGAGCGATGCCCTCCGCTCGAGATTCCTGGAGGCTATGAAGCGGGGAGGTTAGTGGATTTCTGTGATAGAGGCGGATCGATCCGCCCGCAGGGAGATCGACCCCTACCGGAAAATATTCGATTCAATCAGTCGTGGGTCGGTAGCTTGTCTGCCGACCCCGCGAAACGCGGGCTGCAGGGACGAGCCCCCCTTCGTTTATCCCTTATCTTATTTCCTTCAGATTCGACCTTAAGGAAAAAAAGATAATCCTTGCTATTTCTTCTTTTCCTTTATTATTTGTTAGCGGGTGAAAATCAACAAAAGTATGCAGTCGTGAAATATCATTGTTGATGATACTGGGGAGGTAAAAATGGAAGATCAGTCATATCTCGACAAAAAATATTTCATCGATAATAAAGTATATAATTGTCCCTTTTGCAATCGGAGAAATGTCAAGTATACTCTAAAAAGTTTTTTTGTTTTCGACTGGAGCGAAGCAAAAAAATGTTTTGGCTTTTTAGTGAAATGTGACTCCTGCGACAAAACTTCCATGCATCTATCTTTCCATGATATCTTCTACAAGGACCGTCATGATCATTGCCTTTATTTTAATGATGATATTAAAAACATAGACTCTAAGATATTTTACTCCGTTCCCACTTCTTTTTTTGTTATGGATTCCCGGATTCCACCTATTATAAGAGAATTAATTACGGAGGCCGAGGGATGTTTGAGAATGAACTATCTAACCGGGGCATCCGCCTGTATGAGAAAAGCTATATACGAGTTACTTATCATCGAAAAAGCAGATAAGGGGGATTATGAGAGCAGGATAAAATCTTTGAAGGTAAAAAATCCGAACTCAGACCCTGAATTATTTGATATCCTTTCCCACATACAGGATATGATAAGTGATAAGATACACGAACAATCCTGGGATAAATGGGAGTCCAAATATCTAAAACTCATTATAGAGACGCTCAAAACAGTATTACACGATATCTATGTCATCCCTGCCGTCAAAAGGGAACGGACCTCTAAGATTCAGAAATTGCGAGAAAATGTGAACAAAGATAGGAGAGAAAAGCAAGAACCGGATAAAACTAGCGATTAAATTATCACCCACCGTCGGGAATCCTTTTTCTACGATCGTCTGTCAGGAAAGGATTCTTGACAGCTCAAAAAAAGAGGGCATAGAAATTGACTTGTTAGAGTTTTATACTTCCGCTTAAAAATTATTATGAAGGATAACAAATAGAAAATTTGGAGGAAATGATGGAGTGGGCAAATTTAATATTGGCATCACTTACAAATAGTGTAATAGTGATTGTGGTGGTTGGCATATTCGTTAAGAAATATGCGATCCCAGTATTGCTTGTTAGACCGGTTGCCAAAATTCAACAAGAATTTAAAAAAGATATTGAATCCTATAAGACCGAATTAGCAAAAAACTTATCTTATGGTCAAAAAACTTGGGATTGGAAGGTAGAACACTACACGGAGATTATTGTTGTATTCGATTTAGTATGTAGAATGTGGGATGAATGGCTCCGAGCTAATTGGAAATATGAAGAGGAAGGTGGCGCCTTTAACGATAATTTACTTAAAGAGAGAGAAAGGATTAATAAAAAAACCGAAGATTCTGGATGGAAGGAGGTAGTTGCTACTGTAACTAAACATAAGCTACTTGCCTCTCCCTCTATAATAGATCTATTATCTAAAATTGAAGAGGCTTTGATAAATCTTCATAGCGGAATAGACACTCAAGACTGGATAGAATATTTAAATGAAGTAACCCTGAGAATGGGAAAAATAGAAAAAATGCGAATTGAATTGGAAGAACGCATGAGAAATGAGATTAACATCTAGACGATAGATATTTAAATTATGTTAACTGTGTTTTTCGCAAAAATAAAATCTTTAACGTAACCGAAAAAATACTAAATTCCTACTCCCACCTCAGCGCCTCTATCGGATCCAAGAGCGAGGCTTTGCGGGCGGGGTAGATGCCGAAGAAAAGGCCCACGGTGAAGGCGAAAGCAAACGACAGCCCCACCGCCGCCGGCGCTATAAAGGTGCTCCAGCCGAAAAATTCGGTCAGGCCGAAAGAACCCAGAGCCCCCGTCAATATCCCCAGCAGGCCGCCCAGAAGCGCCATCGTGACCGATTCCATGATGAACTGTATCAGTATGTCGCGGCGGCGGGCCCCGACCGCCATGCGCACGCCTATCTCCCGCGTCCGTTCGGTGACGGAGACCAGCATGATATTCATAATCCCGATCCCGCCGACTAAAAGCGAAACCAGTGCTATTCCGGCCAATAGATACGTCATGGTGTTGGTGGTCTCCTCCTGAGCGGCGGCGTAATCCGACTGCGACTGGATATAAAAATCATTCTCCTGATCGGGGCGGAGGCGATGCGATTTACGCAATATCCCCTCGACCTCCAGATAAGCATTGGTTATCAGAGACTTATCTTTGAGCCGGGCGATCAGGCGGTTGATGTGGGTAACCCCGAAAACCCGCTTCTGCGCCGTAGTATACGGTATCAATATGACATCGTCGAAATCGAGCCAGCCGCCCGATACACCCTTGGATTCAGTCACGCCGATAACCTCGAAACGGATCCTGCCTATTCGGATGGTTTGCCCGATGGGGTTGATATTCTCAAAGAGATTTTCCACCACGTTCGGCCCGACAACCGCCACACGTCTTATGGCGTTGACATCGCGCTCGGTAAAGTTATCGCCGTCGGCTAATACATAACTACGAAGCTCCAGGTACTCCGGGCCGGTGCCGATTACGCTCGTGTTCCAGTTCTTATTGCCGAATATGACCTGCTGGTTGCCCCGGATCTCCGGGACGATATAATCGACGGCCACCGTTTCCGCCCTGAGCCGTCGCAAATCGCGCTCATCGAGACGCTGATAAGTGCCGGCAGCCATCCTGACATGCCCCATATGCGGCGCTCCCGAGCGGATATATATGAGATTGGTCCCCAGAGCTTCCAGTCTATCGGCCACCGCTTTTTTAGCCCCCTGCCCGAGAGATATCATCACGATAACCGCGCCCACCCCGATTATGATGCCTAACATCGTTAAGAGCGAGCGCACCTTATTGGCCTGCAACGAGGCCATACTGACATTGAAAAACTCGCTCCACTTCATTTCTTTTTCTCCATGCCGGGAATTTGATTCCAGCTTCGCATACGCTCCATGAACGCCTCGCGATCCTGAAGCGCCTTCGACGTGATCGTCGTTAAGACCGTATCCCCTTCCGACAGCCCTGAGAGCACCTCGGCCATCTCGAAATTGGCCATGCCGATCTCAATCTGGCGCGGCTCCTGCAAGCCGCCGTTGGTCACGATCACCATCTTAGTCGGGTTTCTTTTCTTGCCGTCTCCTCCGGGCCGATTCCCTTCGTCACTCCCCGCACTGGCCATTTGCGTCACGGCCTCCCGGTGGGAGCCTCCCGGCGGCCCACCCATCATCCGCGATAAGCTTCGAACATCGGTCAGCGCTTCACGTGGAACCAGCAGGGCATTCTCTCGGAAACCGGCAATTATCTCCACGCTGGCATTCATACCGGCCATCAAAAGCCCTTCTGCGTTATCGACCTCTATGGTAACATTGAAAGTGGTTACGTTCTGCTCCTCCAGGGCCAGAGGATGAATCCGTTGCACCTCGCCTGCGAACTCCCGATCGGGATAGCTCTCGGCCACGATGGTCGCCTTCTGCCCTTGCGCAATCTGCCCGATATCGACCTCGTCCACCGCCGTCCTAATGTAAGCACGGGAGAGATCGGCTACGGTGGCTATGATGGTGCCGCCGGAGACCGCCGATATGCCGGAGGCTATAATCTGGCCGTTCTCAACATACTTCTTCAAAACGATACCGTTAATCGGCGATTTAATGACCGTATCAGAAAGTCTCTCTTTGGCATCCTCAAGACCGGCCTCTGATTTCACCAGCGTGGAATTGGCCCTGTCTTTCTCTAACAGGGCGTTTTCGTATTCGAGTTCCGAGATCAATTTCTGATCGTAAAGCTCCTGCTGCCTTCTGGCCTCTTTCTCCATCAGGGAAAGATTCGACCTGGCCACCTCCAGATCGGCCGCCGCCTGGTCATAGGCGTTCTTCGTGGTAGTGGCATCCAGCCTGGCGATAAGCTGGCCGACAGTAACCCTATCCCCTTCCTCGATCGGGAGCTCGATTATCTCGCCCGACGCTTTCGATTTCAGATCGACCGTCAATATCGGCTCCACGATGCCGGTGGAGTTGACCGCGATAGTTAGATTGCCCCGCCCGACCGCCGATGTCGATATCCGGGTGGCCCCGTTGTTGCCGTCATCGGCGGACTCAAACGGCCGCCATACGTAATAGACTAAGGCTACCAGGACGACTACTGCAATTAAAGTGATTATTCTCTTCATCGAAATCTCTCCGCTATTCAAATATCATTAAATCCCATGCTATAACCCATATATTAGACACCGGGATTCCACAAAAGTTCAATTAATTTCTCAAAAGCGCCCATTACTGAATCCCCCAAGACCGATCTTTATTCTCGACAGATAAACCCTGGCAATCCTTGCTATAAATCCGGACTCATCTGTATTTCGATCAAAGCCTCCCGTGTTGTTCCACGCTTATAAAGCTAACAAAATGAATCGCCATTCGCCACAAGAATTCGTCAGTTTGAAACGAAAATCCAGTTTGCTACCGTCAGAGTGGTGCCAGAAGTTACTTCTGGCACAGATGGGTTGTGTCGGATCTGAAGATCCGACACCGCCGTAGTTTGCTGATATGCATTTGGAGACAGAATCTATTCCGGTTGACAGATCGAGCGGCTATGACATATTCTTTCTGGAAAAGGAGGCGCCGCTATGTGTTTTCTTTTCAGCTTTATGCCGGCCACTGTTTTCACTGTCATAGGCTATTTTGTCCTTTTTTCGACCAGCAAGATTGAAGGTACTACGCGAATGTTTGGCCGGATCCTGGCAATTTGGATTTTTATTGTGGCTGTGTTGATCCCAATCGGTGGGGCGATTTTAACCCTTTCTGGAAATTGTCCTATTGACAGATTGGTACAATAATTAATCTTACCTGAACTTAACGAAACCATTTCACTCCTCATCGCTCGCCCTCTTCTCGATGAGCGTCTCCGGCATATGATCACAAGCACCCACCAGGCAGAACGGGTCTTCGATTTTCAACGGCTCGCCGATAGCATACCCCTGCCCGTATTTAGCGCCTATGAGATTGCCGTAGCTTCTCGCCATGGACTCTAAAGCCCAGAGGTAATCCCTCTCTTTCTCCGGGTTGAGAAACTGCGATTTGTGCGCTGAGAGCGCCTTTATCCACTGGTCGAATTCGTCGGTAATATCGACCACGAAAGTCGGCGGTACCTCCGGAGGCAGGAAATAGTGAAAAAGGGCGTTAACCCGATGCGGCGGCAGATCGATGGGGAGCTTTTCGAAAGTGGCGTAGTTGACCGCATTGACCACGATCCGCCCGCAGGCCAGATGATCGGGATGCGATTGCCGCTTGCCGTGGCCGCCGGTCCACCAGGGCGCCAGCACAATCAATGGCCGATGCCGCCTGATATATTCGACGGCGATAAGCCGGTTCTCGTAATTGTCACCGAGCTTGCAGTCACCCAGATCGAGCTGGGCAACCACTCTCGATTTCATGATCGCTGCCGAATCGGCCACTTCCTTCTTGCGAAGCTCCGGCGTGCCGCCGGTGCCCATCTCTCCCTCGGTAAGTACCACCAGTCCGGTCTTATAATCTTTTTTGCTTAATTTTATCAGAAGCCCGGCGCAACCGACCTCGACATCATCTGGGTGGGCGCCGAAAGCCAAAAGATCGAGATGTTCATGTTGAGCCTTTGTCATTCTCGTCTCCTCGGGTGTTTTCAGGAGGATTCACTCTATATTTTTTTCAATATCAGGAAAACGATTATCAAACGCAACAGGCAAAACGCCTTTGCCTGCCCGTCCGGGCCCTATCGGCTTCTGATATAATCGAATACCGCCTTTGAACCGCCCCGCTTCTCAATTTCCAGCATCTTGCGAAGGCCGGTTGCGTAGACGCTGTTTCCGGATAGCATGGTCTGAGCGAATCGCTCGTAATCGTAATAGATTAAAGCATAATAGGCCACCCATTGCGCAAATCCTTCAAGATCCTCGAGCTCGAGATTCCCGCTGCAGTTTTCGGCCTGCCAGGCGTGAGTGATCTCATGCGCCAGCACGCCTATCAGATCCTTCTTTCTCAGGCCATAAAGCACATATATATTATAGTCGTCGCCCTTGCGATAAAATAGCCCGTTGAGATCGCCGTGCATATCTTTCGATTCTATCTTCAGGAAAATTTTATCCTGTAAGGAATATTTGATATCATGCTTTATTCTCATCCCCATCCCGCTATCCAGGTAAGAGAGCACCTGGTTTTTGATGGGGGTAATCAGGCCGGGTTCAAACAGGGCTACACTACGGCAATCAGGACACAGATATCGCCCGTCATTGAGTTTCGTCCCACGCGGACCCGACGGCGCTCCGCAGTCGGCACAGATCGGATACCTGGCCACACATTCGGAGCAAAATCTTAAGGCTTCATTACCTTCAAAATAGGTGTAATCACGCAGAAGAGCGGTGCCGCATGAATGACAGCGTTCGACACTGGCGGCGCATCTCTGGCAGAGCCGGGCCGAACCGACCCGCAAAGGTTCATTCACCGGCCGCCGGCAATTGTCGCATCTTGGCTTGTTCTGCTCGCACTGCGAGCAAACGTTAATACCGATATCGGGGTAGTGAGTATAGCTGCCGGTTATTGTTTTTCCGCAAAGGTCGCATTTCAGATCGGCGTTGGCGACATCAGCGACAGTAAAGGCAATCGCAATTATGAGAAATAGAACAAGGGGCCTAACCCTTTTCATACCAATCCGCCCTATTTCGGTTTATAAACAGATTCCAGATTCTTTATATATTCTACCGATCTCAAAAGCTCGGATTCCGGAAATACCTCGAGTATCACGTCAGCCCCGATGGTATCGAAGATTTCGAGATAACCCGTTATGTTGACCTTGCCTGTTCCCAGAGCTTTGTGATCCGCGCCGTCGGAAACATCGTGTAAGTGGCCGAGCTTCACCCGGCGGATATTCTCCTGGAAGAATTTTATGATCCTCTCCCTTTTAGCGGATGTCGCAAGTTCTGTATGCCCGGCATCCCAGACCAGATTCAGACCGTCCTCGGCCACCATCCGGGCAATTCTATCGAGAAATTGCTGCGGCACAGTATGAGTGTTTTCAATACATAATCTTATGCGGCCTGCGGCGTGGTCTAAAAGCCGGCTTACTGAATCTGAAAACAACTCTATATGTCTGCCCGGTATTTTCTGCTCCATGAAAATAACCTGGTGCCTGGAGAGAGAATAGAAGGCTAGCCGGCCGGGATGGAATATGAAATATTCGCCTCCCATCTCAACCGCCATATCGAGCATTTCATACAGGCGCTCCAATCCTGCCAGACGCACGCTGCGATGGCGGTTCATCAGAGGAATATCCGATGGCCCGTGGAAACAAAGCCCCATACCCTGCTTTTTGAAACTCCCCGAAATTCGGCGCCTTTCGTCGGGATTTATCCGTTCAGGAAAATACCGGCTGTTATCCAGAGCAACCTGCACCAGGCCGAAACCGTGCCGGGAAGCGAACTCCAGCAGCTCGTCGAACGATCCGTCTACGGCGAAGCTGGTGAATCCAAGACGACCTTTGAAAACGCTGCTAATCTTCGCCATCAGGTTTTCCTCTCCTTTTTCTTGGCCGCCGGGAACAGAACGTTATTCAAAATCAACCGGTAACCCGGTGAATGCTTGTGCAGCCTCAGATCCGTCGGCGGATCCCCGACCATATGCTGATAATCCTCGGGATCGTGCCCTCCCAGAAATGTAAAAGTCCCCTTTCCGTAGTTGCCATGAATATATTTTACCTCATTCTTCCCCGGGGTCTCCGCCAGCAATATCACGTTTTTCTTGATATACTGCTTGTTAAACCCGGTGCATTGGCCCCAGAAACCATTGACCACGTCGGTATGATCTTGCACCAGCATTGTCGGAACCGGGTCCCACTTGGCCGAGAAATCGAAAAGAGTGAAATAATCGGCCTGCGCGGAAAGGTTTCTCCCTCCCCGAATTGGCGAAGTATCGATCTCTGAATGCTCGTAAATGAAAGGATTTGTAACCACGTTGAAATTTTCAAAGGCAAAGGTGCGGCTAAAATCGAGTTTTGAAATATAATCGGGATCAATACCATCGCCGTCGAATTCAGTAGGTACAATATCGGTCTTCCAGGCGGCTCGAGCAACATCGTAGGTGTCGGTGGCACTGCACATGGCGAATAGAAATCCTCCACCGGCCACGTAATCCTCGATACCGTTCGCTACCGCCAGCTTCAGTCTGGACACTTTTCCAAACCCCAATTCGCGGGCGGTCATCTCGTTTAACGCTTTATTCTGCTTATACCACAACGTCCCGCGATAGGCCGCATAAAATTTTCCGTACTGGCCGGTGAAATCCTCATGATGCAGGTGAATCCAATCATATTCGGCGAGCTTCCCCGTAAGAACATCCGGATCCCAGACTACATCGAAAGGGATCTCGGCGTACTCCAGTGCCAGGTTTACGGCGTCATCCCACGGCTCGTTTCTTCTCGATGGCGGAGCGTAGATGGCAACCTTTGGCGCCTTCTCTAAAAGGACGGATTCCATGTTGCTCTCTTCGATGATCTTTTTGATCCTGACTTCCTCAGCCCCGCTTATCTGCTCGTAGGAAACACCCTTTAGCCTGCATGCCTCGGCTATTTGCCCCAGATCATCGGTCAAAAACGATCCATCTCGGTAATTCAAAAGCCATTCAACATCGACCCCATTCTGCAGACACCAGTAGGCCAGACCATAGGCCTTGAGATGGTCGGTTTGAGTTAAGTCCATGGGGATCAGTATCTTGGATGCCATGGCAGTCGTCCCCGTGACGGAAATCATGGACGCTGCTACGATGACCATAAACTTTCTCATAAACCTACCCTTTGTTTATATCGTCAGATTAGTAAACGGCTTAAAACCAGCGGTTGTTCCATATTGACCCATGTGCCATGATAGCGAAAAATATTCCCCGATCAATTATTTTTTGGGGAACCGGGGGCGGCGCTTTATAGTTTGAGAGGCGAGTAAAATTGAAAATCGAAATCACCTCCTTGTTGGGTAAGGATGCGGCGACACCGGAGGCTGCTTGACTGAAATCATCAGAACTGATGCAACGGCGCAGCAACGGAATTACATCTTCGAACGACAACGGGTACGACAACAGCGCCGCACGCAAAAAAGGCGGGATCTAAAGACCCGCCTTTTGCCTTGCCCGCAACGATAATGAGAATAATCGGCCCATCCAGGGTAAACATTGCATCCCGTATTAGTTGCTTAATCGGATCTGCCTATGCCCGAAGAGTGACCTCCCCGGCCGAGATGATCCTGACCCCGTCTTCGGTCAGCATTCTCAAAGCTCCATTCTGATCCAGCCCGACCGCTCTCCCGGAGATCTTCTTCTTGCCGATCCGGAGCGTAATATCTCGGTTTATTACGGTAGACCGCTCTACCAGTTCCGGCCCGATAAAGCGCAGGCCATACCTGGTAAAATTGTTATATGATTTCTCGAACTCATAGATGAGTTTTTGCAGGAAACCGACCCTGTCAATCGACCGGCCCCCTTCGATTGCTATCGACGTTGCTATTGATCTCAATTCCGACGGAAAATCCTTTTTCCGATGATTGATATTGATGCCGACCCCCAGTATGGCATAGCTTAACCTGTCGAGCTCAGCCGATACCTCCACCAGTATGCCGGTCATTTTTCTGCTGCCAATCAGGCAATCGTTCGGCCATTTGATCATGGAATTAAGGCCAGCCAGACGGTCGGTAACCCGGCAAACCGACAGCGCCGCCACCAGCGATAACGCCGGCACCTTATCGAACGGGATTCGGGGACGCAGTATAAGCGAGAAATAAAGTCCGAGGCCGGCCGGAGAATGCCAGGATCTTCCCAACCGCCCGCGGCCTCTGGTTTGCTTATCCGCTAGAATTATCGTTCCCTCCGGCGCGCCCGATTCCGCCATTCTGCGGGCCGTTTCATTGGTCGATCCGATAGTCTTATAGGAATAAACTTCCCGGCCTATTATACGGCTTTTGAGCCCGCTCAGAAACAATGGAGCCGGTATGGAATCCGGAAGACCTGTAATCGCATAGCCCTTGCGACTGTCGATATGAATGCCGGAGCGGCGAAGCTCTTCAATAGCCTCTTTAATAGCTTTCCTGCTGAGCCCTGTTGAACCACATATCTCGACTATTGTTGTTCTCCTGCCGCGTGAATCCATAAGAGCTTTTAGAACCTCCGCCTGGATGATATTCGATTGCGAGGACGATTGCTGTATCAACCGATCACCCTGAATGATAGATCCAGCGCCGGCGCCGAATGGGTCAGCCTACCGACCGAAATACGGTCGATACCGGTGGCCGCGATTTTTCTGACTGATTTCAAATCGATCTTCCCGGAGGCCTCGAGGATTATTCTCGGGTGAACAGACTTCGCCAACTTAACGGCTTTCCTCAACCCCGGCACCGTGAAATTATCAAGGAGAATATAATCGGGCTTAAACGGCAATACTTCTTTCAGTTCGGAGAGGTTCCGGACTTCTACCTCGAGCTTGATTTTTGTCTTACGCCTGTGCTCGATTGCCTGCCGCATGGCCGTTTCGAGCCCACCGGCTGCGGCGATATGGTTTTCTTTAACCAGATACATATCATATAGGCCCATTCGGTGGTTGACCCCGCCACCATGACGAACAGCTGCTTTCTCCCAGGCCCGCATTCCAGGAGTCGTTTTCCTGGTATCGAATATTTTAGCAGGATATGCCTCGACCGCTTCTACAAAAGCTTTCGTCAGAGTTGCCACCCCCGATAGATGGCCAATGATATTCATCGCCGTTCGTTCTCCAGTAAGCATCAAATCCACAGGCCCTTTTATCCGGATGATCTCCTGGCCCGGATCTACGGGACGGCCATCTTTTTTCAATACCCTGAAGGAGAACGACCGGGACAGGGTCTGGAAGACCTTCTTAAAGTATCCAATACCGGAGATCACACCCATTTCTTTGGTTATCACTACCCCCCTGCCTGTCCGTCCTTTCAGCGCCAGGGCTTCGGTCGTAATATCGCCGTTGCCCATATCCTCGGTCAGCGCAAGTCGGATAAGTTCGATATCGTCGGGTATTTTCTTCACAGCGCTAATTTAACCGGGACGGTCTGCTTGTCAATCGGAATTGTGTTGACATCATACCCTCAAGTGGTAAAATATTGCCAGGAAGACCATGATATTTCCTGGAAAAGTCCCCTGCATCGAAGAGGGACATACTAATAAAATTTGCTGGCTCTATAGCATGTCCGAGGGCGATGCCATGCCCGACACACAGGATAATATTCTCGTTTGCAAAGAATGTTCGACGTTCAAAGAGGTAGTTAACCGCGCCTTCGGGCGTCGGGACGCCGATCAAACTATCGGCGCCACTATCGCCAGGCTTTTAAAGCTGGTCGCCGACCGAAACGTCCGCCTCCAGCGAACCGGCCGGGAACTTGAACATAAGGTCGAGGAACTGGCGCTGATCAAAACCATCACCGATGCCGTCGTAAGAACCACTGATCTTCATAAGGCCCTGCGGATCATCTTAACGGGGGTAACATCGGGACAGGCCTTTGGTTTCAACCGGGCCGGTATATTCCTCGTGGATGATCGCATTGAATATCTGATCGGCAAGCATGCGGTCGGACCCGACAGCAGAGAGCAGGCGATAAATATCTGGAATCAAGTTGGATCGGTAACTTTCGAAAAGCAGATTGAAAACATCCATAAGGCTCCAGAGGTGGAGGCTGATCATCTCCAGAAAAGGATTGAGAAAATCAAAATCCCTCTCTCCGACGAATCCAATATCTTTATTCAGGCTCTCAGAGGCGGGGGCGCGAGGCATTATAAAAAAGATGAACTGGATCCGAAAATGCAGAAGAGAATTAACGCCTATATTGAATTTAATGAATTTGCCGCTGTCCCGTTGCAGTCCGACGGCCCACCGCTGGGATTGATGGTGGCCGACAATTATTATAATAATAAGCCGATCACTCCATCGTCGATAGATGCGCTTCAGACCCTGGCGGCGGCCTGCACGAATGTGCTTGAAAAAACCCTGCTGCACCAGCAACTCTCGGAGCGACTGAAGCAACTTGAACATGTCAACAGGCTTTTGCGAGAGAACCAGAGCTACCTGATTCAGACCGAAAGGCTGGCCGATATCGGCAAGCTGGCGGCGACAGTGGCCCACGAGTTCAAAACGCCCCTGGTTACCGTTGGCGGATATGCCAGAAGAGCGCTGAGAAATATCAACAACGGTAAGTGTGAAGAAAAGGACCTCCAGATAATTATCTCCGAGGTGGAGCGCCTCGAGGGAATCACCGCCGAAATTCTGGAATATTCCCGGCAACCAAAACTCGATCTCAAACCTCATAACATAAACAATCTGGTCGAAAAGTCGCTGGATCTTCTGGGCAAGCAGTTATCGGCAGGGCGGATAAAGCTTGCCACCGAATTTACCGCGGCAGATCCGTCGGCCAGGCTCGACGAAAGGCGGTTCAGGCAGGTCGTATTTAATATCGTTGCCAACGCCATAGAATCCATGGAGAAGGGCGGCGTTCTGTCTCTGTCCACCCACATCCGCGACGATCATGTCGTATTGGAAATACAGGATACCGGATGCGGAATCCCGGGCGAACACCACGATCAATTATTCAAGCCCTTTTTCACCACCAAATCTCGCGGATCCGGTCTGGGCCTGCCGATTTCCAAAAAAATCGTCGAGGACCACGGAGGATTCTTGGAATTCGAATCCCGGGCAGGTTCGGGAACGAGGTTTTCAATATTTATTCCTCTGAAAGATGGTTGAAACATCATACAGGGGATTTCGTTATATTGATAAAGGACTGAATCTCACCGCAGCTTGAAAGGAAACACCCGAACCCAGTCGAAAGAATCAGGGGGAATTATGTTGTCGGTTTTATTAGTGGAAGATGAGAGAAATCTGCTGGATCTATATACGAGCGAACTTCAGGATATCGGAATCTCGGTCAGGCCAATGACCAGCGGCCGCGAAGCCATCGAGAGCATCAAAAACGAAAGGCCGGATCTGGTCATCCTCGATATCAAGCTGGAGGATATGGAAGGCTTGCAGGTTTTGGAGGAGATAAAGGCCATCGATAAGACCATCCCGGTGATCCTGAACTCAGCATACTCTGTCTACAAATCCGATTTCGCAACCTGGATGGCCGATGATTACATCGTCAAATCATCCGATACCAGCGAGCTGATCAACAAGATAAGGCAGTATGCCGTCGATAGCCACCCCGCTTAGATGGCATTCTCTATTTTAGCAGAAGCATCTTCTTGGCTTCAGTGTAATCCCCTGCCTGAATCCTGTAGAAATAGACGCCGGAACGAAAACCGGATGCATCCCAGGTGATAGTATGACTTCCCGCCTGCTGGGCGCCTTCGAATAAAGTTGTCACCCGCTGGCCAAGCAGGTTATAGATTGAGATCGTTACCTCTGTAGATTGCGACAGGCTATAACTGATACCGGTTCCGGCGTTGAATGGATTGGGATAATTCTGGTATAGCTCAAAAGCATGAGCCCGGAAGATGGGGCCGTCCGTTCCGGTTTGAGTGTCTACTCTGAACATCCACATCTCCGAATACGGGCCCCAGCCGTTGCAATTGCCTCCTCTAACCATCCAGTAATATACGGTATCGGAAAGAGGAATATCCAGAGAGAACGATGTATCGATTAACGATGAATCGATATATATAGGAATCCCCAGTTCCGGATCCTGATAAAGCTCGAAAAGATAAAAATCGGCCAGATCGGATGGATTCCAGACGAAGGCTACCATATTGTCATACAATGTCGTATCCTCGGGCGGGTAGTTCAGAACCGGCGCCGGCGGTCGCGGGCGGAGCGGTGGCAGAAGCATATCGACCTCGGTCGGGCCGCTGTTTGTCACGGCGACATTATAGATCGTTTTAGTTCTATAATCGTCTTTGAGAAACTTCAATGTATAGCTTCCTGGCACTAAAAGTCGCCGATAACGTCCATAATCCGGCCTGGACAAACGGGGGTTGATATCGGGATTGATATGCTCGAGAACCT
>CBEWDL010000006.1:0-38441 GCA_965555375.1 uncultured bacterium
CGTTGAATTTATCGGTGTCGCTTTTAATATCCTTCCTATCGTGAGTGAAACTCCGGTGAGTTTTTACCATAAACTCAAAATCATCGCCCACCTTATTTACTATGTTATAGAAAACCGCCGGATGCGGGATACGATAATACGTAGCGTTTATCTCGGTCGATTTGAAATGGTCTTTGTAAAAATCGAGCCGCTTTCCCTTCGGCAAACCCGGCGGGTAAAAGACCCCCTCCCAATCATCGAAAGAGTAGCCGGAGGTTCCGATAACTATTTTATCCTCGCCCTTTGCCATCTTCCCTGGCCTTCTGAAATCTGACAGACCCGCAATTCGGGCAAACCCATTTACGTTTTTTGTGAAAGCTTCGAGTTTGCTCCTTCATCTTCCTTTTACATCGTCGGCAATACATCAGAAATATGAACAACCGAAAAAGTTGAAAACAAAATCCTTGATACCGCAGATGCCCGGCATCCACTGCTTCAGCATAACTTCGGTTCTCACACCCTCGGTTGATACATAACAAATCATCTATTATCCAACAACGAATTGGCGTATTCTAAAACCAAAACCATCTCATCTTAACTGCATTTCAACCCGGGTCATCTTTCCCGCCTCGACAAGAACCTCGACCGATGAACTCTTCCCGTCTACGCTGGCACGGAGCGTATATTCCCCGTCGGGGACATCACCGATTACGAAATTCTCGCTGTAGGACTCATCCAGGTGGACACTATCCATATATGTCTCAGCAAACGAGAACGGGGATTCGGTGGGAATCGGTTTGGTGACACCATAGATCCTTGCGCCGGGAACGGGGTTGCCGTCGGAATCGATCAGGATACCGGCGATGGTTCCGGTTCCGGGAAGAGATTCCACCCACAATTCGGAATTGCGGGTGTGGCTTTTCTTATTGGAATCGTTCTCTAACGAGAGCGAGACCTCGAAATGGAGATGCTCATTGGTGACATTCCCCTTCTTGCCGATTGAGCCGATAATATCGCCCCTTCGGAACCTGTCTCCCACCTGTTTGAAGATCTCGTGTTGATGGTGATAATGAGCGTAAACGTAGAAATCTTCCTGACGTGTATCGCATCTTAAGACGGAATGTCCGATCTCGCGATCTATATATACGATAACGCCATCGTCCACGGCCAGAAGAGGGACACCCTCGGGGTTATTGTATTCGTTCCCCTGATGCTGGCGGAAATTGCCTCCCATGGTGGAGCCGTAAAGGTAGGTCTGGTCTTTTAGATTCTGATCATCGGGGCCGACCGGCCGAAGCATCCACTGATGCATCGGATCTTCGGCCTCGGAAAATACGGCATCCACAGGTGGTTCGGCAGGCGGAACCGGGGTTCCTCGGGTTAGCTTGAATAAGCCATGATGCGTCCCCGCCAGCAAATCGCCCTGGCCGGTAATACCCAAACACTCAATACTTCCATGCGGCAGGCCACTTTCCAATCCAGATAAAACCCACTCACCGGATTCGAGATTAAGGGAAGCGATTTCTTTATAAGTCGCAACCCAGAGATTATTTTCATTGTCAATCACTAAATCATGAATAAAAAAGCTCGTCAGACATTCGGCGCCTCTTCGATTCCAGCTTTTCCCGCCATCGATAGAAACATACAGGCCGTTATCGCATCCGGCAAAAAGACTTAAGCCTTGAAATTCGACTGCTCTCACTTTGCAGGCGGGAAGCCGATTTTGAGTGAATTTCCCGCTGGGTGAGAAATTTGCCCATGTCGATCCGCCATCGTATGAAATGGAATATCCATGAAGTGATCCCAGGGCTATGGTATCGCCAGTTACTTTCATATCGTAGATATATTGCGACCCTATTCCTTCTTCCTCGGTAATGGCACGCCAATCGGCGATGCTGTCGAAGACTACCAGGCCATCCGCCGTCGGAACGATCTTCGTGCCATTGCGGATCTTCGCCCCCACCGTATAGAGATATTCTATTCCGAAGAAGTTGTAACCGTAGCGATCCCAGTTGTTGCCGTTATCCCCGGAGATATCCAATCCATCGCCAAGAGTGGCCAGGATCAGATAATCCCCCTGCCAATCGCCTCCCAGAATGAAATTCCAGGAGAGGCCGTTTGATGTATCGTATACAGTCCAGTTAGCGCCGTTGTCCCGGCTGAATAGCGCCCCTCGCCCATAAGTTCCAAGAAGGATGGCATCATCCCTGGCGTCTATGCTGAGTATATGTGAATCGCTGTATCCCTCCGGGAGGTTGATCCGCTGCCAGCTTTCCACATCAATTTTTCCGCAGGAAGCCAGTAGAAATATCGATATTGTAACCGCCGAAAAAATTTTCATGACACTCTCCCGTCATATTTAACACTATTTTAAAAAGCACAAATTTTTGATAACCAGTTATGATATTAATCCCAACCAGTCCCGCAGGAGAAAAGTCAGCCGCCCGATTAGAAGAGAGATTCGGGCCATAACCGTGTATCCGAACGTAGCCCCGAAGAATATCATCAGGTAAAATGTTCCCAGGCGGGCAACTTTACCGAAGGCACCGGTATGCGCTTTGGAGAAATAGAAATAAAGCAGAGTCGAAATCAGCCCAACAAGTATGACGACCGCGTTTATAGCGCCGCCGATACCATCAATTGTCATAAACGAACGTATGGTAGCCTCTACCTGCTTCAGAATATAGGATTGCATATTTGCGGGAATGGATGCTCCGGCTCCGAACCCGATATATAATGCCAGCGCAATTCTCGACATCCAGGCATAATCGGGAATGAAGCGGGCAAACATCAAAAGACCCAGCGCTACCGGAACCAAAAGCCAGAGAAAAGTCCCGATGGCGGCGAATTGGCCCGATACAATAATCTGCTTCAAGCTGTTTCCGACCGGCTCGAGAGCCTTCGGCATTATGGTCGTATCGAATGCCGTAACCAGGAGAAAACCAACCGATATGCCTATAAGAAGGCTTTCGGCGAATCGGTAAATAGGATTATCTCTATACAGGAAAGAATAGATGGCGAGAGTCAGCAAAGCTGCAATCCAGATGCCGAGGCGTTCGCTGGCAATCAAGTAATTATATATGAATTCCAGATCCATTTACCCTTTCCTGCCTCTGCCCAGAAAATACGCCAGGTTCCCTATGACAATAAACCCAATCATCACCATGTGAGCGATGGACTGAGCATCCATACCCCGGCCCGCGCGCGCGGGTTTCTTTATCAGCTTTTCGTATTCAGCAGCGCCCTTCAATCCGGCAACCATCCCCACCACCTGATGCGAATCAATAAATGGGAAAAATGTGGTCGCCATAACCGCCGTAACAGCCGGCACGATCTTAGCCTGAAATCTCGCATTGGCATAGTTGACCCAATAAACCGGAGTATCATCGTCGGAAATTGAAATAACCAGGGCGATGCTATTGTAATTGCGAATATCTTCCATCAACTCCAGTTCACCGACCGGGACGCCTCTATCGTCTTTGGGAAAAACGCGCTCGAACGATGTCCCCAGGCCCAGAATCGCGGCAGTGATCTCCGGACGGAAACCCAGGAATACATAGTCGACACCCTCCTCTTTGCCGAACTCGCCTCCGATCCGCCTGAAAGCCTGCCTTCCGATAGCGGTGCCCTCGGCCCGCAACGCCATCCCCACCAGCCTTAAATCCTTAGAGAATGCGTGTCTCAAAATGGCATCGGACATGGGAACCATCTCCGGCAGGGTGCCGGTATCATGGTCATAGGATATTAGAAGCGCATCTCCCGGATTCAAGCTTTCGACAAACTCATACACGTTTCGAACATCCTGGGTGATTCTGACCGGAAGCCCGATCTTCGTCAGAAGCGGCAATCCCACGCCCAACAGCATCACGACGAATATTATCCTTCTATCCAGATAACGAACTTTTTCCCAGAAATTCATCTTATTCCTTCCCCAGGTATGTTCGCTCGATTCCCAGGATCACCCGGAGCGCAGTAGCGATGGTGCCAAGCCCGATCCCGATAAATATGCCGCGTCTGGCCGTCATCGACGGGTTCATCAGGATCCAGTTGGCGATATCGGAAAAGGGCGGAATAGCGTTGCCTACCGATGCAATCCCGAACATGATAAAGACGGTGGAAAGCAAAAGCAGCACGGCCTCGGTGTTCCTGGCCTGAAAACCGCGGTAAGCCGCCGAGGCTACGAAAAACGCCAGCAGGGAGAAAACCGACGCCTGCATTGGGGCTTGCATATAATTGAAAATCCACATGAACGGGCTGCCGTCTCCACGACCCAGGATAAATCCGAACCCAGCCATAACCGCCAGCGAGACCACTGTCAGAAGATTGTAGAACCAGCCTTCCTCGCGCCGCGAGACCCTTGTCAGATGATACTTGATCAACCCGAATACGCCCACTATGAGAGCGAAAGCGTAAATAATCTGGGCCCAGTCGGTGATTTCATTATAGGCGTTGGTGGATAGTTTCGACGGAATAAAGAATTGAACCAGCATGGCCATGCCGAAAGAGAAGCAGACCAGTATTGGAAAAGACCGTCTCATGCTAAACTGTTACGAAAAGGTTAATGAACCATTCCTGATTTATCATTGCCAGTATCGCCCCGATCACCAGGAGCGCAATGACAATAACTTTCAAATAATCGGAGCCCTTGAGTGAACCGATCACCTGTGGATCTCCCGATAAATAGCCGGATGCCGCAAACAGCTCCTCCCCGATAAGAACGTAGTCGCAGGCGACTATGAAAAAAGCCATCTGTATGGATGAATCAGTGCCCGCAATCTGGATGGCGCCGATAGAATTTCCGGTCTCGGCCAGGATCAACGACTCCGCCTCGAACGTGCCGAAAAAGAGGTTGGTGGCCGGTTTCTCTCTCATCATGATACCGTCCACCGCCGCCGCATATCCGAACTGGCTGTCGGTCACGAAATATATGTTTTCGGGATTGTACAGATCGGGATGGCCGGCCTTGGTGTAGCCTTCCCGGGCAACTTCCTGAGCCACGGCGGTTACTACCGGGTCATTATTTGGAAAGATAAGCGGGGTTCCGTAGGAGGCCACCTTCTCGGCCACCGTGCCTAAGATATTCATGCTGGCGATCGATGCCGGCCGCTCCATCTTACCTCTGCCGGAGGAATATAATATCGGCTTGCCCATCTCCGTAGCCCGTCCAATGGCTTCATCCATCGCCAGAAGACCGGCTATCGGCCTGAGATAGAGGCTTTTCCCTTTCCTGCCGAGATAGATAAACCAGCCCACAACCACGGCGGTCAAGATTATTCCGATCAGTACATTGGTTCTCTGAGTGTTATACCAGTTCTCGACGGGGTAGCCCGGCCCGGCCACATCCGAATGCCAGGCGACATTTGGGTCAACGTAGCTCAGACGATAGTAATAAGTCTGCCCGGTTTCAAGCTCCTCATCAACCGTCTCGAATGTATAGTCATCTCTCGCCACGGCTGAGACCGCCACAAAATCCTTATCAGGGCTAAGGGCGCGCTCAAGCGTGTATGATTCCGGATCGAGGGTCTTCAACTCGACGGGCGGCAGTTTTTCCCATCGGATGATAAGCCTGGTGCCATCATCGTTGGGGAAATCCTTCACCTCAAGCTCGTAACCGTATAAACGCGAGCTGCTGAGCAGTATCAAAATCGCTGCCGCGGTTATCCATTTCATGGCAGGGTGATTTTAGAATCGTAGATATGCGGTGTCAAGGCATATTCCCGGTTCTCTTTTTAGTTTTGATCTCTCTTGACATGACCCGATCTTACCGAATAAAATCGTTTATATGCAAAAGGCGTGTTTGGCTATCTTTGCCGTTCTTCTGGCCTGCTCCACATCGAGAGAGGACGAGAACGTTATCCGTTTCTGGCAGTTCTGGTCTGATACCAAAACGAAGCCGGTAGTTGAGCAGATCGTCAGGGAGTTTGAGAGGGAAAACCCCGATATCAAAGTCAAGATCACCGATTTAACCTGGGCCAACGGTCATGACAAATTGGTAATATCGTTTGCCGCCAACGATCCCCCTGACGTTATGGAATTAGGCTCGGACTGGATTGCCGAGTTCGCCTATAACGACCTCCTGGCAGAATTCGAATCGGATCTTGCGGAAAACTATCTTTATCCGGCACGCTGGCAGGGAAAGCTCTACGCTCTCCCCTGGCTTCTGGATTCCAGGTTGATGTATTTCAACATCGATCTGTTGAGCAGGATCGATATGGATATCCCGGAAGATTGGGAGGAATTGCTAACGGCCTGCAGCAAAATAAGCGAAATGGGCGACGATTACTTCGGATTCGGCTGCAACTCCGCAGAGAAGCACCGCCTGTATAAAAAATATCTGCCGTTTTTGTGGAGCAATGGAGGGCGCGTGCTGAGCGAGGACGGCCAGAGGTCAGAGCTGGATTCGGAAAACGCCGTAGGGGCTTTAGACTTTTATCTCGATCTTTGCGACTGCGGAGTCATCGAAAGCCAGAGAAGGCTCGAAGAGTATTTCCGGGAAGGCAAAATCGGATTTGTCATATCCGGCGGATGGCTTCTAAGACGATTGAGGCGAAATCCGCCCGACTTCCAGTATCGACTCGTTCCTTTTTTCAAGCAGGATGGTGGATCGGGAAATTCGTTCTTCGGAGGAGAATATATAGCTATCCATTCCAGGTCGAGGAATCTTGAAAACGCCAGAAGGTTGGCTGAATTTTTAACGGCAAAGGAGAATTCCCAACATTTATGCGATGCCGCCGGGTTTGGATTCCCTCCGTATTCCGATCTGAAGATATTGGACCACGAGAAAATGATACAGGCACAACAGCTGCGAAATTCGAAATCCGCTCCGCCGACCCCGATATGGGTCGATATAGAACAGGATATCGAGGACGCTATCGAGGCAGCCATGTACGGCCACGGAACGGCGGAGGAAATTTTACGGAAGGCTTCAAAAACGATAAATGCAAAACTCAAATCGGCGGGTTATGCGATCCAGAAATAAAATGCTATTGTTTATCCTTCCCTGGATAATATATCTTTTAGTTTTCTGGCTATATCCTATAGGCTACTCGTTCTATCTCTCCCTGACCGATTTTCAGCTCCTGAGAGGGACCGGTCATTTCATAGGTTTTTCGAACTATTCCCGGCTAATCGCCGACCCTGTTTTCGTGAAGGCGTTGAAAAACACCTTCGTTTTCGTATTCGGGACCATACCTATAACTACCCTCCTGGCGCTATTTCTTGCACTCTTAATAGCTGAAAAAATACCCGGCCACCGGATATTTCAGGCGGCTTATTTCATACCTTCCATCACCGCTATGGTGGTCGTAGCTTTAATCTTTTACAATCTTTATTCCCGCGGAGGATATATTTTTTCGCTCTGCAAGCTGGCCGGTATCTCTCCGCCACAGAACGGTTTTCTGCAATCTGAAAAGACCGCTCTTCTCTCCATCATGGCGATGGATGTCTGGGTTGCAATCGGTTATTACGTGTTGATCTTTTTAGCCGGCATAAAATCGATCCCGGTCGAACTCTATGAAGCGGCCCGAGTCGATGGCGCCGGGTTCTTTAGAAGAAGTTTAAACATTACGATTCCCCTTCTGAAATCGACTTTCGCCTTTGTGATTGTCTTAAATACCATCAGGTCATTTCAAATATTCGTCGAGATATTCGTTATGACCTCCGGCAGGCCCTTCAACTCCACCCTGACCGCCGTTTATTTTATATTCGATAAGGGAATAAGCCGCGGAGGCATCGGCTATGCATCGGCCGCAGCGTATCTGTTATTTCTTATCATCCTTGTTTTTTCGCTGATCCAATTCAGACTAACCAACATCAGGAGAACCACATGATGCGCCGGGCATCCAGATGGATAATTACATCTTTATTGATAACAATACTACTCGTAATGATTTTCCCCATGCTATATATGATGCTATTATCATTTCAAGATCCCGGGGTATTTTCTGTTAGCTTAAAGGAGATCGGTTTCACTTTTAAGAACTATGCAACCGTCTTTGAAACCAACAACTTCGGCAGGTATTTTTTCAATTCCAGCCTGGTGGCCATATCTGTCACGTTTGGGAATTTATTACTCTGCGCCATGGTTGGCTACGGTCTTTCCAGGGGCGCCAGAAAGATCACATGGCCCATATTCATGACGGCGGTGGCAATGTTGATGATTCCGGTGCACGTTTTGATTCTGCCCATTTTCCAGATGATGCTGAAATTCGGATGGTTCGACACTTATCTGGCGCTGATAATGCCCTGGCTGGTATCGCCTTTAGGTGTATTTCTTATGAAGCAGTATGTCGACGGTTTGCCGACCGACCTCGAGGACGCCGCCAGGGTAGATGGAGCAGGGGAGCTAACGATCTTTTTCAAGGTCGTCTTGCCGCTATGCAAGCCGGCTCTGGCGGTTCTGGCCGTCCAGATATTCTTAACGACCTGGAACTCTTTTCTCTTTCCCAAGATATTAACCATCTCCAACGAGATGTATACGCTGCCGGTGGGTCTGGCGCTGATGCAGGACCCGAGATCCAGCGACTGGCCGGTCACCATGGCGGGGTCGACCGTGGCCGCATTACCGGTCATAATATTCTTCTTGATATTTCAGAGAAGGATTACCGAGGGAATAACTGCGGGGGCGATAAAACAGTGACCTCTCACTGGCGGAGATATTCCTCAATTCCCTTCAGGATACCCTTTGCGCATTTTCGCTGAAACTTATCGGTTTTAAGCAACGCTTCCTGCTCGGGGATCATCATGAAAGCGCATTCCACCAGAACCGCCGGCATCGAGGTAGGCCGGGTCAAGACCAGATTGCCGTAATATAGACCGTGATCCGGCAGGCCGGTTTCCTTCAATAGATATTTATGAATAGCCTCCGCCAGCGGTTTCGAATGCGGATGGTAATAATAGACAGAGGTACCATTATTCTGGAAAGGATTTATGCCGTCCGGCAGAGCATTATTATGAATCGATATCAACAGATCCGCCTCCCATTTCTCGGCCATCTTCGGGCGATCATAGAGGGCTACGTTCTCATGGCCGTAACGGGTCATCATGACATCGGCCCCCTTTCTTTTCAGCATCAATCTCAATTCATGGGCGATCCAGAGGTTGGCATCCTTCTCCTTCAATCCTGTTGGCCCCACTGCCCCGCTGTCATGCGAATGGCCAGGATCGATTACGATCTTCAAATTATTGACGGGGCTTGAAAAAAGTGGATTCGATTGGAGCTTCTCTTTTATTCCAATAACGAACCTGTTGCCATCATAATACGGCTGATAGCCTCCTATTCCGGTTTCCTCAAACTCCGCCGATATTCTGAATACGCCATCCGCCGGCTGCGACCATTTTACGAGCCTTAAAAATTCTTCGTGCGTGTTATATCTAATCCAATCCACGTCCCCTGTTGCGCCAAAAATATCAATGTCAATCCCTGCCGGACATAAGGTTTCGCTTATTTCGTATGGCAGTCTTTCACCGATATGCGCTGATATTTCAATCCCTCCATCGATTTTGTCCACGGAAATAAACGATATTCTCCCTCCCGGCATAGCCGTGCCCGGCGGCAACAGCTTTACGCTATCTATGTTCGTATACCCCGTTATGCCCTCCGCCAGCTCAATCTTATAATAACCCGACTCGGCTCCGCTTATATGCACCTTAACTCCAGACGGCTGATGCACGAGCTTATATCCCAGGCGCGGGCCGGTCCTTATTATCTGGGACCTCCCCGAAAGGACTCCGACTACCGGTGGAAACTCGGGCAGGACAGTCAAAACCGAATCGGCGGCCAACAATGCCACTATCGACTTTTCCGGATCGAAATCTCCATCGGCGGCTTTTTCACATCCATAGAAAATACTATGCATACCCGTATCGGCAACCGTCAGGCGATAACTTCCACCATAGGTTACATACCTTGATCGGCCTTCTTTCACTGAAGATTCGCCGAATACGTCGCCCCGATATATCCCTTCAGATGCTTGCAACGGTAACATTTCTACAGAATCAGAATCGTCAATTCTAAACCATCCCCTGTAGCCGGGCGGCGCCTTGAAAAAAAATTCGAAAACATCTCCTACCGAATACATAACATCCGTAACAGGATAAGGTGAATATGGAATTAGCGGGACCGTATAAATGTCGTCGAAACCGGGAAGGCCGATTTGCACCGGCAGTTCCAGAAAAGATGTGTCGTCCTCCAGAACGGCCATGAGACCGAATATGAATTCTCCATGATCTACAGGTATGTAAGCCAGCCAGCCGCCGCCTTTGTGTACCGGTATTTCGATATCGTTAATATAGAGTCTCGCATCAGGAGTAACCTTTCCAAAGATAAATGTCGAATCAACAGACGGCAGTTGCCGGTCGGCTTCAGGGTAAACTACATTGAGAACGACCTCCCCCCTGGATTGAGAAACAGATAATAACAATAGCGATAAAGTAATAAGATATTTCATTATTTTGCTGTTACACCCAGACCGGGACCTGCAGGTAACCTCAGGTATCCGTTATCCAGGGTTACGCCGGAGTAAGGATCATCGGATATGAGCAGATTGCCGTCGAGATCGGCATAATCGACCAGCGATGCAATCTGTGCCGCCGCGGTAATGCCGACGGAGGTTTCCACCATGCAGCCTATCATAACCTTCATCCTGTGAGCGCGGGCCACCGCTATCATCTTGAAAGCCTCGCGCAAACCACCGGATTTGGAAAGCTTGATGTTTATCCCGTCGACCAGCCCTGCATATTTAGGAATATCGCCGGCGCGGAAAACCCCCTCGTCCGCTATTATGGGCAGATCTACCCTGGATCGCAACAGCTTGAAACCGTCGAGATCATCCCGATGCAGCGGTTGCTCGATAAATTCTACATCCAGCTTCTCAAGTTCCTTCACCCTGGCTATCGCTTCCTTCGCGGTCCAGCCTTCGTTGGCATCGACCCGGATTCTGGCATTTGTGGCATCCCTGACCGCCGCTACCATCTCAATATCGCCCGGAACTCCGACCTTAACCTTATATACATGATAGCCGGGGGATTCTTCCGTTTGCTTTTTCATTGTATCCGGATCTGAAATCGATATGGTAAACGAGGTCGCCAGATCCTCGCGGGGAGTGATGCCGAAATATTTGTGGATCGGTAAGCCGAGCTTCTTGCCCACCAGGTCGTGTAACGCCACATCGATGGCGGCTTTGGCGCTATAATTAAGAGCCGCCACTCCATCAAGCCTTTCACCTAAAGATTCGAGCTGGAAAGGATCATTACCCAATATCTTCGATGCCTTTTCTACGAAATTCTTGACGGTTGTAGCATCCTCGCCGTAATAATGAACCGGCGCCGCCTCCCCCAGGCCCCCGTCTATATCGACGATCAGCGCCCGCTTGGAATCCGAAGCACCGTGCTTTGTCCTGAAAGTGCTTACCAGATGAATATCGAACTCTTTAATGGATACTATCATCAGCTAATCCCCGCCTCTTTGAACGATACACTCTTCTTATCGGCATCCAGAACCGTTTTCACGCCAATCGGTATTGTAATCTTTTCGACCCCGTGGCCGCAAGGAAAACCGGAGATACAGGGCCGATCCAGTTTTGAAAAATAATCCTTAATGACCTGCTTAACGCTCCTACCTGGTGGATGACCATATCTCGGCTCGGTGCGAGGAAATTCACCGATTATATACCCTTTTGCCCGGGCGAAATCGGTCGCAGCCAGAAGCTGCGAAAGATAACCATCGATTCTATAAGCCTCCTCCTCGGTATCCTCGAAAAACACGATTTTGCTCTTGAAGCTCGGCAGAAATCCGGTGCCGATGAGCTTTGCCATTAACGACAGATTCCCACCGATTATTCTACCCTCTGCAACACCACCGACTATGCGCACTATTCTATATCCGGCTGGTTTCTCTATCGAGCCGGGAGGCAGGTTTGATTCTATAGCCTTAAAGAAATTCTCAACGGTAAATCGCCTTAAGCGCCTTCCGAACTCAACCGCCGGCATCGGCCCATGAATTGTCACCATTCTCGTCTTCTCGTAAATGGCCAGAAGCAAAGCCGTAATATCGGAATAGCCGACGAATATCTTTGGATTTGCCTTTATGATATCGAATTTGACATCTTGCAGGATACGCAAACTGCCAAATCCTCCCCGGGCGCAGAAGATTGCCGAAATGTCTTTGTCGGCAAATGCCGCATTCAGCGCATCCGCACGGGATCTATCGTCGCCTGCCATATAACCGAGTCTTTTCCGCACCTGAGGGTATACCTTAACTCGATATCCCCGGTTTTTTAAGAATCGGGTTCCTTTTCTCAGACGCTCCAGATCCGGAGGTCCGGCGGGCGCTATGATCCCGATGGTCGATCCGGGGGCGATTCTCGACGGCTTAACTAAAGAGGCCATAGGTGATATGCGACCCCTCCGTGGCCAATCCAGGCCGTCTCCAGCTCCTTCCGTGGGTAGCGGATTATACCGTCCTCGACATTGTGTCCCGCCGGGTCGTTGCATATGACAGTATCCGGTCCATCGAAACCGACCACGACAATCAGATGTCCCTCCTCTGTCGAGTGAATAGGAGAATTGGGAAGTTCATCGTAGCCGTAAGCAATGCTTATAACCACAGGCTTACCTTCAGAGACCTCTTCGTAAATCTCATCAAAACTCGAATGTATCTCCAGCCAGGTCTTTCTCATCCCCATCAGATAGGCCGCCTGAACGTTATAGGGCCAGTTGCCGAACATGTCATGGTAGGAATCGTAAACCTCGTGGCAGAACGGCACAAGATCAACATTCTTGTTATGGTAATTCAAAACCATGGTCACCGACGTAGGCGAGCAGCAGTTACCCGACAGCCCCTCGGGCATGCCTCGCTGGTGATAATAGGGGACTGCCAATTTCACTTTACCGATTTCAACGTCGGAATATACATCTCTCGATTTTCTATATTCTCTCCAGTTAAGGTTATCCGCGACGAAACAAAAAGATGTTCTTCTCAGAACGATTTCCCTCGACTCTCCCGTTCCGATCGCCCTGACCAACACCCTGGCAAATCTCATCGGCTTTTCGAGCTTTAATATATCTGTATCGACAAAGCCTATTCCGTCGATCCTTTCAGGCGACTCTTTAATTTGAGACATTTCCAGTGTATCGATAACACCGTAGGTCAAATATTGGAATCTGTGCCATGTATCACCACCGGCCGAGACTTCCACCTCGAAATTCAAAAGGGAATACGCCGGCAGCTTTTCCGCATTCCAGGAAAACAGCAAAGTGGCGAATGGGAATCCCGGTTCGATTTGAAATGATTCTAAAAATCCCTCTTTAGCTTCTCCGTGGAATATGACCGATTGCTTTTCGGTATCAACCGCACCGTTAACAAGATTGCATTTTTGCCAATCGTCCGTTGTTTCGACAAAAAAGACCTTATGAAATCTCCTGCCCGAAGAGGATGATTCTTTCGTGATTAAAAGCAAAAACATCGATACAAAGAAAACAATAAACAGGACTGCTATTTTCAAAATCGTCTTCACTCAGAAACCCTCCGCGCCGTCATAAATGATTCATCATGATACTTGCTATAGATCGGGCTTCCGGGATCAAGGCTGTTGTATGCCACTCCCCCATTGGATGGGGTAGAGTGGATCATCAGATCTTTAGATAAGGCCAGTGTCACATGACGGGGAAAAAATAGCAGATCGCCAGCCCTGATATTTTCCCGCTTTACCTCAACACCGGCGCGAATCTGGTCTTTAGTATCCCGTGGAAGGGCTATATCGAATCTATTCATGATAGTCTGAACAAAGCCCGAGCAATCGATCCCGAAGAACGAACGCCCGCCCCAGAGGTACGGCGCACCGAGAAATTTATCGGCCTCGGCCGCAATACCGGCCGAATCCAGCTCGGCATCCTTATGAAAAAGCTCCATCTCCGTACAGTCGTTAGAGTTAACAAAAAACTCTCCGTACCTTTCAGAAGATATTCTCAGAAATCCGTCGATTTCTCGACCGTAAAGTAAACAACCATAGGGAATCGAGGTGATCCTTTTCGATGACAGATCAGGCTTTATGAATGCCGGAGCAAGATTCTTTACGACTATAAAGGGACCGTCACCCTGAAATCTATCGTGCACGGTCAGAAATTGTTTTCTGATCCACCCCTCATACCCATCCTCCTGCCTGATTCTGTAGCATTCTTCATGTTCCTTGATTACCTCCACAAGCTCGTTGAAAAGAGCCTGACTTACGCGTTCTGCGCGCCCCTTTGGCTCGGCCCGGATATCGGCAATGTTGATATTTACTCTGGCATATAACGGTATTTTCTCTAATGATTCCTGCCTCGATTCCTGGGGGGAAGCTTCTTCCGGCGCAGCTATCGCAACCGAAAATATTAAGAAAAAACCCGCGATCCTCGCCGACGCCCTCATTCCAGAACTCTCCGGGCGGCTATGAAGGACTCATCAAGATGCTCGCTGTAAACAGGGCTTTGAGGATCAAAGCTGTTGAATGTAACTCCGCCGTTTGACAGACTGGAATGTATCATTAAGCTCCCTGAAATAGCCAGGGTCACGTGACGAGGAAAAAACAGCAAATCTCCCGCCCTGATTTCCTCGCGTTTCACATCTTCCCCACATCGGATTTGGTCTTTCGTGTCGCGAGGAAGCAGAATACCGAATCTTTTCATTATTGCCTGTATGAATCCCGAACAATCGATACCAAAAAAAGTCCGCCCGCCCCAGAGATATGGAGCGCCCAGGAATTTCTCCGCCTCCGTTGTAAGATCGTTGGATTCAGAATCAAATGCCTCTTTGATGTCATCCGGGTCGGACAGATCCGACCGCTTGACGAAGATGTCGCCGTACCTTTCGGACAAAATTTTCAGGAATTCTCTCTCATTAGTTCCGAATAGCTGGCAGCCATAGGGGATCGATGTCACCCTTCTGGATGCAAGATCGGCATTTTCGAAAGCGGACGCAAGATTGGATACTACTGTAAATGGTCCCTGGCCATCGAAATTATCATGCTCCGTAAGAAATTGTTCCGCAATCCAGCCTTCATATTGATCCCCTGTCCTGACCCTGCAATACCCTGCTTTTTCTTCGAGAACGACCACCAGTTCGTTAAACAAGGCCTGGCTGGTCCTCTCCGAATGAAACTGCGGCTCCCGGCGGATATCGGCAACGTTGATATTAATCCTGGTTATCAATATAGACCCGCGGTAATCTCTTACTCCAGCCTGACAGGATCTCATAAGAAAACGAGCCGGCCCAATCGCCCAGTCTGTCGGCGTTGATTCCGGCTTTCCCCACCGATCCCAGTATAACCACGTCATCGCCGACCATACAGCCTTCGATATCTGTTACATCCACCATGAAGGCATCCATGCAGACGCGTCCAACCACCGGCGCCTCGAAACCTCTTATTATAACGGCGCCTCTATTTGAAAGGCTCCACGGATATCCGTCTGCATATCCCATCGGAATGACAGCTACTCTCGATTTTCTGGCGGCTATATAGGAAAATCCATAGCCTACGCCATCGCCATCCTGGAGATTATGTATCTCCGAGATTCGGCTTTTCACCGACATTACCGGTCTTAATTCCTCCGCACCCTCCTCGCCGGGGGCCAGACCATACATTAAAAGTCCGACTCTTACTAAAGAACCGTCCGCCGCCCTTCGCCTGCAGAGCGAACCGGACGACTCATAGGAATAGAGAAAACCATCTTGCAAAAAGCGCTGGGCCGTGCGCATAATCCCAATAAAATTCTCCACCTGTTTATCGGCCAAAGCCGGATTGCTTCGGGCCGGATCCGCCAGATTCGTAGTAAAACCCATCAGAACCGAAGCCGGCCAGGAGGGATTAATCGCGGCTTCCACCGCAAGATCATCGTAATTCAAACCATATCGGTTCATTCCGGTATTTACGTTCAGGAAATATCTGATCGGTACATCATCGCTGCCTAACGCCTGCCTGATTTCGTGATAAGAGCTTACATCGGATATCGTCACACAATACCCGCGTCTGGCTGATTCCGCGCTCCTTTTTGAACTTTCAGGATAGAGTATTACAATCGGAATGTCGACCCCCGATTGGCGGATTTCATTGGCCTCCTCCAGCATTGCCACGCCGAGAAAATCGACCCCTTCCTCTGACGCCACTCTGGATACGCGTACTGCCCCATGCCCATAGGCGTCGGCCTTGACAACCGCCATGAGCCCGGTCTTATCCCCGATCCAAGATTTGATCTTCCGAACGTTGAATCTCAGAGATCCAAGATCGATCTCAACCCTCGAAGGCCTGGCCGTATCGATCATTAAAGTAATTCCTCTATTATTTTCCTGCTAATATCAACCGCCCGCTGCCCTCTAACAAGATCCCGAAGATTCTCCCTGGTTCTAATCGGGAAGACATTACTACCCGCCACTGCCACCTCAACCGCTCGTAGACGTCCGTTGTAATTCGAGCTCATAACCCGGCCGTAAGCTCCAGCGGTGAAAAGCGCCAGTATATCACCCTTGACCATTCGCGGCAAACGGATCGATTTTGCCAGAAAATCACTGTTTTCACATACGGGGCCAACCACATCGTATGCGACCTGCCTGCCGGACCTATAGCATATCGGTTCAATCCTATGATTCGCTCCGTAGAGAGCCGGACGGATAAAATCATTTATGCCGGCATCGACTATGCAGAAATTTCTCGATGCTCCTTTTTTCGTGCTTATGACTTTCATAATGAGTATCCCGGCATTGCCGACTAAGGATCTTCCCGGTTCGGCAACGACGGTCACCGGAAGATTTGTAAAAAGATCCGAAATAGCCGAAACATAATCGTCCGGATGGGGCAGGACGCTGTCCCGCTCAAACTGCGCCGCCCATCCTCCGCCGATATCTATATACTTTAGACTTATATTTTGTTTCAATAAATATTTATAAAGATTCACAATTTTGCGAGTGGAATCGACGTAGGGCTTAACCGTCTCAACCTGGGAACCGATATGCATCGATATCCCCACAGGATCAAGCCATCTTTCCTGGCGGCAAATCCTGTAAGCCTTTTTGGCGCTATTTTCACTGAGGCCGAACTTCGTTTGCTTGAGCCCGGTGGCGATATGAGGATGTGTCCTGGGATCGATGGCCGGGTTTACTCGAACAGCCACCGGGGCCACAATCCTGTTCCGGCGCGCAATCTTTGCAATCGCCTCGATTTCATCGAAAGATTCGGCGCAGATAAACAGGATTTTCGACCTTACCGCCAGTTCAATCTCCTCATCGGTCTTGCCCACGCCCGAAAAGACTATCCGGTCGTTCTTAATCCCCGCTTTTCCGGCCAGTAAAAGCTCGTTGCCGGAAACGACATCGGCCCCCGCGCCGCAAAGGGCCGCCACCTTCAAAATGGCCAGATTGGAATTAGCCTTGGCGGCGTAGCATATTATGTGAGGGATATCGCCGAAGGCCTGCGATGTAACCTTGAAATGTCTGACAAGGGTCTTCAAGCTGTAGATATAGAGTGGCGTCGAATATTTCTTTACTATATCGGAAACGCGAACATCCTCGCAGTATAAATGACCTCTCTTATAATGGAAGTAATCCATCAATACTCCGAGAGCAAAACGGAGACCACCGAATCGTGCCAGTCGGTCACGTAGGATGTCGCACAGCTATAATTGTTGACTATAATCGAAAATGCAATCAGATGACCCGAATGCGGCCCATCGATATAACCCGAAATAGTGCGAGCGTTGGCAATTGTTCCGGTTTTGGCTCTGGCGTGCTCCCTGAATTCAATGCCCTCAAGACGTTTTTTCATAGATCTGTCGATTCCCGGTATCGCCAATGATTCATAATACGTATCAAAATTAGGGCTGCGACACATGTTCTTCAAAAGCTCAATAATTGCCGTCGGTTTGACAATGTTATAATGCGACAGGCCCGAACCATCGTAAATGGCGAAATCATCCTCCCCTATACCCATCGAGTCGAGATATGCCATGACCAGCTCCAAACCCTTCTCGAAGCTGCCTTCCCCGCCAAGCTCCCTGCCGAGTGTCTTTAAGGTCTGCTCGGTGAAAAAGTTCTGGCTGTTCTTATTGATCACTGAAATTACGACACCCAGGGAGTCGGAATACCAGGTGAATAGCGGTTTAAGTTTAGCATGAGAATACATTAATTTAGATTTTTCCCCAAGATCTTCTAATCTTTTTAAATCACCTTTAAATTTTATTTTTTCCTTTTTTAAAATATCCGCGAAAATACGTCCGCAATAGACATCGGGGCGATGCACGGAAACGTTATCAACAACACGGTCGGTATCGTTGAGCGCTATCCCTCCGAAAAAAGTAACATTGTTGGTATAAGGTATTCTGAAAAAATCGAGCGTGAATTCCGAATCCGCCGCGACGGTTACCGCCTTATTGGCGATATTGATATAATCTGTAGGAGGATCGAGCTCAATGATCGCCGGGTCTCCAACCTCTTTTCCGGGCAAAAACCTGAGATCAACGCAGTTGTCGTTAAAGGAGAGCGCTGAAATCGGGCAGGCATACCAGTATGTCAGATCATTCCAGGACCATCCGGGGCCGAGTTCCGATCCTGTGAAAAAAGAGTTGTCTATCACGATATCGCCTTTGATCTCTTTGATTCCCAAAGACTTAAGGTTGTCTGCCCATAACTCCAGGACCTCCGTAACGCCGTCTCTGAAGCGCCCTGAAATAAGCGGATCTCCACCCCCTACGATCACCAGATCTCCTTTGAGGCGGCCCTTCTTATCGATTTTGCCGGTTCTGAAAAAACCGGTTTTGAAACGGTATTCGGGGCCAAGCAACTCCAGCGCCGCCGCGCTGGTGAAGAGTTTCATGTTGGATGCCGGCGAAAACAGCTTATCGGCATTGAGGCTGTAGATCGTGCTATCTGCGGTGATGTCATATATGGCAAGGCCGATGAGCGCATTACCCAACGCCGTATCAGCCAGGAGACTATCGATTTGAACCGTGATAGCGACATCGGCCGATGCCGCCGTTGCCATACAGGTTACGGCAACTGCAAAGATTAACATTATCCTGATCATATTCACCACCAAAAACAAAGCCCACCCCGATCTTTGGTCGGGGCGGGCTCTTCAATCGCAGATCAACTGCTCCTATTCACCGAACTCTGTAAGAACTACACCAAATGTCGCCCTCATTCCAGCAAGGGGCATTGAGTAGACATCAAAATTAATCATGGCAGAGATAGCACTCCCACCACCAGGATAGAAGATATGTCCCACTGAAATGCCATAGTCATAGGGCTCTTCGCCATAAATATCCAGTCCTTTTGTGAAAAGAATGACAGTGCTGTCACGGAAGCCAAAAATATCCTCGGCGTAATCCACCTGGTCACCATTCTTACCTACGTCTATCTTCATGGAATCGGGAATCCCGGCATAGTTGCCGGCGCTCACAGCCCATGTGAAATCGTCCCAGTAATCCCAACCATCGGTATCGTTCAAACCGAGCCAATCATACTCAAAATCACCGGGAGCCGGCGGGTTGGAGTTATAGATCCATTGCAGGATATTGGCTCCAGCTGCCAGCAAGTGGCCTCCGTTGTCCATGAAATAGTGAAGCGAGGACTCACCCGGATCTCCGATTTCATACCACCAGGTTCCATCAGCATCGCCTACATCGCTGTCCGATGCCCAGATTATGGTTGAGAAATTCAGGACGTAAGCCGAATCGGGCATACCCTGCAGGGCTATATCCCATTCGGCGAAGGCATAACCTTCAAGGACATCACGGTAGAACTGTTTCTGGTCGCGCTCCGTGGCCGGTGCAGACCACAGGTAGTCATCGACATAGAGTATGGTGGCATCCTTGGTGACGAAGGAAACTGAGGCCGAATCAGAATCATTGCCGCTATTGTCCATTGCCCACAGGGAGAATACCGCTGGATCGGCCGCGGCCACGTTTGTCAAAGTAACAGTTCGGCTGGTAGAGGTATCCGAAACCACTCCCAGCCACGAATACCAGAACACGACATTATCGCCGTCTTCAGGATCATCGCCGTCCCAGGTGAACGTTATGTTAGAGCCAGCGGCAACGAAGCTTCCCTCGGCAGGCGAGGATATTATCCAGGCCGTGGGAGGAGTTGCATCTGCCGGAGGCGCTATATCTATCCAGAAAGTCTGCGAGACCGTATCGGCATCGTTAGCGGCATCCTCCGCCCTGACGTCGAAAGTGACAGCGAGCGGGTCCGCGCCAGCGTTGGTCAAATCCTCATGAATAACGCTGGTGAGGTTTGAAAGAATTGACCAGCTTCCCGAATCCCGTCGGTATTGGTACTGAACCTCGCCTGTGCCTCCCGTGGAGGTCCAGGAAAATGATATGTCGGAACCATAAGCCACCGTATCGGCCGGCCCCGAGACCATGGAAAGGTCCAATGGGCGGCTGGGATCAGGGCTCCAGGGATCCTCCGTACCACAGCCGGATATCATGATGGCGAGGGCAGTCACCAATCCAATCTTCAATAAGATCAGTGGAGTCTTTTTAACCATTTTCGTATTTCTCCTTTATCTAATTGATTTTTCAAACTCATCCTGCCATCTTTACTACTCGCCAAGATAGTTCGTCACGATGTATTCCAGATTGGCCTTATAGGGCGTACTTTCGAAACGGTAAGGTCTGCCAGCGACAAAAGCGAGTTTACCGCCGGCTGCAGGTTCAACCAGAATACCACCGGCCGTCCCCGGGTAGTCCGGCGCAGAGAACAGCATTGTGACCTCCGGGTCTGTCGGCTCCGCCGGCAAATCGGTATAAGACACCCCGGCGCCCGGTTGATCCACCAAACCGGATACTTCGGCAACCAAGCCAGAAATGCTAACTTCAATTTCCGCGAAGCTAACATGGGCGTAGGATCTTATATCTCCCGTGACAAAACGTGATCCGTACCTGCAACCCAGGAAAATGTTTCCTCCGGCATTCAAATACGATGAAATCAGCGGAATCATAGACTGGTAAACCTCAAGGTCACCGTTGTAGCCGTTGACGATCATGATAGCCGACGAATAATGTCCGAGTTCGTCACCGGGGATGGCGCCTGTCCCAATTAAGGCCCCATCCAGAACGGGAGTGCTTGTATAATCCTGACCGCTGAACAAATCCCAGAAATCCGCGCCGTATGTAGTGATAGGATCAACGTTGTTCCAGAAATCGTATGCCTCCTCTCCGTATGCCCCGAAATGAATGCCATTGACAACTAGAACACCTCTATCACCTGTCAAACTCCCTACTCCAAAGTCGGAGATTACGATTGTAGAATTATTTGCCAGGTCCTTCGCTTCCACATAAAGGGTGTCGGGACCAAGAGTTAATCCAGTCACCAGAACGCTGTTGTCCTCTTGCCAGTCAGACCAGTTCGAAGAATCACCTACGGCATAACGGTACACCAGGGTACTGTAATACCATGCGGCATTGCCTTCCCAGCCAGTCTGAACGTCCGTCTCCGTACCGCCGGCAGGCAGGTAAAAGAACGCGCCGGGGATAAGACCCGACGTTATCGCCAGATCCGGCCGCAGGTAATCGACAACAATGAAGCTTACCTCGGCTGGAGATGCGTCTACCTGCGCGAGATTATCTACAGCTCTCACCGTCAAGGATCGAGATCCCAGCGTCATACCCGTAATATCCAGAGCAACGGCGCCTGTCTCCAAGTCGTTATCAATGCTCAACCAATCGGCATCAGTATCAAGCTTGTACTGGTAAGAAAGAACGACTCCATCGACATCCTCGCCGCCAAACACGACATGAATACCGGGGCATGTCAAACTGCCGTCGGCCGGACCCTCGATAAATGCCGTTTCGGGCCTATACTGGCCTGGATCCCTGGTCTCGGTGATGTCTATGACCCTCGAGGCCGGGGTTTCATCCCACTCGTTCGAATTGTCCTTGGCCTGGACATGGAATGTGTAGGTTGTCGTATTGTTGGGGAAATCGAGCCTGATGGTGGCGTTTGGATCATACGTTTCCGTGCTATCACCGGAATCGACCCAGTATCGAAAGGCCAGCGCCTCACCGTCGGTATCAGACCATCCCCAGTTGACCGTTACATTGTAGAACGTAGCCGAATCGGGGGCCGTATCTATGATGTAACTGGTAATGAAGGTGTCAGGTTTTAAATTGGTATCGGGATCCTCCGGCGTTTCCGCACATCCGGCCGCCAGAAGGAGCGCCAACGCCAATAAACCCGCTACCTTCAGAATCAATTTGTTAAGGGAATTCACTTCAATTCCTCCTTAAAATTTGGCGTTGACTCTAAAACGACAAGCTGAAAGACCCACGATGTATATGGGAAAGCTTGCCCAGGTTATTGTAAGCATAATCAAACGAAGCGTCGCCGAAATCCGCAAGGCCCAGCTTGAAGCCGGCCCCGGCGGTAAATCCGCCCTCATCGGCGTTAACCTTCCACCCGGCGCGCAGGGCGAGCATATCCTGGAACCAGTATTCGCCGCCGAAATTATAGCGCTCCTCGTTGTCCGAGGGATGCATCAACTCAGCCGAAATGGTGGTTTTAGACGATGCCGTTTCCAGAACCTCGAATGCCATGCCGGCGCGGAACGTCAAGGGCAGCGGCACCGCCGCTTCCTCGGTATCGTTATCCACGAAACCGTCGCCGTCGTTGTCCAGGCCATCGGGGAAACCGCCGGCTACGCCGTCGACGTCCTCGATATCGAACCGCATATCCGGACCGAAGTTCAAAATGGCCATACCGAGCCGCAGGGATTTGAAGCCGGTATCATAATAGGTGCCAATATCGACAGCCCAACCGGTCTCCTCCCAATCGGCAAGCGTCTCTTTAATTAGCTTAAAGGTCGTTCCGAAAGCAAATCGATCGGTCAGATACCGGCTGTAAGTAAGACCGGCGGCCCAATCCTCGAAGGCGAAAGTTCCGGAGAAATCGCCGTCGGGATCATAGGTCGTGGTCCGGTTCATAAGGCCGGTATTCAAGATTGTAAACGACACGCCCAGATGGCCCATGCCCGTTTTCTTGACCACAGCGACCGAATATAGACTAATATCCGCTGGCCAATTGGTATACCCGGCAAAGAAGTCACCAGACTTAATATTGGCTGTTCCTGCCGGATTCCAGAAGATGGCGGAGGCGTCGTTGGCTACCGCCACATAGGCCTCGCCCATGGCTAACGCTCTACCGCCCACGCCGATATCGAGGAATTTCAATCCTACGGTACCAACCTTGGCGAACTGGGCATGAGCCGGAAGGCAGAGACCCAATACGGCCAGCATGACCGCAGGTATTAGGTATTTTTTCATTTTTTCTCTAACCTCCACTTTCTTAACGGACAACCATGAACTTGCCGATGAAATCCTCGTCGAGACCGGATGATTCAACGACATACAGGTAAACGCCCGATACTAGTTTCTGCCTTGATTTGGTAATTAGATCCCAGCTTACGGCCTGGAGATCAAAGTCCTTTTCCAGCTTGATGACCTCATCGCCGGTCAAAGAGTAAACGGTAACGGTGGCTGCCGCGCTATCCGGCAGATTTACGAACAGAATCCTTTCCTCAGAAGGGTTATCCTGGGTCGGATTGAATCCGAAACCTGTAGGAGACGACTTGACAAACGGATTGGGCACCACGTGAATACCGGTGACATCCGCGCGTGCAGTCGGAGAGTCCAGACCAGGCTCTACCGTCTGAAATCCACCTTTACCCGATTCAAATGACTCAATGCCATTTTCGGGTTCGCCACGGTCGAAAGCCGTAACTACGTAGCTGTACTGGAAACCGTTACTAACGTCGGTATCGAGATAGGAGTGCACCAAACCGGTATTGTGCCCGATCTCGTTGACCAGGTCGCACTCCATGAGAAGTGACCAGGCGCCGGTTGTACCGGTTCTCCGCCAGACACGATAACCCTCGAAGTCGATCACGCCGGTAGCAGGATCGGGAGTAGTCTCAGTGTCGGCTTCCCATGCAATATCAACCTGCCTGTCTCCGGGAGTCAGAGTAAACTCCGGCGCGGCAGGAGCCGATGGGCCTACCCAGTCGAGCTTGTACAGGGAGTCTGCCCAGGCAAGGTTGGCTCTCATACCATCGAGACCCTCACCGATACCGTAGGCGAATACCACCCTGATCGAGTCATTGCCCGCGATATCAAACGGGCCGAGTTTCTGGATATAACGGAAGTCGTGCGGCGACGGCGGAGGAGCCGACCATAGGCCGTCGGTCATATGAGCCATCCAATCGACGTCCGTCCCGGGATCGGAGTTCCAATCCCACCAGCCGTGACCCTGCTGGATCGTCGGCTCATCCGAGCCAACTATCGGCGGGCAATATAGAAGCCTGGTGCCGATATAACCGGTTGACTCCTTGGGCAAAAACTTGCCGCCGGTGTCATCGCCAGCGATCGTGGGGTTATCGGCATCGTACATGTAGGAGATATACTCACCTGCAACGCCACCCCTGGTAGGGCTTACATAATCCGGCTTATCATCGCGCCAGAAGCCCTGCGTGCCATCACCGCCTGCGGCCATGGAGATATCGAGATCAGAATGCCAGGCAACATATATATCTTCCAGTGTACTCGCATTCAGATTGACAAGATGAAAGTCGTAGACGATGAAATCGTCGCGATAGGTTTCCGACCAGGCATAGGTTCTGGCGTGCACGCCCATACCGATATAATCGTCCGGGCCAACGCTCGGCGAATCATCCGAGATCCAGAAATAAGTATCCAAATTACTTATTGCATTTGGATCGGTGTCTGTCGACGTCTGATCGATGCCCGGGGAGGTATCCGTGGCTAAATGCACCAGCTTCTCCCCCTGGCCGATCCGCAAGCTGGAGAAATAAAGGTAGTGATTGCTCGCGGCGTAGACCGAGGGATACAGCCAGAGCATCGACGGGTATTCCATGTTGCTGTCCCCGATCAGGATGGTTTGTTCGTTTGTCCCCGTTGCCTTATGCACTGTCGAGTTGTGGATCCGGTTCCACACAAAGCCGACCTGGCAGATTACCTGGTCCACAACCGCTGGTTTGGCAGCTCCACGATTATATAACAGGGGATTTTCAGCCACTTCCTTATCCATGGCCCATGCCGACAGGCTGAACACCACGATCAAACCGAGTGCCATCAGGCCGCCGGCAATCCCCTTGAAAATCTGTTTTTGCATCTTTTTTCTATCCTCCCTGAATATTCAGGTAATTCATTTTCGATTGCCGTGCTAGAATGACAACTGCATTCCCAACAGAATTCTTCTCGGCGATGAATAAACGTTGGGGTCACCGAATTGACCTGCCGGATCGCCGGATATCTCGTATTTCTCCAGATCTATGGCATCAGTTATGTTGGCTCTGTCGGTCAGATTCCGGATCTCGACAAAGGCGTTGAGGTTGTATTGCCTGTAGATGTTTATGCCCTTATCCAGGCGCAGGTCGATTCTCCATTCATTCGGAAATCTCTCCTGGTTGATCGGCGGCAGATTCGGCGGAATAACCGTTGCCGTGCCTGTATAAGGTCTGCCGGAGCCATAGGTGTACACCATATCAAATCCCCAATCGCCCAGAAGCATTCCCTCGGCAGGCGGGATTCTGTAGTTGAAGTTGGCTTTGACCGTGTGGGGTTGATCCCAATCGAGCGGAAAATCTTCTGTCCTCGGTTTCCTGTTGTAATAGTCGTCCAGGAAGGTTTGCTGCTGCTCTGAAGCCCTGCCCCTGGCCACCTGATAGGTGTAAGAGACGATACCGGAAAGATTGCGCCATGGACGCTGGCTCATCGTGATCTCGAATCCCTTTACGCGGGCATAGTCGGCATTCTCGTTGATCCAGAAGATGCCGCCGGTCAAAGGATCTTCATATTTCTTGTTGGTCACCAGGTCGGCGATATCTTTATAGAAACCGACAACCGAAAGCTTCACGAAGTCATTGAAACCATGCTCGATTCCGGCTTCATAAGCTACGGTCTTCTGCTCCTGGAGGTTCGGATTGCCGATGTATTTGAACGCACCCCTCAAATCGAAGGCATGGTTATAATAGAAATCGTCGAAAACGGGAAGCTGGAAATAGTGACCATAGGTAACGTGCATCACATCCTTTTCCGTAATCGGATAGCTGATACCTACTCTCGGCGATAACTGTTGCTTCTTCGTTGCAGGGACCGGGTTTTTCAACCTGTTATCAATGTCCCAGGCTTGCCTGTAAAGAGGATTATTGATGTCGCGGTATTCATCATTCAGGGGATCGAAGAAGTTGAATGGTACAATCGTCTTCGGATCGAAGTAATCATATCTCAATCCCACATTGACGATCATCCCCTCGGTCTCGATTTTATCCTGCGCATACACTCCGATCTGTAACGGCTTTTCGTGGTATTGGGAGGTATACTCGTTGCCGCCCGAGGCGTACGACTCGTAATTGTAAAGTAGATCATACCACTTTACCTCACCGCCGAATTTCACCATGTTGTAGGAGTTAATCTGGCTGGTGATATCTCCCTTGAGGGTGCTGGTTATAGCCTTATCATCCTGCCTGATTCGCGCGAGATACATCGGGTTGATGCGCAGCTGGGAGGACTCGATAGCTGTAGGCGCTGGAGCGCCTATTCTGGTGTCAGCGAACTCATCATGAGCAAGCGGGTGACCATCCCAGGGGTCATACACCCTGATCCTCTGAGCCGTCAGGAACCTGGAAAAACTGATATTGTAAAAGCTCTTCGCGCTGATGTTGTTTGTGAATTCTATTTTGAATTCGTTTGACCAGTGTTCGGGACGTTGCAGGGTATTGGCCATGTCGTAATCCGTATAGCGACGGGCATAACCGAGACCCTCGATATACTGCGCCGCACCTTCCCTGATCGAATCCGGCATATCATCCCATCCGTGATAAGCGGCGGCGTCGAAATTATCATCGAAATAGGCCTGAACAGAATCGGCATCCCAGGTGTCATCGCCGTACTCGGAGATCCAGTGATCGACCAGATCCTCGGCGATAGTGCCCTTGTTGCTCTCCGGCGCGAAGATCCATTCATACGGGGTATAAAAGGTGTCAACTCTCACCAACTCACCGGTTTCCAGGTCAACATCGATCCTGTGGTAGTAACTGGGCTGACCCCAGGTGAGATGCTGCATGTAGCTTCTCGCCCACGGTAACCTGCTTCCGGACATTTTCAGACCCGAAAACGTAAGCTTCCTCGACGAGCTTATCTGATAAGTCAGCTTACCTGTGACCGACTGGTCCTTATTCCAGGCTCTCTGGTCCTGGTAACGACGTTGATACGTATAGATACCTGACGTGAAGAACGAGAGCTCTCCCGGAATATCCATCTCCGAAATCGGAATCGGGCCGCCGAAAGAGAACTCATGCTGGCGCATGTCGTAGAAATCGGAGCGGTTCTCGTCATCAACCTTTGGTCTCGTCAGGACGACGGTGCTGCCGGGCGCGGCCCAATCGAGATAGTATACATCATCTTCCATGTTATCCCGGCCGAATATGACCTCCGGCGACGCTTTGGATTTTATCTTTCCAGTGTACTTTTTGCTGCCTTCTTTAGTAACAATGTTGATGACAGCAGACTGGACGTTCGGGTACTCAGCCCCGAAACCGCCTGTCAAAACCTCGGCCTCCTGGATAGCCTCGTTGGGGATAACAGTGGCAAGAGCCTGGGTGCCCGCTCCGGGGTTGGTCCCCCTGTGAGTCGCTCCCAGGGGATTCCCGACATTGACGCCGTCGAGCATGTAGACCACCTCGCCCTGGTCTTGTCTTCCGCCGCGGAAAGATCCCAGCACCGAGCCAGCGCTAAAGTTGACGGCATCTACGATACCATCAACAGCCGAATCGGTGATCTGTATCGAGGCGATAAGGATTCGGGAAGAGGTGATATCTTTCTCGATCAAAGGACGTTCAGCCTCCACAGTGATCGTCCCCATATCGATTGTTTCCGTGCTCAGCTCAAAATCAACGGATGTTGTCAAATCGATGGAAACCTTAACCTTCTGGACCTCCACCGGGCCGTATCCAACCAGCGACGCCTTCAGATCGTAATTACCTGGCAGGACGTTGATGATAAAGAACTCACCCTGAATGTTTGTGGCTGCTCCCATGACGGTTCCCGTTATCAGGACGCTAACCCCTGGCAGAGGTTCGCCCGAATCTCTGTCGAGAACCTTTCCGGCGATCTTTCCGGTTGTCCCGGCCCATGCCGAAGACGCAACCAGTAGCGCCAGAATCACAGCAGCCAGCCTAAATGCAGGCTTTCGATACAAGTTTCATCCCTCCTTTAAAGATTTTGTTTGGATTTGATGTGACTAACGTTAAAAAAAGTATTAGCTCTTTTTCCCTTTTATACCTCCATTTGTTTAAAATGATTTTGAAAGTAATGACTCCCTCCTTGGTATTAGCAATTCATTCGAACGCCAAATAAACTCCTAAACGTTGCCAGACCACCACAGGGCAAAAAAACTATAGCAGAGATCTCTGGTTAAGTCAACTTTTTTTTTACGAAATATTTTGTCTTCAAACGCTGGCATAAAATCTACGTCAAAATACCTGCTCATTATCAAATTCGGCAATAACCATTTTTCCTTAACAGGGAAACAGACGAGAATATTATTTTGTTCCAGACCCCCGAATAGCTAGATTTTAGCAAAAAAGTCCGTCAACCGCTCCAGCGCCTTATTGATATTTTCAATGGAATTGGCATAGGAGATTCTAATAAATCCCTCTCCGAACGATCCAAAAGAGGTGCCGGAGAGAAGAGCAACGCCAGCCTCCTCGAGGATTCTATCGGCCAACTCCCCCGATTTCAGCCTCGCTCGGGAGACGTTTGGGAAAACATAAAAAGCGCCGTCGGGAACCAGACAATGAACGTTTTTGATTTTATTTAGCCCCTCAACCACTATATCCCGCCTTTTCTTAAACTCACCGACCATGGCCTCCACGTCATTCTGGGGACCGGTCAAGGCCGATATTCCGGCTCTCTGTGAGAAACTGGCGGTACAGGAATTGCAGTTGGTCTGAAGCTTCGCCACCTGCTCAGCAAGGGGAGCGGGCATCACCCCATACCCGAGGCGCCATCCGGTCATAGCATAGGTCTTGGAATAGCCATCCAGAATTATCATCCGTTCAGGCATTCCGTCGTAACTATACATGGACCGATGCTCGCCGTCATAAATTATTCGAGAATAGATCTCATCGGAAAGGACGATTATGTCGTTTTTAATGGATATATCGGCAATTGCCCTGAGATCCTCTTCAGTTAGAACGGAACCGGTGGGATTCTGAGGCGAATTGATCACTATCATCCTGGTTTTCGGCGTCACCAGGGAAACCAATTCGTCGACATCGAGACGGAATTGATTCTCTTCCCTCAATCGAATTGGCACCGACTTAGCACCGATAAAATCTATTACCGATTCGTAAATAGGAAAACCGGGGTTAGGATATATGACCTCATCGCCGTCGTCTATCAAGGCCAGCATGGCGAAGAACATAACCGGCTTGCCGCCGGGCGTGATGACCACCTCGGTCGGATCGACCTTTACTCCCCTGGTTCTGGTAACCTCCTCGGCAACCGCCTCCCTCAACTCCGGTAAGCCGGCCGAAGGTCCATAATGCGTCCAGCCGCCGCGCAAAGCGTCGATAGCGGAATCTATTATATTCTGGGGGGTATCAAAGTCCGGTTCACCGATCTCAAGATGTATGATTTTCTTCCCCTGAGCCTCGAGTTGCTTAGCCTTAGCAAGAACTACAAACGCGGTCTCGGTTCCCAGCCGGGACATTCTCTTAGCCAGTTTCATCTCAATACCTCAACAATCTATTTCATACATGCAATGCGCCCACCAATTTACCTTATTTTCCTGTAAGTCTTATTGCCTTTTCAATTATTCATTCTCGCGAGTTTTAACCTCCCCACCCAGCGCCACTCCGAACGAAAAAAGCCGAAAATGACGCCGATATCCGCTAGCGCTCGCAATGATACAAACCGACATTTTCTTTGTCAACCTTTAAAGGCTTAAAGAGCTTTTCCCAGAAAATCCCGCAACTTGCATAATAAACCTTCAGGTCAGACAAACCGGCCGCACAGAGAACAGCTTTAGTTCATCGCCGGTAGATGCTTTTCTTTACACCGCTTTTCTAAAATCTGCCAGATTTGTATAAATTCACAAAACTCCGATAACGATCACAGACCCAGAACCTCACGGTAACCGGGGATATCCATGAATCCATGACCGCTTACGTTAAAAGCTATTACCTTTTTGTCGCCGGACTCTTTGCACTTCAATGCCTCATCTATGGCACAAGCCACGCTATAGGCCGATTCCGGCGCCGGTAGAAAGCCTTCAGCCTGAATGAATTTTCGAGTCTGACTGAAAACATGCTTCTCGTCCCCGGCATAAGCCACGGTATCGATATATCCTTTATGCCGCAGCAAACTCAATATCGGGGAACAGCCATGATAACGTAAGCCGTCACCCTTAATCGGGGCCATGTCCGTCTGGTGCCCCAGGGTGAACATCTTCAGCATAGGCGTCTTCTCGGCGTAGTCGGCAAAATCATACCGGTATTCACCCTGGAGATTGGGGGCAACCTGACTCTGAGCGGCGATAAACTGTACTTTCTTATTTTCCTTCAGGACATCATGCATGAAAGGTATGGCAAAACCGCCGAAATTCGAGCCGCCCCCCACACAGGAAATAACTACTTCGGGGTAATCATCAAATATCTCAAACTGCTTTTTTGCCTCCAGGCCGATGATAGTCTGGTGCAGGAGTACATGGTTCAACACCGATCCAAGACAATAAACGGCATCGGTATTTTTCCTGGAATCCTCAAGTCCCTCGGAAATAGCAATTCCCAGCGAGCCAGGATGATTACGATCCTGATCGTAGAGGCTTTTGCCAAATTCAGTATGAGGGCTGGGCGAGGCGTGCACATCGGCACCCAGAAGCTCCATAAAACCGCGGCGGTCCTGTTTCCAGTCATGGACCGCCCGGACCCAGAAAACGGTGCATTCAACACCAGCCAGACTGGCCCCGTAGGCTAAAGCGGTGCCCCACTGGCCAGCCCCGGTTTCGGTTGTTAGACGTTTATAGCCCTCCTTTTTAGCATAATAAGCCTGAGCGATGGCTGTATTGACCTTATGGCTTCCCGTGGGGCTGAAAAATTCCCCTTTATAGTACAGGCGCGCCGGCGTATCAAGAACCTTCTCAAGATTCAAGGCGCGGAATAAAGGACGCGGCCGCCCCGCCTGGGCATACAACTCCTGCAGCTCTTCAGGGATATCGATCCACCTCTCCGTGGAAAACTCCTGCTTTAAACATTCGCCGACTAACATCTCAGGCAGAGCTTTGATCCGTGATTCACCTGTTTCCGGGTCGGTTGGCGGTGGTAACGGTTCCGGCAGATCCGGCAATATGTTGTACCATTGTTTCGGTATCTCCTCGACACTCAAACTCGCCTGTCTTCGCTGAAGCGCCATCAATTCCTCCCTGAACGATATAATCTTTCCTTCCAGTATATCAACAAATTAAAAATTCGCAATCACCTCCGCCCTGTCTTGATCAGATAGGATCTGCCGGGTTGATCCTGCAGAGGCCTACGGGAAAATCAATCATCGTGATACGCTACTTCAAACTCATCGATTTCGCCCAGATCATAATCAAATAGATAGCGTAGCCAAAATCCCAAAAACTTCCCCTGATACTCAATCTACGGGGATTTATTTATCGCGATTCCCTACCCCTTCCCCCCCAGCGCTTCGAAATTGGCGAAATCGGCGTGGTGGACAAGCACCGATTCGACCGTGCGAGGCGTTCTGTCTCCCTCGTGGGAATGGGTCCAGATGATATGCACTACCTCCGGGGGAAGACCAACCTCCTCGGCCAGGCTGGCGCCGGAGATAGGATGACGAATAAGCTTTCCGTATTCTGATTTAACATAGCCCTTCTTCTCCATCGCATACTCCAGCACCTTGCCAACATCGTGCAGTATCGCCCCTGAAATAAGAATGTCCATATCCAGATCGACATTGCTCCCGTATGCTCTCTTGATAACCTCCCCCATGGCTACGGCACATTCCGCAACGCCATTGGTGTGCACCACGATACTGGGTTTATATTCGGCCGGAAGCAACGTAAAAGGTATCGAATCCAGAACCTGTTTGCTCCAGCCGCCTCTTTTGATTGCTTCCTCCCAGCATGACACGGTGCGCGCCAGAAGGCTCGAATCGGAAATCCTTCCGATTAAGGGAAAAATCTTATTCATGATCTACCTCTCTTATCTCGAATCCGGGCTCAATATGGCCAACATCGAGCCCCCGCCAATTTTTGATGATTGGTCTGTGAAATTTGTCTAATGGACCCGGTCTGGATCGCGCCCCCATTTTATATATAAATTCAACAGCCGTCGGGAATAATGCCCTTTTGGCCCCGTCAACTATCTTTAAGGCTGCGCCTAACCTGCGGTCGACAAAAGAGAAACATTCCAGAGCCTCGGCGCCATCCTTGGAGATAAGCTTTTCACCGGGAGAGGAAATCAATGTGGTATCGAACCTGCCATTGCCTGCCACCATCTCGGGATGCTCCATCATGGCCATACTAACGGTAGTATAGGCAGAAGCTTTTTCCCTGGGCACGGCGTTCGGGGTTACCAGACGGGCGAATCCCAGGGCCATATTATAGATTGGCAGCGCATGATTCGGCGCCGAACAGGCATCGATTCCAACCATGATCTTATCTTCAGGGTAACAGCAGATTTCTGCAACCGTTTTTCTTATAGCCTGCTGGACCGGATGGGCAGGCGAAAGGTAGTCATCCATAGATAAATTCTTAAACACCGCCAGGGCCAGCATCCCGGCGTGCTTGCCGGAGCAATTATGGTACAAAGCCGACCGTTGCGCCCCTGGATCTATCAGCGACTCTGATGTCCTGTCGTTGATGGGCGGATGGCTACCACACTCTAAATGTTCGGATCCGAGGCCGATTTTATCGAGTATCGATTGAACGGTCCGAACATGAAGATCCTCTCCCGAGTGCGAACCGGCTATAATTGCGATTTCCGCCGGGGTGAATCCGAATTCTCTGGCCGCTCCGGATTCCACAACCGGTATAGCTTGAAACGGTTTTGCGGATGAACGTAAATATGTTACAAAATAGGGATCGCCAATCCGATACAACAGGCGACCATCAGCGCTGACCACCGCCGCAGAGCCGTAATGGATAGATTCGGTGATTCCTTTTCTGAGAACTCTCGCCACCGGCTCCGGCTGATAGCTCATACGCTTAGCCTCTGCAGAATCTCCGGGATATCCATGAAGGTTTTTGCGTGATGGGCTCCGGCTTTAATCAAAACGTCAAGTTTCGATTGTGCCGTGCCCATGCTGCCTTCTACGATGGCGCCGGCATGCCCCATCCTCTTGCCGGGCGGCGCGAAGACACCGCCTATCATGCAGACTACAGGTTTGGAAAGCCTCTTTACCGTTTCGGCCGCACGTTCCTCATATACGCCGCCGATCTCGCCGACCATTACGATAGCTTTCGTATCATCATCTTTATCAAAGAGAAGCAGTATCTCATCGAAAGTGGACCCGAGCACGGGATCGCCCCCGAGTCCCACGCAGGTAGTCTCGCCATATCCTGTCCTGGTAAGCGTATCGGCAACATAATAAGTGAGAGAACCCGACCTGGATACGGTGCCGACCCGGCCCGCCTTGAATGCGACATCGGGAATAATGCCGACATTCGCCTGTCCCGGTGTGATTATGCCGGCAGTATTACCCCCGATCACCACGGCGCCATGTTCTCTGGCTGCCTTTCTAACCTGCATCATATCGGAGATCGGGATATGCTCCGGAACCACAACTATGGTCTTGATCCCGGCATAAATTGCCTCTATGGCCGCCTCGCCGGCGAATTTTGCCGGCAGGAAAAACACCCAAAAATCGGCGTCGAATTGAGAAACGCACTCGGCAACCGTATTTCTTACCGGAACTCCTTCAATAGACTGTCCGCCCTTGCCAGGCGATGTCCCGGCCACGATTTTGGTGCCGTATTCGAGCATACGTTTGGTATGGAATGATCCGCCGGTTCCGGTAATTCCCTGGACTATTACTTTTGAATCTTTAGTTAAGAGTATCGCCATATCTCAATAACCTTTGCCTTCGATGATCAGTCTTTTCCCTATTTTCATTTTACGATCTCCTCAATAACCTCGAGCCGGTAATCGCCTTTTGGTATGCGCACCAGGGTAAATGGATTTGTAACAACCGTGAGCATGCCGGGTGTCTCATATCTTTTAATATATACGTTCAAAATCTTGCCCTCTTTCTCAATCGATGTTACCTCGATACGATAACCCGAACTCCGCCTTTGCCCCATGAAAGCGGCTATTACATACTGGCGTTTGAAATCAACGGTCGGTCTTGAGGGCAGGGGATCGACCAGTCCCTTGGCAACAAGCCAGATATGCTCCCATTCTCTTTCATTTGTTATCAATTCAATGAAAGCGGTATCTGCCAGACTGTGGGATCCCGCTAATATCGTCTGAAATGGAACAGGGCCGTCCCGTAACACGCCGCCGCGGCGAAATGGTCCCGCACAGGCAAGCCCGATAATCAATATTAGAAAAATAAGCTTTCTCACCTTGCAGCCTCTGCCAGTTCCACCGCCCTTCTGGCTATATCCTCGATCGGCACCTCTATGCCGTGAAACTCTATCTTTTCAAACAGCTCCGGAGTTTCCCCTCTGGCCTCCTCGAATATTTTCACACCCTCCTGCCACATGTTGCCGGTCATTCGCAGAACCATCGGTTTCGATAACCCATGCTCCCGCAAAAACTTCACAACTCCCTTTGCAAAATCATCGCAACGAGAGATACCGCCAAACCTGGCGCCGAATATAACTTTCACCTGAGAGTTCTCATCGAGTAAAACCAGCATTCCGGCAATCCGTTCGGGCGATGGCCCGCCGCCGGAATCCATGAAATTGGCCGGTTTCCCCTTAAAATATCGAATAAAATCATTGCCCATGATACCGAAACCGGCGCCGCCCGGAAACATGCCGATATCGCCATCCAGATCGAGGTAGGGGATTCCCCATTCGCGGGCCTGAACCTCCCGCGGAGTCAGCTCACTCTCCTCATGACGTTTCTCGATTCCCATCTCTTTCAGGTCGGGATGGCGGAACAAGGCATCATCGTCGAGACTGACCCGAGCATCGGCGGCAATCAGTTCACCGGATTTAGTAACAATCAGCGGATTGATCTCCGCCAGCTTGGCATCATAAGATCTGAAAAATTTCAATAACGCCCGGGCAATTGCGGCGAAATTGGGAATCTTATCCGATGGAATCCCGATTTTCCCGCCAAGCCGTATGGCCTGGAACTGATAAAATTTCTCGTCGATCTCCAATTCTTTAGTGTAGATTTTCTCCGGAGTCTCCGCCGCAACTTTCTCGATATCGACTCCCCCCGAATCCGATGCGATCACCGCAATCCTGTAGTCGGTTCGGTTGATGGTAATCCCGAGGTAGAGTTCCCGATCGATATCGAGCGCTTTCTCCACCAGAATCGAACCCACCGGATAACCTTTGATTTTGAGATTGAATAATTCTTCTGACTGAGCTTGAAGGTTTTCTTTTTCGGTAATAATCCTGATGCCGCCGGCCTTGCCTCGCCCTCCCGCCAATACCTGAGATTTAAGGACTACCGGAAGACCAAGTCTCCCCGCAATTTCCTCGACTTCTTCCCCTGAACGGGCATGGCCGCTTTCGGGTAGTGGAATCCCGAACTTGCCGAAAAGCATCTTGGCCTCGTGCTCGTAAAGCCTCATGTTATTAATCGCCTTTCAGATCCCAGAATGTTTCTATCTTCGTATCTTTGCTTACCTTTAAATTGATTTTGCAGACTTCCACCTTTCAACGCAGACCCTGATTACATCTGCCTTGCAGAATTCTCACGGCAAATGTATCTGCTTAAACCCGATTGTCAAGGGGTTTCGCCCCGCGATCGATATAGGGTATTTCTAATTTTATTTTCAGATTAGGTTGATAAGAGACGATCAGCTACAGTTTGCGTGTTACAACAGAATCCAGCCGGAATTAGCGGTTTGAAATAAAGAAGAATTTTTCGGTAGCGTTCTCTCCACCCATACTGAGGTTGCAAATATAGATTCCCGAGGCAACATGCCGATGAGAACTGTTATTGCCGTCCCAAACCAGCTTTACCACTCCGGAACTGTCGGCTCGAACCCCCAGACGATTCACAAGAGCTCCTGAGACGTCATGAATCGATAATTCTCCTTTACCTCCTCCGGCCACCGTAAGATAGAAGATTGCCGAATCGACTGCCGGATGCGGGGCTATCAAAATGGAGGGTCCACCTGATGGCCATCCGGCCTGCCCGTAGAAGGCCGATGTAAAATCAGGCACTCCCCAGCCATAGGTGTTATTCGGAAGAAAGTTATGAGACGCCGAACCCTTAAGAGCCGTCAATATTTCAGCTAATGTCCAACCAGGATGACCTTCGAGTAGAAGCGCAATCCCCCCGGCGACAAGCGGAGTCGAAAACGAGGTGCCGCTGGAAAAACCGTAGCCGCCCATCCAGTTGGCCAGGAAAACGGATACACCCAGGGCGCAAAAATCAGGTTTTATTCGCCCGTCAGCCGTCGGCCCCCGCGATGAGGATTCGGCAATCTCACCGGCGGAATTAACCGCCCCGACCGCAATGACCGAATCGCCGTCGGCGGGAGGGATAACCCTGCGCCAGCTGGTATTGCCCTCATTCCCGGCGGCATTGACGACCACCACCCCCAGCGACGTGGCTATGTTTGCTGCCTGCGTAATCACGGCCGTCTGACCGTCGAGCTGTGTGGTATCGTACCAGTCAATATAACCGAGAGAAGATGAGATGATGTCCACACCCATAGATTCCATCCATTCTGCTGCCGCAACCCAGTTGTCCTCTTCGGCCTGAATCTCAACATTGCCAAGAACTATTTCGGTTTTGGCAAGAACGAACTCTGCGCCGAAAGCGGGGCCGATCAGGAAACCCTCGCTGAACCCGCCAAGCGCCGAGAGAACCTGTGTCCCGTGCGTTCGCTGGGCATCAGGCTCATCGACAACATTCGAATCACCGTTTATGAAATCATAGGTCGCCAGAACACGGTCATCGCCTCTGAGATGCGAGAAAACCGAATGACTCGTGTCGAAGCCGGTATCCATGATGCCAATCAATATGCCGTTACCGGACAGGCCGATATTGTGAAGAGAATCTATAGCGATTATGGAGATCTGGCCAGAGGATGGGCCATAGTCATAAGCCGCCGCTTTGCCAGGCCTGAAAGCGGCCCCATAATCGGGCTGGGCTCTCGGCCGGGAGTAGGAGGACACCGGGCTGATACGTTTAACGTAGGGAAGCTCGACTATCTCATTTAAGCTATTCTCTTCCATACAGGCGCTGACTGCATTGAGCCATCGGGATACGTTTCGTATGCGAGTTCCCCTAACTTTTAGATCTTCAATGTATTCTTTTTCTACCGCAGCGTCCATCCACGAAAATTCGGATAAAGATGACCGCATATATCTTCGGTGAGCCGCCTTATCGGAAACGCGAATCGGTATTTCGTCGCCCTTGTCTTTGAAAAAAATCCAGAACAAATCGGCATCTGGATGTGCGCTGCCAGCGGATGTGCTGAGAGATAAGAAGGTAGCAAGAAAGCCAACTCCCGCTATCGAGAATAACCCTTGACAAAACCTTCTCATGTCGCTACTTTCATTTTCAAACTACAATTCAAGTTGCGGTAATAATATGGCTGATAGAAAAGACGATCAAGAGAAAAAGAGAGAGTTTGAGAGCATATTCCTGCCCCTGCTGGACAACCTGTATAACATTGCCCTCAGAATGACCCGCAATGTGAGGGACGCTGAAGATCTGGTTCAAGAAGCCTATTTGAAAGCGTTCAGGTTCTTCCATCGATTTGAGAGAGGCACTAACGCCAGGGCGTGGGTTTTGACGATATTGACCAATACTTTTCGCACCAGATACCGCAAGAAAAAGCAGGAACCCGACATGGTCGATTTCCAGGCTATAGAAAACTTCTGCCTGGCCGATGAATTAGTAAAAGAGATTACGGCTTCGGACAAATCGGAGGCAAGGGGAGCGGAAGCCGTAACCGAGATGCTCAAGGATTATGTCTCTGACGACATAATAAACGCATTGGAAAATGTCCCGGAACAATTCAGACTGGCGGTGCTGTTAAGTGATGTTGAGGGATTTAGCTACCAGGAGATTGCGGAGATTCTGGACATAAGCGTGGGGACTGTAAAGTCCCGCATATTCAGAGGAAGAAAGATTCTTCAGAAGCAGCTATGGGAATTCGCCCGGGAAAGAGGAATACTTAAAGGGAAGTAAAAATGACCTGCCAGGAAGCGGTCGACAAACTGTACGAATACCTGGATCGCGAAGCCGACGATGCCACTATCGTCCAGATAG
>CBEWDL010000007.1:0-38303 GCA_965555375.1 uncultured bacterium
GTATAATTGACCTTGGTCACCGGCGAGAACCTGGTATCAAGGAAAATCGTACCGACGGGTTTGCCCGGCTTCTTATTCTGATCCGCAGAAACATATCCTCGACCGGAATCAACGTCTATCTCCATTCTAAACTTGGTATCGTCGCTCAGGGTCAGAAGATGCAGATCAGGATTAACAATCTCAATATCGGCGTCGGTTTCGATATCCTCGGCTTTGTATTCCCCTTTTTTAGTGACCGCAAGGGTTATCGTCTTGGGTTCATCGCCGAGCAATCTGAATTTCAATTTTTTGACATTCAATACGATCTCGGTGACATCTTCCATTAAACCGGATATGGTCGAAAATTCGTGCAATACACCGTCAATCCTGACGGCAATCGCCGAGGCACCTTGAATCGATGAAAGCAGGACCCGGCGCAACGCATTCCCGAGCGTGTGCCCGAACCCTCTCTCCAGGGGCTCTATAAAGAATTTCCCATAATAGTCGGTGCTCGATTTTTCATCCAGAACCAATTCCTTTGGCATTTGCATGCTTTTCCACTTCATCTATTCAGCCTCCAGAAATTACTTGGAGTATAACTCAACAACCATCTGCTCCTGAACCACGGTAGGTATATCAAGCCGCTTGGGGCGCTCCAGAAGCTCGCCTTCCATTTTGGCTTTATCCAGTCGAAGCCAGGAATAATCAAACCCCTTTCCGGCATCTTTCAGCGACGAGTGAATGATATCCAGGTTGTGGCTTTTCTCACGAACCCTGACTATATCTCCTGGTTTCAATTGATAAGATGGTATATCCACAATTCTATTGTTAACAGCGAAATGCCTGTGTAGTATTAGCTGACGGGCTGATTTTCTCGAAGGAGCAAGGCTAAGACGGTACACGGTATTATCCAGGCGACACTCTAACAAGACCAGCAGGTTTTCGCCTGTAATCCCCTTCTGACGCGCGGCCTTGGCAAAGTAGTTATGAAACTGGCGCTCCAGAATCCCGTAGATTCGGCGCATTTTTTGTTTCTCCCGAAGTTGAAATCCGTATTCCGACCCTTTTCGCCTTCCACTTTGTCCGTGCTGCCCGGGCGCGTAACCCCTTCGCTCGAAAGCGCATTTCTCGGAAGTGCAGCGGTTGCCTTTGAGGAATAGCTTCATCCCCTCACGCCGGCACAGTTTGCAATTCGCATCTGCATATCTTGCCATACCGTCTCCCTAAACCCTGCGCTTTTTCGGTGGTCGACACCCGTTGTGAGGAATGGGGGTAACGTCCTTTATGGCCGTAATCTCGAGACCGGCCGCCTGAAGAGACCGGATGGCAGCCTCACGGCCGGAGCCGGGGCCCTTAACCCATACCTCTATCTTTTTCAATCCCTGCTCGATGGCTTCTTTGGCTGACGCCTGGGCCGCCAACTGCGCTGCAAACGGTGTTGATTTTTTTGATCCCTTAAATCCGCTCTTGCCTGCAGATGCCCACGAGATCACGTTGCCATTCGAGTCGGCTATGGAAACTATGGTGTTGTTGAACGTAGCCTTGATGTGGGCTATGCCCCACGATTCGATTTTTCGCCCTTTTTTCTTGATTTTCCTTTTCTTACCTGGTTCAGCCAATCGTTCCGTCCTTTATTTTTTTCCTTTTCTCCCTATGGTCTTTCTGGGGCCTTTTCTCGTTCTCGCATTCGTCTTGGTACGCTGTCCGCGTACCGGCAGCCCCCTTCTATGTCTTAACCCCCTGTAGGAACCTATATCGATCAACCGTTTTATGTTCATGTTGATCTCGGTTCTGAGGGCGCCTTCAACCTTAAAATCCTGCTCGATTACCGAGCGGATTTTGGCAATATCCTCATCGGTGAGATCCTTCACCCGTATGTCCGGATCGACACGCGATACCTTAAGTATCCTTTTCGATGATGTTTGCCCTATGCCAAAAATATATGTCAGGGCAGCTTCGACTCTTTTATCGCGAGGTAGGTCGACGCCTGCGATACGTGCCAAAAAAACCTCCTTATTATCCCTGGCGCTGCTTATGCTTGGGATTTTCGCAGATAACTCTAACCACGCCCTTGCGCCTTACTATCTTGCATTTCTCGCACCGAATTTTCACACTGGAACGAACCTTCATTCCGACTCCACCTTACTTATGCCTGTAGGTTATACGGCCCCGGTTTAAATCATAAGGCGATAATTCCAGGGTCACCTTATCACCCGGCAGGATCTTGATGAAATGCATCCTCATCTTGCCGGATATATGGGCCAGCACCTGATGGCCGTTATCGAGCTCAACCTTGAACATGGCGTTTGGCAAAGGCTCAATAACCTTGCCCTCAACCTCTATTACGTCCTCTTTGGCCATACTACCTTAAAGTTAGAATCTCCGGGCCATTGGACGTTATCGCTACCGTATGCTCGAAATGTGCTGAAAGCGAGCCGTCGTCGGTGACGATAGTCCATCCATCGGATAATACGCGAACCTTGTATCCCCCGGCGTTAATCATCGGTTCTATTGCAACTACCAATCCCTCTTTAAGTTCAATACCCGTTCCGGGCTCGCCGAAATTGGGTACCTGGGGCTCTTCGTGCATCTTTTTCCCGATACCATGCCCCACAAGATCTCTGACCACGGAAAACCCCTCCGACTCAACGTAACTCTGAATGGCGGAGGAAAGATCCCCCAGACGGTTGCCGACAACACAGGCTTTTATCCCGCGATTAAGGGCTTCTTCCGTAGCCGATAAAAGCCTTTTCGCCTTACTATTCACCGTCCCGACCGCGAAACTCCTTGCGGAATCGCCAAAATAGCCGTCGACTACCGCTCCCACGTCCACGCTCACAATCTCCCCCTCGACCAGCGTTTTATCCCCGGGGATTCCATGAACCACCTCGTCATTGACAGAGACGCAGATACTGGCCGGGAAACCCTGGTATCCGAGAAAGGCCGGACGGGCGTTTTTCTTTTTGAAATGCTCAGTCGCCAGGCTGTCGAGCTTCCGGGTTGTTACGCCGGGTCTTACGTTTTCAGAGATCAGATCGAGTATTTCTACAACTACGCGCCCCGCTTTTCTTATCTTCTCAATTTCACGGGACGATTTGTATTGAATCATTCCCCGGCACCGACCATTTCGGCGATGGAACCGAACACCTCGCCGAAACCTTTACCGCCATCTATCTCGACCAGGATTCCCTTCTTACGGTAGTAATCCTCGATCGGTTCTGTTTTCTCGCGGTAAACCGAAAGACGGTTATTAATCACCTCGACGGTATCGTCGGTTCGCTGGAAAAGCTCACCGCCGCATCGATCACAGACCCCCTCTACTTTCGGGGGTCTGGTCTTAAGATTAAACTCGAATCCGCAGCTTTTACATAAACGGCGTGAAACGAGCCTGTCTATTATCGCTTCATCAGCAACTTTAAGGCTGATGACATAATCTATATTCAAACCGAGTTCGCTCAAGATCCCATCCAACCCTTCCGCCTGCGCCAGCGTTCTCGGAAAACCATCAAATATAAAACCCTTACTCTTGCCAGTCAACTCCTCTTTTATTATCTCGAGAATGATCTCATCCGGGACCAATTCACCATTATCGACAAATTTTTTCGCGCTCAATCCCAGTCCAGTTCCATCCTTGATTGCTCTGCGAAGAATATCGCCGGTAGCGATATGCGCCAGGCCGTACTTCTCCACCAGTTTCTTAGCCTGAGTCCCTTTGCCCGACCCCGGAGACCCCAAAAACACCAACCGCATTAGCTATATCGCCCTTTCATCCTGCCCTTCTTGATGAAACCGTCATAATGTCTCATCAGCAGGTGCGATTCGATCTGCTGGAGCGTATCCAGAGCCACACCGACAACGATGAGGAGCCCGGTGCCCCCGAAATAGAATTGAATATCGGCTATATTAGACATTATATTGGGCATAATTGCTATTATGGCAAAGAATATGGCGCCGGGTAATGTAATTCTGGTAAGAACCCTGTCGATATATTCGGCGGTTCTTTGTCCGGGGCGAATTCCGGGGATAAAACCTCCCTGCTTTTTCATATTATCCGCCAGATCGACCGGGTTGAACACAATAGCCGTGTAAAAATACGCGAAAAAGACGATTAAAAGGCCAAAGATTATCATGTATAAAGCGGCGCCGGGGTCAAACCATGTGGAAACCGTTACCATGAGATCGCTATTCGGGAAAAACGATGTTATGGTCTGCGGCGCAAACATGATGGATTGAGCGAAGATGATCGGAATAATCCCTGCAGTGTTGACCGAGAGCGGAATATGTGTGCTGGTGCCGCCGTATACTTTCCTTCCGACAACTCTCTTGGCGTATTGCACAGGGATCTTCCTCTGAGACCTGGTGACCAGGACTATGGCAGCTACGATAGCTACCATAAATGCGATGATAATCAATTCTTTTACGATATTGCCTCGCGCCGCGCCGGTCAATCCAAACAAGCTCGGGAAAAACTTCTGTAACTCGTCCATGATGGCCAGCGGTAGCCTGGCTATAATGCCTATGAATATTATTAGAGAGATACCGTTGCCGATACCCCTTTCGGTGATCCTCTCCCCCAACCACATGATAAATATTGTTCCCGACGTGAATGTCAGAATGGTGATGGCGATAAAATTGGCCCGTGAAATCTCCGGCAGGAGCAATGAAGGATTGGTCTGGCTGGCAAGGAATATGGCGGTTCCCATGGCCTGCATAGCCGCAATCAAGACCGTGCCATAACGGGTATACTGGGTGATCTTTCGACGTCCCTCTTCCCCTTCTTTCTGTAGCTTCTGGAAAAATGGAATCACCGCTCCCAAAAGCTGCATGATAATCGAAGCCGAGATATACGGCATGATGCCCAGAGAAAATATGGTAACTTTTGTAAAAGCTCCACCGACGAATAGATCGTAGAGATTGAAAAGACCACCGGGATTGAATTGTTCGATAGCTTTTATATCGACACCCGGAGTAGGAATGTGCCCGCCGATGCGATATATAATCAAGAGCCCCAGAGTAAAAAGAATTCTCTTGCGTAACTCATGAATCTTGAAAATATTTCTTATGCTCTCAAGCATTATTTATCCTCGCCGGTTGTTTCCTTATCGCCAGACTCCACAACATCGGCAGAATCATTCGCTTTTTCGGTACTGATCGACGGCGCCGGCGGTTCCTCACCCGACTTATCAGTCGATGCCGTCCGGCCGATAATCTCGATTTTTCCTCCGACCTTCTCAATCTTCTCAATCGCCGATCTGGAAAAAGCGTGGGCTTTGACATTGATGGCTTTTTCGATCTCCCCAACGCCCAAGATTTTGATTGGCTTATTCCTTTTCCGCGCCAGACCCCTCTGGCGAAGCAGTTCAGGCGTAATCTCAGAGGAGTTCAGGGAAGCCAATTTGGATATATTCACTTCCTGATAATCGACCCGGAATATGTTGGTAAATCCTCGCTTCGGCAGACGCCGCTGAAGTGGCATCTGACCACCTTCGCTCCAGGCCCTCCTCTTATATCCGCTTCTGGCCTTTTGCCCTTTATGACCCTTTCCTGAGGTTTTTCCCTTGCCGGTACCGGGACCTCTGCCGATCCTTTTCCTATTCTTTATAGATCCTGGTGCCGGTTTTAAGCTTGCAAGATCCATCTCATCCCTGCCGTTTCGTAACTTTCACCATGTGTGCGACTTTCCGGACCATCCCGCGAATCGTCTCAGTGTCATCATGAATGACGGTATGCTCTCGACGTCTCAGCCCCAGCGCCTTTAAATTTTTCCTCTGATTATCATTGGACCCGGCGACAGATCTTACCTGTTTGATCTCCAGCTTATCCGTCATGGCTGCTTTTTCCCCTGCTCTCTATATCCGTCAAGCTCTTCGATTTCTTTCAACCTTAAAAGCCCTTGCATAGTAGCCCTAACCACATTATAAGCGTTTGGCGAACCGAGGATTTTCGTCAGGATATCCTGTATGCCCGCTGATTCCAGGACCGCACGAACCGGCCCTCCGGCGATAACACCGGTGCCGGGAGAGGCGGGTTTTAGCATGACTCTTGCGGCGCCGTAGCGCCCGACGACTTCCCGCGATATGGTACCCTCGGTAATCGGCACGGTCACCATGCTCTTCCGGGCTGCCTCGCTTCCTTTACGAATAGCCTCGGCAACCTCCGACGCCTTTCCGAAACCTATGCCCACTTTGCCCTTCTTGTCTCCCGTTGCAACAAGAGCAGTGAAGCTGAACCTTCGGCCGCCTTTTACGACCTTGGCCACCCGGTTTACGTCAATTACTTTTTCCTGAAAGTCTAACTGATCCTCGGTAAATCTTGGCAAACTCTACTCTCCATTTATTCAATATATCAGAATTCCAATCCTGCCTTGCGAGCGGTCTCCGCCAGCATTTTTACTTTGCCATGATAAAGGTATCCGGAACGATCAAAAACTATTCTTTTGATACCCAGCTCCTGTGCCTTCCTGGCAATGGCCTCTCCGACCGCTTCTGCTTTATTCATTTTGCTGCCTGTCGCATCCAAACTGCCTTTCAAACTGGATACGCCAGCCATGGTTTTCCTGGCGGTATCGTCTACAAGTTGAGCGTAGATATGATTTAAGCTTTTGAAGACGACCAGTCTCGGACGGTCGGCAGTGCCGCGGATTTTGGCTCTGACCCCCCTGGCGCGCCTGGCTCTGGCCCTGCGCTTTATGATGCTCTTATTGCTCGCCATCCTACGCTCCCGCAGTTTTACCGGCTTTTCGCCTAATGTGCTCGCCGGCGTATCTGATACCCTTTCCTTTATAAGGCTCGGGGGGCCTGAACGACCTGATTTTCGCCGCCACCTGTCCCACGAGCTGCTTATCTATTCCGGAAACCATAATCTTATTCGTCCCTTCAATTTTTATGTCAACGCCATCCGGCGGCACCAGCGCAACGGGGTGGGAATAGCCCAGCAAAAGCGATATCGCTTTGCCAACCTTTTCTACCCTGTATCCGACACCCTCTATCTCGAGATTCCGCGAGAATCCCTCGGTAACGCCGATGACCATATTGGCTATCAAAGCCCTGTAAAGACCATGCATAGCCCTGTGACGTTTGGAATCGGATGGTCTGGTCATCATAGCCTGGCCGTCCTTGATCTCCATGGTAATATCGTCATGTATATCCTGCGTCAGCTTTCCGTTAGGCCCTTCGACAGTAACCACACCATCGGCGCGCTTAACCTTCACTCCTGAAGGGATGGGAATCGATTTCCTACCAACACGAGACATGATTTTCCCCCGATCTCACCATATTCTAAAAAGAGCCTCTCCGCCGAGACCGGAATCCAGAGCGCGTTTATCGGTCATAAGCCCTTTCGAAGTTGAGAGTATCACGGTGCCCATTTTGCGAGTTCCCTTGGGCAGATCCTTTCTGGTCAAATAGGTTCTCAAGCCCGGCCTTGATATTCTTTCCAGCCCGCTGATAATGCTCTTGGATTCAGGTGTATATTTCAGCCGTATGCGCAAAATCCCCTGTAGGTTATCCTCAATAAAATCCACCGAGCGAAGAAAATTTAGCTCCACCAGGAGATCGGCGATCTGCAGTTTTAATTTCGACGCCGGTATGTCCACGCGGCGATGGCCCGCCCTGAAGGCGTTTCTAATCCTGGTCAGAAAATCCGCTATTGGATCGGTCATACTCATAATATACCTTACCAGCTTGCTTTTACTATGCCAGGAATCTCACCAGCCAGGGCCAGTTCCCTGAAACAGATTCTGCATAAGCCAAACTTTCTTAAATACCCTCTCGGTCGTCCGCAACGTCTACAACGGCTATGCCGGCGAACTCTGTATTTTGGTGTTCTGGCGGCGGCAACCACCTTGCATTTCTTAGCCATACATTCAATTCCTCTTAAACGGCATTCCGAACGCCTTCAACAGTTCGAAAGCCTCACCATCCGTCTTGGCTGTTGTGGCTAGAGTGATATTCATACCACGAATCTTATCGATCTTATCGTAGTCTATCTCTGGGAAAATGATCTGTTCGGTTATGCCCAATGTGTAATTCCCCCTGCCATCGAACGATTTTGTCGGTACTCCTCTAAAATCCCTGATTCGGGGAATGGCTATATTGATAAGGCGATCCAAGAATTCATACATCCGAATGCCCCGCAACGTAACCGAGCAGCCTACGGGCATTCCGGCTCGCAGCTTGAAATTCGAAATCGACATACGCGCCCGTCTGATTACGGGATGTTGACCGGCAATGACAGCCAGTTCGGCCACTGCATTATCAAGTTTCTTGGGATCGCCGATGGCCTCACCGACGCCCATATTGATCACGATCTTATCGAGCCTGGGTACTTCGTTCACATTCTTATAACCGGCGCTTTTCAAAAGATTCGGCCGGATATCTTCATTGTATTGGTTCTTGAGCCTGGCCATCTTATTCTATGATCTCGCCGGTTTTCTTGTTGATGCGAACCTTCTTGCCATCGGTCAGAATCCTGTGACCCAGCCGGGCAACTGTGTTGGAACGGGTATCATAATACACCACGTTGGAAGCGTTGATGGAACCCTCTTTTTCTATGATCCCTCCCTTGCGATTCTTGGGAGTGGGGCGCGTGTGCCTTTTTATTAAGTTTACGCCCTCAACTATAACGCGGTCGGCCTCAGGGAATACTTTCAAGATTTTGCCGATCTTACCCCGGGCATTTCCCGAAATGACTTTGACAGTATCGCCTTTTCGTATCTTCATGATTTAATTCCCTTATAGCACCTCGGGCGCCAACGATATAATCTTCATGAACTGCTTGTCTCGAAGTTCCCGGGCCACGGGGCCAAATATACGCGTACCCCGGGGCTCTTTCTGTTCGTTTATTATCACCGCGGCATTATCGGAAAAACGAATATATGAACCGTCTTTACGTCTTGTCTCGCGCGTAGTCCGCACCACTACGGCTTTGCAAACTTCGCTTTTCTTGACGGTCCCTCCCGGTATAGCGTCTTTGACCGTGCAGACAATTATATCACCGATTCGGGCATATCGTTTTCTGGTGCCACCGAGTATCCGGAAACACTGTACCACCTTGGCCCCCGAATTATCTGCAACGTTCAGCTTAGAATATTCCTGAATCATCCCTGCATCACCGTTTCGATCACCTGGCTTTTTCAGTGATTTTCAGCAAACGCCATCTCTTGCTTTTGGAAAGCGGTCGGCATTCCATTACGAGTACTTTATCTCCTTTGCCCGCCTTATTCTCTTCGTCGTGCACATAAAGTTTCTTGCTTTTTCGGATGGTCTTTCCAAAAACCGAATGCTTAAGCAAACGCTGAACGGATACCACAATAGTTTTATCCATCCCGATGGAGACGACCACACCCGTTCGGGTCTTACGAAAGCCCCTAGGCATCTTTCGATTCTCCTCTAGCGGCCAGAGGCCGGATTTTCAGTTCATCTTCATGCAATATAGTAACAATCCTCGCCAGCTCACGCCTTAACGTCTTTATCCTCAGGGGATTGTCGATCTGCTTGGTAGCCTGTCGGATTTTCACGTTGAATATTTCCTTTTCGAGTTCCTCTTTCCTGATGAGGATTTCCTCTTTTGTCATGTCTCTAAGTTCCTGCGGCTTCATAAAATCAATCCTCTACCAGGTCACCGCGAGTGACAAACTTTGTTCTGATCGGCAGTTTGGCCGCGGCAAGCTGCAGGGCCTGTCTGGCCAGATTTTCCTCGACTCCCTCGAGCTCAAACAGGATCCGGCCCGGTTTGACAACAGCAACCCAATATTCAGGCGCTCCTTTTCCCTTACCCATCCTGGTCTCGGCGGGCTTTTTCGAGACCGGCTTGTCCGGAAAAACCCTGATCCATACCTTGCCGCCGCGTTTGATTCGCCGAGTTACCGCCACACGGGCGGCTTCTATCTGCCTGTTGGTAAGCCAGGCCGGCTGTAATGCCTTTAAACCGTATTCACCGAAATCTATATTGGAGCCGCGATAGGCCTTGCCCTTCCGGCGCCCCCGCTGCTGTTTCCGGAATTTCACCCTCTTAGGCATTAACATTATTTATCATCTCCGCTCGGTTTTGCTTTACCAGGGGAAGGCGGTTGCCTGGGCGGTCTGGCCTCATCCGGTCTTTTCCTCCGGCGCGATTTATCGAGCGCCTTCGCCGAGGGCTTGGTTCTCTGCGGCCTGCGCTGGTCATCAGGTTGTTTTTTGCGCCGCGCCCTGCGCCTTCTCGACTCAGCCGGCTGCTCTTCAATTCCAAGAGCGGCTTCGGCACTCCTCTCGACTTCGGAGGGTTGCCCCTTGTGAATCTCGCCCTTGCAAATCCAAACCTTGACCCCTATGCAGCCATAGGTCGTATGAGCAGTGGCCGTAGCATAATCGATATCAGCCCTCAAGGTATGCAACGGGACACGGCCATCATGATATTTTTCCTGCCGTGCGATTTCACGGCCCCCGAGCCGCCCGCCGCAGACTATCCTGATCCCCTCAGCGCCGGATTTCATGCAAGCTGCCAGAGCCTTCTTCATCGCCCTTCTGAAATTGACTCTGCCCTCGAGCTGCTTGGCGATAGACTGAGCTACCAGCTTGGCGGACAACTCCGGTTTCTTTATTTCGATGATATTGAGAAGAATCTCGTTGCCGGTTAAGAGCTGGAGCTCCTCTTTTAGCTTATCCACCTCGGCACCTTTGCGCCCGATGACTATTCCCGGCCTGGCCGTATGGATATCTATCGTTACCTTTTTAGGGGCCCGCAGTATCTCCACCTCGGCAATTCCGGCATGTTCCAGGCGTCTATCGGTGTAGCGCCTGATAAGCAGGTCTTCCTGCAGGAGATCGGCATAGCCGGTTGTCGCAAACCAACGCGACTTCCAGTCTTTTATTATTCCCAGTCTAAGACCGTATGGATGGGCTTTCTGTCCCAATCGGCCTCCCTATTTTTTAGTTTCGACGGCTTTGGTTTTCGCTTTTTTCTCGGCAATGGTTATCCCAACGTGCGCGGTCCTCTTCCTTATCAGATAAGCTCTACCCATGCTCACCGGACGGACTCTCTTCCAGGTAGGGCCACCGTCGACCGTTATCTGTTTTACAAAAAAATTTTCAACCTTAACCTTGGCTGTCCCCTCGGCAGCGATGGCGTTGGCGGCCGCCGATTTCAAGGTTTTATACAGCGCTCGGCTGGCGGCCTTGGGTGTAAACTCCAGGATATTCAAAGCCTTATCCACAGGCTCGCCCTTTATAAGTTCTGCGACCCGCCTTAATTTACGGGGGGACATGCGAACATATTTTGAAACCGCTCTTACTTCCACTTTTGCCACCTACTTCAACACGGCGCTTCTCTCCGTCAATTTCCCGGAATGGCCCCTGAATATCCTCGTGGGAGCGAACTCTCCCAGCTTATGACCGACCATATTCTCGGTAATATATATAGGGATGAATTTGTTGCCATTGTGCACAGCCAGAGTGTGGCCGACAAAATCAGGAGAGATGGTCGTCCTCCGCCGCCAGGTTTTGATAACGGTCTTCTCCCCCGAAGTATTCAAATCCTGTATTCTCTTCAATAATCTCTGGTCAAGATACGGACCCTTTTTCAAGGACCGAGCCATAAATGCCTCCAGAATTACTTCCGCCGCTTAACGATCAAATTCGCCGATCTTTTTCGATTTCCAGTCTTCAAACCCTTGGATAGCTGACCCCAGGGACTGCAGGGATGCCTTCCACCGGATGATTTCCCCTCGCCGCCACCCATGGGGTGATCCACCGGGTTCATGGCCACTCCCCTTACTCGTGGCCTCCTGCCCAGCCATCTCGATCTTCCGGCTTTGCCAAGCGTTATATTTTCATGATCTACGTTTCCAACCTGGCCAAGTGTTGCCAGGCAATTCAATTTGAAGAGCCTGACCTCGCCGGAAGGCATCTTTACATGGGCGAAGTCCCCTTCCTTGGCCAGGAGCTGTGCCATTGCTCCCGCCGAGCGAGCCACCTGACCGCCCTTGCCCGGTTTTAGCTCCAGATTATGGATACTCATGCCAAGAGGGATCCTGGCGAGCGGAATTGTATTACCCGACTTGATTTCGACTTCCTCTCCCGCCATTACGATATCATCGACTTTTATATCCGCCGGGGCTATGATATAACGCTTTTCCCCGTCAGCATAAAACAGCAACGCGATCCTGGCTGAACGGTTGGGATCGTATTCAATTGACGCCACCCGGGCGGGAACTCCAACCTTATTTCGCTTGAAGTCGATAATTCTGTAAGCTCTTTTATGCCCGCCACCTCTGTGCCGCGTTGTAATCCGGCCGGTATTTCCTCTTCCCCCGGTCCTCTTAAACGACCTCACAAGAGATTTCTCCGGCACCGAATGCGTGATCTCCACAAAATCAGAGACCGTCATATAACGACGTCCCGGTGTCGTTGGCTTGAATTTTTTCACGCCCATATTCTAATCCTCAAACGCTCTCGAAAAGCTCGATTCCCTCGCCCTCTTTTAACCAGACATAGGCTTTTTTCCAGCTAGATCTCTTGCCCTCGAATCTGCCAAGCCTCTTGGCTTTCCCCTTTACGTTGGCGACGGTGACGTTCTTGACCTTCACATTAAAAGCCTTTTCAACAGATTGTTTTACCTGTAATTTGTTGGCATGCGTAGCAACTTTGAACACGTAACAATTCTGGTTTTCCTGACGGTTGGTCGCCTTCTCTGATATCAACGCCTGCAGCAGTATTTTTCCCTCGTTAACCACTACTGAATATCTCCTTTATTCTGACCAGACCCTGTTCGGTGATGAGAATATTCTGATGCCATAACAAGTCGAACGGATTGACCAACTCCGCCCTCTTGGTGTTGAAATATTTGACATTTCTCGAGGCCAGGTTGAGATTATCATTTTTACCCTCGTACAAGAGGATGGTCTTTTGATGATACAATCCGAGCATTTTAAGGTAATCGGCGACAATTTTCGTCTTCGGTTCAGAGATCTCTGGCAATTCTACTACGCGAATGCTTCCCTCCCGGGCTTTCAACGAGAACGCTGAACGCAATGCGTTTCTTTTCAGTCTCCTGGGAATCTTTCTATAATAGTCCTTGGGAACGGGTCCCCACACGACCGCGCCACCTGTCCACAAGGGAGATACATTGCTGCCGGCGCGCGCCCTGCCGGTGCCTTTTTGTCTGAAAGGCTTCCTGCCGCCGCCGCTCATGCGTGCACGATTCAACGTCGAGGCGGTGCCCTTTCTCTGGTTCTGCAAAAAGCCTCTTACATATTCATGCAGGATATGCTCGTTCGGCTCCGACTCGAAGAGCGGGCCGCCAAGGTTGATCGCTTTGGACTCCGAACCGTCCTTTGTCAAAAATTTTACTTCAGGCATTCTTCCTACCTGGCCTTCCTCACGAATACCATAGACTCCCTATGCCCCGGCACCGCACCGCCGACCAGAAGCAAAGCCTGTTCAGGTTCAACGGCTACCACCTTGAGGTTTTTGACGGTGACCCTGCTATTGCCCATGTGTCCTGGCATCCGCTGCCCCTTAAATACGCGAGAGGGAAAGCTCGATGCCCCGATCGAGCCCGGGGCCCTGAGCCTGTCGGACTGACCATGGGTCTTCGGGCCTCCCTTGAAGCCGTGCCGTTTGACCGTGCCCTGAAACCCATGCCCCCGAGAAATCCCCGAGACGTGGACTTTATCTCCCGGTCGGAATGCATCGATTCCAAAAGTCGTGCCCACCTCCGGTCTCTCCAAACCATCGGTTCGTATTTCGCGAACGTATCTTGCGGGCTCGATGCCGGCTTTATCGAATTGCCCCTTAACCGGCTTGCTCTGGAGCTTTGGGCGAATTTGTCCGAAGCCAACGACGACCGCGTCGTAACCATCGGTCTCCTCGGTCTTGACCTTGATCACCTTGGCTGGCTCGACCTTTATCACCGTCACTCCGATCGAATCACCAGACCCGGTGAAGATCCTCGTCATTCCCAGTTTCTGTCCGTAAATCGCATGCATATTCAAAATAAAACTTTTTAGTATATTAAACCTTTATCTCTACGTCAACCCCTGCCGGCAAATCGAGCCTCATCAATGAATCGATGGTTTGTTGACTGCTGTCATAAATATCTATCAATCTTTTATGGATCCTCATCTCAAACTGCTCACGCGATTTTTTGTCGACATGCGGCGAACGGAGAACTGTGTAGAGCGTCCTTTTGGTTGGTAGCGGCACCGGCCCGGAGATTTTGGCGCCGGTCCGGGTGACCGTGCGCACTATCTCTCTGGCTGAGCGATCAAGCGCCACATGATCGTAGGCCTTAAGTCTTATTCTGATTTTCTGCCCTTCCATCGCTCTCCCGCCTTTATTATTCCAGGATCTCGGTGATGACACCGGCGCCGACGGTATGGCCACCCTCGCGAATGGCTAAACGCAACTCCTTCTCCATGGCTATCGGAGTGATCACCTCACAATCCATAGTCACATTGTCCCCCGGCATGACCATCTCCCGATCCTTCGGAAGCTGAATGCTGCCGGTCACATCCGTCGTCCGAAAATAAAACTGCGGACGATACCCATTGAAAAAAGGCGTGTGACGACCACCCTCCTCCTTCTTCAATACATAGACCTCACACTTAAACTTCGTATGCGGCGTGATCGAGCCCGGCTTCGATATCACCATCCCTCGCTCCAGAGCATCCCGGTCCACACCACGCAACAACAACCCCACATTGTCGCCCGCCTGAGCATAATCCAATATCTTGCGAAACATCTCAACTCCCGTAACCACCGTCTTGCGAGTCTCCCGAAATCCAACTATCTCCACCTCGTCACTCTGACGTATCCGACCCCGCTCCACACGACCCGTGCCCACCGTGCCTCGACCGGTAATCGAAAATACATCCTCCACAGGCATCAAAAACGGCTTGTCAATATCACGAACCGGATCAGGTATATACGTGTCCACCGCCTCCATCAACTCCAATACACTCTTAAACTCCGGAGCCTCATACGGCACACTCAAATCCGCCCCCTTCGTCATCGCCTCCAACGCACTACCTCGAATCACCGGAATCTCATCACCAGGAAAATCATACTTCGAAAGTAAATCCCGAACCTCCAACTCCACCAAATCCAATAACTCCGGATCATCAACCATGTCCACCTTGTTCATGTAAACTATGATATAGGGAACACCAACCTGACGCGCCAACAAGATATGCTCCCGCGTCTGCGGCATCGGACCATCCGCCGCCGATACCACCAATATCGCCCCGTCCATCTGCGCCGCCCCCGTAATCATGTTCTTGATATAATCCGCATGACCAGGACAATCAACATGCGCATAATGACGCTTGGCCGTCTCATACTCCACATGCGCCGTGGCGATCGTTATCCCTCGCTCCTTCTCCTCCGGCGCATTGTCTATCGAATCAAAATCCCGAATCTGAATCTTCTTGTTCTTGCGCGCCAATATCATCGTGATCGCCGCCGTCAACGTCGTCTTACCATGATCCACATGACCAATCGTCCCTACGTTCACATGCGGCTTCGTCCTCTCAAACTTCTCCTTGGCCATCAGGCAATTCTCCCTGCAATTATCGAATCATTGTTCATTATCTTCTTTGACCTACGAGCACCCCGCGAACCTGCTGAACCATCTTTTCCTGCATGGTTTCGGGCACGGCGGAGTAATGAGAAAACTGCATTGAATAAACGGCTCGCCCTTGCGACAGAGACCGCAGGGTCGTAGCGTAGCCGAACATCTCAGATAAGGGAACCTGCGAGGCGATGACGACGGCGTCGGGCCGGTGAACCATTCCCGCTATCTTGCCGCGTCTGGCTTTCAGATCCCCGATAACATCCCCCATATATTCCTCCGGGACCACCACCTCGATATCCATAATTGGCTCCAGGATGGTCGGTTTGGCCTTTCTGGCTCCCTCCTGCAGGGCGATTGAACCTGCCACCCTGAATGCCAGTTCCGACGAATCAACCTCATGATATGATCCATCGAGGAATTCCACCTTCACATCGACCATGGGATACCCTGCCAGAACACCATTTTCGAGGGCCTCTTTTACTCCCTTCTCGACGGCCGGGATGAACTCTCTGGGTATATTGCCGCCGACAACCCTGTTGATAAACTCAAAGCCTTTACCTGTCTCATTGGGACCGACAGTAATCTTGACATGGCCATACTGGCCTCGCCCCCCGGTCTGACGAACGAATCTACCCTCGGCATTCGCGGTGGTCGTTATCGTCTCACGGTAGGCGATCTGTGGTTTGCCAACATTCGCTGCAACTTTAAACTCGCGCAGCATCCTGTCTATGAGAATCTCCAGATGAAGCTCGCCCATGCCCGACATAATAGTTTGTCCCGTTTCCGGATCCGTCTTCACCTGGAAAGTCGGGTCCTCCTCCGATAGCTTGGTGAGAGTCTCGGACAGCTTGTCCTGATCGGCTTTGGTCTTTGGCTCTATAGCCACGTAGATAACGGGATTAGGGAAAGACATCTGCTCCAAGATTATCGGGTGCTTCCGATCACAGATAGTGTTCCCAGTCGTGGTGCTCCTCAAACCGACCAGAGCTACGATATCGCCGGATTTCGCATCTCTCATATCGGCCCGCTTATTGGCATGCATGGCCAGAATCCTGCTAATCCGTTCATTTTTCTTAGTAATAGGATTGTAAACGCTCTGGCCCTGCTTTAGAGAACCGGAATAAATCCTTACATAGGAAAGTTTCCCGACATAGGGATCGGATATGATCTTGAATACCAGCGCTGCAAACGGCTCGGAATCCGATGGCTTCCTGGCGATCTCTTTGCCGCGATCGGGATCGACTCCGCTGACCGGCGGCATATCCAGAGGGGATGGCAAATATGATAGGACAGCATCCAGCAACGCCTGGACACCTTTGTTCTTATAGGAAGAGCCGCAGAGAACAGCGGTGATCTTCAGATCGATAACGGCCCGCCGCAGCGCCCTTCTGATATCATCCGCCTCGATAGGCTCATCGTGCACAAACTTCTCCAGGAGGGAATCGTCATATTCTGAGATCTTTTCGAGCAACTCCTCCCTTTTCGATTTGGCGTCCTCGAGAAGCCCATCAGGGATCTCTTCGTCGGTGAAAATAGTTCCCTGGGTATCCTCCTGATAAAACCGGGCCTTCATGGTTATCAGATCTATAATTCCCGTAAAGAGATCTCCGGTGCCGATAGGAAGCTGTATAGGCACGGCATCTGCGCCCAATCGGGTTTTCATCATATCCACGGTACCGCGAAAATCCGCGCCGATTCTATCCATCTTATTGACATAGGCGATTCGCGGGACCCTATATTTATCGGCCTGCCTCCAGACCGTCTCCGACTGGGGCTCAACCCCGCCTACCGAACAGAAAAGCGCAATGGCACCATCGAGCACTCGTAAGGATCGCTCTACTTCCATAGTGAAATCGACATGGCCGGGTGTATCGATAATATTTATGCAGGTATCTTTCCAAAAAACGGTGGTGGCCGCCGATGTGATGGTTATGCCGCGCTCCTTTTCCTGCTCCATCCAATCCATGGTGGCAGCGCCATCATCGACCTCGCCGATTCTATGAGTTTTACCCGCATAGAATAAAATCCTCTCAGTCGTCGTGGTCTTGCCGGCATCGATATGTGCCATGATGCCGATGTTGCGCGTCTGTTCTAATACCCTGTCGGACGACATAAAAAAACCCACTACCTTGCTTGACGGAGCGCCCCGAAAATCCAGCGCCCGCGGTAGCGGATCTCCTCTGGTTTTTCGGTTGCTATTTATTCAGCCTTCATCAATCTCCGGTAAAATAAGTTCGACCCTTACCAACGGAAATGAGCAAAAGCCTTATTGGCCTCTGCCATCCTGTGCGTATCTTCTTTCTTTTTGACGGAGGCACCCTCGTTACGGGAGGAGGCAAGGAATTCAGCGGCAAGCCTCTCGGACATGGTGTATTCGGAACGGGCTTTGGCGAAACCGATCAGCCACCTTATAGCGAGAGCAGTGCGTCTTGCCGGCCTAACCTCCACCGGCACCTGGTAATTGGCGCCGCCCACGCGGCGGGACCGAACCTCCAGCATCGGTTTGACATTATTGAGAGCTTTTTGAAAAACCTCTATACCGCCCTGGTTTGTCTTTTTCTCAATCGAATCGATAGCATCATAGAAGATACTTTCCGCCACCGACTTCTTGCCGCCGCGCATAATACCATTAATAAACTGCGCTACCAAAGGCGAGCCGAATTTCGGATCGGGCGGCCTTTCTCTTTTTTCTGCACGGCTCTTACGAGACAAAACTACCTCAGCTTACTTCTTGGGGCGCTTAACCCCATATTTAGATCTTCCCTTTTTTCTGTCGGCCACTCCCGCAGTATCTAAAGTACCTCTAATAATGTGATACCTTACACCCGGAAGATCCTTCACTCGCCCACCGCGGATCAACACGATGGAGTGTTCCTGGAGGTTGTGCCCTTCACCCGGGATGTAAGCGGTAACCTCGATACTGTTGGTCAGTCTCACGCGCGCAACCTTGCGTAAAGCGGAGTTGGGCTTTTTAGGAGTCGACGTGTAGACCCTGACACAAACTCCTCTCTTCTGAGGAGAACCTTTAAGAGCGGGTGTATTGGCCTTACTGAGTACCCGCTTGCGCCCTTTCCTGACCAATTGGTTTATTGTCGGCAATCAACCTCCCACTTCAAAAAATACAGACTATCAAAATAAATAATTTTACCTGTCTGTCAAGCCGTTTTTTAGCCTACCGTCTCAATTTTTTTCTCTATTTCATCCGCCTTTTCATCTTCCACGATCTCGATATCGTTGTAACGCTCCAGCCCTGTTCCGGCCGGAATCAGCCGCCCGAGAATGACGTTCTCTTTCAGGCCAAGAAGATTATCAATCTTGCCATTTATGGTGGCTTCAGTCAACACCCTGGTCGTCTCCTGAAATGAGGCCGCTGAGATGAAGCTTTCGGTCGAAAGCGACGCTTTGGTTATTCCCAGAAGCAGAGGCTCATAGGTTGCCGGGTTGCCGCCCTCGTCCAGGACCCGCTTGTTCTCATCGAGCAACCTGTTACGATCAACAACTTCACCCTCCAGAAAATTAGTGTCTCCAACATCAAGTACCCTGACTTTCTGTAAGACCTGGCGAATGATGACCTCGATATGCTTGTCGTTGATTTTCACGCCCTGCAGCCGATAAACACCCTGAATTTCGTTGACCAGGTATTCTTGAACGGCATTGGGGCCTTTTATCCCGAGAATATCGTGGGGGTCTATCGGGCCCTCACAAAGCCTGTCGCCAGCCGAAACCTGGTCGGAGTCCTGAACGAGCATGTGCTTCCCGTGCGGGATCAGGTATTCCTTGTCTTCGGCGTGTTCACCGTGAATAATAATCTGCTGGTTGCTCCTTACGATCTTACCGTATTCGACAACGCCATCGATCTCCGTGACGACTGCAGGATCTTTTGGATGGCGGGCCTCGAAAAGCTCAGCCACTCTCGGAAGTCCACCGGTGATATCCTTGGTCTTATAGATCTCGCGGGGAATCTTAACCAGAATCTGCCCGGCTTTGACATTTTCGCCGTCCTTAACGGCCAGGTGCGCGCCCACCGGTATGGAGTAGTTGACCAACCTTTTACCTTTATCGTCCACTATCGCTATGTGGGGACGTAATACCTTCTCACGGGTTTCGATAATCACCTGAGCCGATAATCCGGTGGACTCATCGAGTTCCTCGCGGTAAGTAACATTTTCGATGATGTCGATGAATTCTACGTTACCGGATTTGTTTGTCAGAATGGTATTGGTGTGCGGGTCCCATTCGAATATCACACCATCCTTTTCCACATGCTGGCCGTTCTTGACCTTTAATGTGCAGCCGTATGGAATCGAGTAACGCTGGCGGGGCCTATCTTTCTCGTCTACTATCCTTAATTCACTTTCGCGGGAAAGCACGATGCGATCAGTTGGCTCATCGCCGGGGACGGTTTTGATTTTACCAAACACGATCTTTCCAGCAGCCTTGGCGACGATCTTGGATTGCTGGGCAATGACAGCAGCCGTGCCGCCGATATGGAAAGTACGCAGAGTTAGCTGGGTACCGGGTTCGCCTATAGACTGAGCAGCGATAACGCCTACCGCCTCCCCCAGCGTAACCATGCTTCCGCTGGCCAGATTTCGACCATAACAGTTGATACAAACGCCCCTGCGGGATTCACAGGTAAGCACAGAGCGAATGGAAACCGATTCTATACCGCATTCCTCGATTCTGGCAGCAGCCTCTTCATCGATTTCTTCCCCCGCCGGAACTATAAGCTCATCGGTGATGGGATCATAGACATCCAGAAGAGTTACTCGCCCGAGGATACGGTCCCGCAGGGATTCGATGACTTCTTCACCTTCCTTCAGAACCGTAGTATCCTTACCGAGTATCGTGCCGCAATCTTCCTCGCTGATAATTACGTCCTGAGCCACATCCACCAACCTGCGGGTAAGATAGCCTGCATCGGCGGTCTTGAGCGCCGTATCCGCCAGACCCTTACGGGCTCCGTGGGTGGATATGAAATATTCGAGCACAGTCAGGCCCTCGCGGAAGTTTGCGGTGATAGGTGTCTCGATGATCTCGCCGAGCTGACCGGTGATTCTTTTCTGGGGTTTACCCATCAAGCCACGCATGCCCGCAAGCTGCCTGATCTGCTCCTGAGACCCCCTGGCACCCGAATCAGCCATCATATAGATGGGATTGAACCCCTGATCCAGCCGGGTGAGGTTTTCAAACATAACCTCCGATACCTCGCTGGTGGCTCTGGTCCAGGTATCGATAACTTTGTTGTAACGTTCTCCGTTGGTTATGGCGCCCTTCTCATACTGTTTCTGAATCTCCTCTACTTCTTTTGTGGCTGCGCTCAGAATATCTTCTTTTTCCTTCGGGACGACTATATCATCGATGCCGACTGTTATTCCAGCGGTGGTGGCATATTCGAACCCGACTTCTTTCAAATTATCGAGGAAAACCGCCGTGTGCTCATTGCCCAGCCTTCTGTGTACCTCGGAGATCAACGATTCAAGCGTTTTTTTCGACGCCAACTCGTTAAAAAACCCCATTTCATCCGGTACTATCTGGTTAAACAGAACACGGCCTACTGTTGTATCTACAAATTTGTTCTTATCGTCCGGCATGAGAAGCCGGATGTTGGCATGCAAATCCACGCCACCAAGAGCATGCGCGAAGATAACTTCATCCTGATCTCCGAAAGCTTTCCCTTCGCCCTTGACGCCTTTTTTACCTTTGGTCAGGTAATAACATCCGAGAACCATATCCTGGGAAGGAACAGCGATAGGTTTGCCGGATGAAGGCTGAAGAAGATTGCTGGTGGATAGCATCAGCATCCGCGCCTCCAGTTGAGCCTCGAAAGATAACGGGATGTGAACGGCCATCTGGTCTCCATCGAAATCGGCGTTAAATGCCGCGCAGACAAGCGGATGAAGCTTGATAGCCTTGCCTTCCACCAAAACCGGATAGAACGCCTGGATGCCCAACAAATGCAATGTCGGAGCACGGTTCAGCATGACCGGATGATCTTTGATGATCTCTTCCATTATGTCCCAGACTTCCGGTCGCTCCCGCTCGACAAGCCTCTTGGCAGATTTTACGGTTTGGACGAAACCTTTCTCTTCGAGCTTATTGATGATGAACGGCTTGAACAACTCCAGCGCCATATTCTTGGGCAAACCGCACTGGTTGAGCTTCAGTTCGGGACCGACCACTATTACTGTCCGGCCAGAATAATCGACTCTTTTGCCGAGCAAATTCTGACGGAATCGTCCCTGTTTCCCTTTGAGAAGATCCGAAAGCGATTTGAGCGGCCTTTTGGAATCGCCGCGCACAGAACGGGATCTCCTGCCATTGTCGAAGAGGGCATCCACTGCCTCTTGAAGCATCCTTTTTTCATTCCTGAGGATGACCTCCGGAGCCTTTATCTCGATAAGCTTCTTGAGACGATTGTTACGGTTAATGACTCTTCTGTAGAGGTCATTCAGATCCGACGTCGCGAAACGCCCGCCTTCAAGGGGAACAAGGGGCCGTAGATCTGGAGGTATAACCGGAATAACTCCCAGCACCATCCACTCGGGCTTATTCTCGGATTGGCGAAACGCCTCTATTACACGTAACCGTTTCAGGGTATCTTTTTTGCGTTGAACCGATGTCTCCACCTTAACCTGGGCCCGCAAAGAAATGGCGAGCTCCTCGTTGTCTAACTCCCGAAGCAGATCGCGAACCGCCTCGGCACCCATCTTGGCGACGAATTCCTTGCCCGATTCTTCCAGATCGTAGTACTCGTCCTCCGAAATAATATCCATCTTCTTCAACGATGTGCCGCCGGGATTTATGATAATGTAGGATTGGTAATAAATGATCCGCTCGAGCTCCCTGACCGTGAGGTCAAGCAGATACCCGATTCTCGTCGGAAGCGAGTGCGAAAACCAGATATGGGTTACGGGGACGGCGAGATTGATATGCCCCATTCTCTCCCGGCGGACCTTGGATTGCGTAACCTCGACCCCACACCGGTCGCAGACTATGCCGCGAAATCGAATCCGCTTATATTTGCCGCAATTGCATTCCCAATCCTTTACGGGGCCAAAGATCCTTTCGCAGAACAAGCCGTCTTTCTCCGGCTTGAAACTGCGGTAATTAATGGTCTCCGGCTTAGTAACCTCTCCATAAGACCACGATCTGATAACTTCGGGTGAGGCTATCTTAATTTTGATGGCCTCAAAATCCGACGGTCTTTTTTGGTTTTTTGCAAAAGGGTCGACCACGAAAGTCTCCTTAATTTAAATTATCCCAAAAGGACCACATTATTTCTCAATTAATTCAACGTCCAGGCAAAGAGACTGGAGTTCCTTGACAAGCACATTGAACGACTCCGGTATCCCGGGTTCCGGAGGGTTCTCACCCTTAACAATAGCCTCATAGACGCGAGACCTTCCGGCAACATCATCCGATTTAACGGTCAGCATTTCCTGCAGAGTATAGGCTGCGCCGTAGGCCTCGAGAGCCCAGACCTCCATTTCACCGAACCTCTGGCCGCCGAATTGGGCCTTTCCGCCCAGGGGCTGTTGCGTGACCAGAGAATACGGTCCTATGGAACGGGCATGGATTTTATCATCGACGAGGTGTGAGAGCTTCATCATATACATGAATCCCACTGTCACCTCGTGATCCAGCTTCTGGCCAGTGCGGCCATCGTATACGATGCTTTTACCGTTTTCAGGCAGGCCCGCTTTTTTCAAATAATTCTTTATCTCATCAATCGTCGCGCCATCAAATACCGGCGAGGCGAAATGAATCCCCAGAAGTTTGGCGGCCCATCCAAGATGAGTTTCCAGTATCTGGCCCACGTTCATACGCGACGGAACGCCCAGCGGATTGAGCAAAATATCGAGAGGGGTGCCATCCGGGAGATACGGCATATCCTCCCTCGGTACGACCTTAGCGACAACTCCTTTATTACCATGACGGCCCGCCATCTTATCACCTACCGAGAGAACCCTCTTGGTGGCGATAGAGACTTTTATGAGCTGAACGACTCCGGGCGACAGCTCTGCGCCTCGAATGATCTTTTCCACCTCTATTTCTTGCTGGGCTTTTTTCTTCTCGATCAACTCCGTCGCCTGCTCAAGAATTCGCATGGTTTTTACATTGATCTTCCCGTCACCGGTGAACCCATTTTCGGCTATCAGTTCGTGCGACCTGCAACTTTCTAAGATTTCCTCTTTATATTTGGTACCCGCCTTAATGACGATATCGTTGTTCTCGTCTACAACGGTTCTTGCGGTGTGACCATCAAGAAGCATCTCGAGATTCCGGTTGCGGATCGAGATTATATAGTCGATCTGCTTGGCGAAATTCCTCTTCAGCTTCGAGATCTCCGATCGCTCCTGTTTTTTGGCCGCCTCGGAACGCTCCTTGCGTGAAAAAATCTTCGTATCGATAACGATGGCTTTCATTCCGGGCGACGCTTTCAATGAGGCATCCCTGACATCGCCTGCCTTCTCGCCGAAAATCGCTCTTAGCAGTCTCTCCTCAGGCGAAAGTTCGGTCTCGCCCTTCGGCGTGACCTTGCCGACCAGGATATCGCCGGCTTCCACCTCGGCTCCAATCCGCACGATACCCCTTTCATCGAGATGCATCAGGGCTTCCTCGGAGACATTGGGGATTTCTCTGGTTATCTCCTCCGGGCCGCGTTTGGTGTCCCGGACCTGGATTTCGAACGTCTCGATATGGATCGAGGTGTAAACATCATCCGACACCAGACGCTCCGAGACTATAATAGCGTCCTCGAAATTATAGCCCCGCCAGGGCATGAATCCGACCAGCACATTGGAACCCAACGCCAGTTCCCCGCCTGAGGTGGCAGCGCCATCAGCTATAACATCGCCCGCCTCAATTTTATCGCCGGGCCGGACGATAGGCTTTTGATTGATACACGTATCCTGGTTGGTGCGCTTGAATTTTGCCAAATCGTATTCGTCCAATTCCACCAGATCCATCAGCTTTTCAGCATCCTGGCGATGCGGCTTGACCACGATCTTCTCGGAGTCTACATATTCCACGACGCCGCGACGTTTAGTCACGAGAACAGCGCCGGAATCAACGGCCGCCTTATACTCCATGCCGGTGCCGATAATAGGCGCTTCCGTGGCCAAAAGCGGGACCGCCTGGCGCTGCATATTCGATCCCATCAAGGCCCTGTTGGCGTCATCATGTTCTAAGAATGGAATCAGGGCCGCCGCCACGGAAACCAGTTGCTTGGGAGAAACATCCATGAAATCCACTTCTTCGGGTTTTGCCAGCACAAATTCTCCCCGGCTTCTGGCTTTGACGAAATTATCCGCAAACCTGTTCTTGCCGGTCAGCGGAGCGTTCGCCTGGGCCACAACATAGCGGTCTTCTTCGTCCGCAGTTAAGTAAGTGAAATCATCGGTAACTTTACCGTTTTTAACGATTCGGTACGGGGTCTCAAGAAAGCCGTATTTATTTATCCTGCCATAGGTGGCCAATGAGGCGATCAGTCCGATGTTGGGGCCTTCGGGAGTTTCTATGGGACAGATTCGACCGTAATGCGTGTGATGAACGTCGCGAACCTTAAATCCGGCCCGCTCTCTCGTCAAGCCACCGGGGCCGAGCGCCGATAGTCTCCGCTTGTGAGTCAGCTCCGCCAGCGGGTTGGTCTGATCCATAAACTGCGAAAGCTGAGATGATCCGAAGAAGGCATCTATTACCGATGACACGGTCCTGGCATTCACCAGATCGTGGGGAGTAATATTTTCGTTGTCCCGCAGGCTCATTCTCTCGCGGATGGTCCGGGCCATCCTCGATAAACCCACCGAAAACTGGTTGGACAGAAGTTCGCCCACCGATCTGGCGCGTCGATTGCCAAGATGGTCGATGTCGTCGATGTTTCCTTCTCCGTTTCTCAGGTTGATCAAATATTTGATTATGGCGAGGAAATCTTCTTTGCTCAATACAGTCTGTTCGAGGGGGATATCCAACTGAAGCCGCTGGTTGATCATGTACCGCCCGACTTCGCCCAGATCGTATCGCTTCGGATTGAAAAACAATTTTTCCAATAGGTCTTTGGCCCGTTCAATAGCGGGGGCATCGCCAGGGCGGATCAGAGAATAGATTTTAAATAACGCCTCCTCATAGGAACTCGTTGGGTCTTTCCCGATCGTGTTCCTTACGATACCGGCATCAGTTGTGAAATCGACGTCCAGCAGGTCGAGCTTCTCTATCTTAAGTTCACAAAGTCTCTTGAAGACCGCATCGGTGATTTCGGAGTTTGCCGCAAGCAAAACCTCTCCGGTCGATGGATCGACAACATTCTGGGCGGAAATAGCGCCTATAAATCTGTTTCCTCTCCTGGGTGACACGTTCTCGGTCACGGTCTTATAGAAGGTCTTGAGGAGATCCTCATTCGTGGAAAATCCCAGAGCCCTCAGTAATGTGGTCGATGCCAGCTTACGGCGGGAATCGATATGGACAAACATCACATCGTTCACATCTAACGTGAACTCCACCCACGATCCCCTGTAAGGGATTATCCGGGCCGAATACAGCCGCTTACCATTGGGGTGAATTTCCTCATCAAAGAAAACGCCGGGGGAACGATGCAACTGGCTGACTACAACTCTTTCCGCGCCATTGATAATAAAGGTACCGTTTTCCGACAAAAGAGGAAATTCCCCAAGGAAAACGTCTTTCTCGATAATGTCCTTCACGACCTTTTCGTCTTTATCCGGGCCCGGTTCCCTGACCACAAGTCTTAGCGTGGCCTTAAGAGGGGCGCCGTAAGTCATATTCCTCTCCCGGCATTCCCGAATGGTATATCGGGGCTCGCCGAGAGTGTATTTGACGAACTCCAGGGAGAAAAGTTCGCGGACATCGGTTATGGGGAAAATAGAGTTGAATACCGCCTGGAGCCCGATGTTTTTCCTTTCTCCAGTAGACACCTCACGCTGGAGGAAATTTTCATAAGACGAGAGCTGAACGTCGAGAAGATTAGGCATCTCAACGTTTTCTCTTAACTTAGAAAAATTCTTTCGCTCGACCCTCAAAGCTGGTCTCAAAAACACCTCCTGTTGGGAGATATCCCGATCTTTATATGAACGCAGGCCCCTGGCCTGATTTTTACTTTACCACTACCGATGCGCCAACCTCCACGAGTCTAGCCTTCGCCGCTTCGGCATCGTCCCTGGAAAGCCCTTCTTTTACGGGCTTTGGCACGCTGTCGACCAGATCCTTCGCTTCTTTCAAACCGAGACTGGTCAGCTCACGAACTACTTTAATAACCTGAATCTTCTTATCGCCGGCGCTTTCCAGAATAACATCAAACTCGGTTTTCTCCTCGACGGTTTCAGCAGCTCCTCCTGCGACGCCTCCGGCCATAGCTACCGGCGCCGCCGCCATCGGAGAAACGCCGAATTCATCCTGCATTTTCTTGGAAAGATCAGATAGCTCAACTACCGTCATCTCCTTTATGATATCGAATGCCTGCTGTATCTTGTCACCCATTCTTTAATACCTCACTCTTACCGGCAGCCGCCGGAATTTTTTCTGCCTAAGTTCAATTTATCAGGCAACGAGCGCGTCCCCGAACCGAAGTCGTATTCCCGAAAACGACTTAGAAGCGCCGGACGGAAACCCTGCCCTTCCTAACCACTTTTACTTTCAGCCAATGCGTCTAAGGTGCCCACAAACTCCCTCGTCGCAGCCTCCAGAAGGCTGATAAATCGCGTTATTGATCCTTCCACAGTGCCTATTAATATAGCGATCACCACATCTCTCGATGGCAACTGTGCGATCCGTTTCAAAAAATCAAATCCATACAGAGCGCCGTCGTAAAAATAAGATTTGAATTTCGGCCTTTCAGTCTCCCTGATGGCCTCGTAAATAATCTTAGCCGGCATCGATGGATTGTCGTAGCCGTATATGACGGCAGTCGGACCCTCGAAATGCTGCTGCAATTCCTGTAGATCGGTATCCTTAACAACCAGTTTCAGAAGGGTGTTTTTGGATACCCTGATTTCGCTGCTGCCCTCTTTCAGCTTTCTGCGCAGGATTGAAATCTCAGCCACGTTGATTCCGGAATGATCTGCAATTATCAGGTGTTTGGCTCTGGCCAGCTTATCCTTCAGGATGGCGACCTCTTTTTCCTTCTGTTCTTTATTCACCTTTTACCTGCTTTCTATTTGCCAAGAGCGGCGATCTCGTTGGAATCCAGTTTTATGCCGGGCCCCATGGTGCTGCAGATTGAGGCATTTCTTAAATATGTCCCCTTGGCAGCGGCCGGTTTCGCTCTAACGATGGCGCCGAAAAATGTCTTTGCGTTTTCCAGGATCTGTTCGTCGCTAAACGAAAGTTTGCCAATTCCAACCTGGATATTGGCGGTTTTATCGAGGCGATATTCGATTTTGCCGGCCTTGGCCGCCTTTACAGCCCGGTCTACATCCATGGTGACGGTGCCCGATTTGGGGTTCGGCATCAGCTTCTTCGGGCCGAGAATCTTTCCCAGCTTCCCGACCTGCCCCATCATATCAGGCGTGGCGATAATGGTATCAGCGCCGGTCCAGCCTTTCTGGATTTTCTCTATATACTCCTCGGCGCCCACCATGTCTGCCCCGGCTTCCTCAGCCTCCCTGGCTTTGTCCCCTTTGGCCAGAACCAATACCTTTATCGTTCTGCCTGTGCCATGCGGCAAAACCGTTGTGCCGCGAACCGTCTGATCCGCTTTCCTGGGATCAACTCCCAGCCGGACGGTGGCTTCGACCGTCTCGTCGAATTTAGCCTGGGCGGTCTCGCGCAAAAGTTTCACGGCCTCGGCCAGGGTGTAGGCCTTTAGACGATCCACCTTCGCAACTGCCTCTTTGTAATTCTTACCTCTTTTCATTGAACTCTCTTTCTGAAATAAGGTCTCCCCATAACGACCTGACTCTCTTAGCAAATGAGCTTAAACCCGTCCGTTTGTAAGTTAGTTCCGAAACATCATAATCCTGCGCATCGGGCGTTCTACGGATCGTTCAAGCACCTTACGATACGTTCGGAACAGGTTGAGCTTATATGCCTTCCACCTCGATGCCCATGCTGCGGGCGGTGCCGGCGATGATGCGCTCGGCCATTTCAATATCGGTGGCGTTCAAATCCGGCATCTTAAGCCGGGCTATCTCCCTGACCTGGTTTCTGGAAACCCTGGCTACTTTATTTCTATTGGGTTCACCGGAACCCTTCTGAACTTTTGCCGCTTTCTTTAAAAGCTCCGCAGCGGGCGGGGTTTTGGTGATGAAAGTAAACGACTTATCCGCGTACACGGTAATGATCACCGGTATTATCGTCCCCGCCTGGGATTGGGTTCTGGCGTTGAAAGCCTTGCAGAACTCCATTATATTGATACCTTGCTGACCCAACGCCGGACCCACCGGGGGCGCCGGTGTGGCATTGCCCGCTGGAATCTGCAATTTTACCATGCCAGCCACTTTCTTGGCCACAACAACTCCTTACGCTAAATCACAATTAAAGGCTCATTACCTGCAAATAATCGAGTTCGACCGGAGTGGGCCGGCCGAAGATAGACACCATGACCTTGACATTGCGTTTTTCCGGATTGACCTCACTGACGGTGCCGGCGAAATCCGCAAAAGGGCCGTCAATCACTTTAACCGCCTCGCCTACTTTATAAGGGATATCCAGCGCTTCCCTGTTTTTCGATCTGTTTATCTGAGCCAGAATTCTCTTTACCTCCGGCTCTCTGAGCGCCACAGGCTTACCGGAAGCGCCCACGAAATTCGTGATGCCGGGGGCCGATGTCACCAGATGTTGAGTCTTCTCGTTCAACTCCATTTCAATCAGAATGTAGCTGGGCAGAAACTTCTTCACAGAGGTGTGACGTTTGCCCTGCTTCATCTCCACAATCTCTTCAGTGGGAACGAGGATCTGGCCAAACATATCCGCGAGGCTTTCAGCCTCCGCCGCCGACTCGAGATATTTCTTCGCTTTATTCTCGTGCCCCGAATAAGTATGGGCTACATACCATCTCTTTGCCATAGATGAGTCCGTTTTAGCTGCCGGCCACGCTGATCAGGAGATTCACCAGCTCTTTCAATACAAAATCAACGGCGCCAATAAAAAGTGACACAATAAGGGACATGATTATCACTACGACTGTAGAGCCCACCAATTCCTGTTTCGATGGCCAGGCAACTTTATGCAGTTCCTGGTAGACATCGTTTAAAAATTTCTTCGCCTTATTAAACATCGAATCTATCTCTCTTGCTCATGCAGGACAGGAGGGACTTGAACCCCCAACCCCCGGTTTTGGAGACCGGAGCTCTAGCCAGTTGAGCTACTGTCCTGTGAATCTCTATCTAGTCTCCTTATGAGGAGTGTGTTTACCACAATATGGACAGTATTTCTTATACTCGACCCTGTCAGGATGCTTACGTTTGTTTTTGGTCGCAGTATAGTTGCGGCGTTTACAATCATTGCATGCAAGTGTGACTATGTCGCGCGGCATCCCTTAACTCCTATTCCAGGATCTCGGTGATGACACCGGCGCCGACGGTATGGCCGCCCTCGCGAATGGCTAAACGCAACTCCTTCTCCATGGCTATCGGAGTGATCACCTCACAATCCATAGTCACATTGTCCCCCGGCATGACCATCTCCCGATCCTTCGGAAGCTGAATGCTGCCGGTCACATCCGTCGTCCGAAAATAAAACTGCGGACGATACCCATTGAAAAAAGGCGTGTGACGACCACCCTCCTCCTTCTTCAATACATAGACCTCACACTTAAACTTCGTATGCGGCGTGATCGAGCCCGGCTTCGATATCACCATCCCTCGCTCCAGAGCATCCCGGTCCACACCACGCAACAACAACCCCACATTGTCGCCCGCCTGAGCATAATCCAATATCTTGCGAAACATCTCAACTCCCGTAACCACCGTCTTGCGAGTCTCCCGAAATCCAACTATCTCCACCTCGTCACTCTGACGTATCCGACCCCGCTCCACACGACCCGTGCCCACCGTGCCTCGACCGGTAATCGAAAATACATCCTCCACAGGCATCAAAAACGGCTTGTCAATATCACGAACCGGATCAGGTATATACGTGTCCACCGCCTCCATCAACTCCAATACACTCTTAAACTCCGGAGCCTCATACGGCACACTCAAATCCGCCCCCTTCGTCATCGCCTCCAACGCACTACCTCGAATCACCGGAATCTCATCACCAGGAAAATCATACTTCGAAAGTAAATCCCGAACCTCCAACTCCACCAAATCCAATAACTCCGGATCATCAACCATGTCCACCTTGTTCATGTAAACTATGATATAGGGAACACCAACCTGACGCGCCAACAAGATATGCTCCCGCGTCTGCGGCATCGGACCATCCGCCGCCGATACCACCAATATCGCCCCGTCCATCTGCGCCGCCCCCGTAATCATGTTCTTGATATAATCCGCATGACCAGGACAATCAACATGCGCATAATGACGCTTGGCCGTCTCATACTCCACATGCGCCGTGGCGATCGTTATCCCTCGCTCCTTCTCCTCCGGCGCATTGTCTATCGAATCAAAATCCCGAATCTGAATCTTCTTGTTCTTGCGCGCCAATATCATCGTGATCGCCGCCGTCAACGTCGTCTTACCATGATCCACATGACCAATCGTCCCTACGTTCACATGCGGCTTCGTCCTCTCAAACTTCTCCTTGGCCATCAGGACTCCTTGTGCTAAATGCCAATATTCTTTAAGCCCAAGACCGGGATTGAACCGGTGACCTCGTCCTTACCAAGGACGTGCTCTACCGACTGAGCTACCTGGGCAAAAATTGCACCAAAAGCTTAAAAAGGGATAGCTCCCTTTAAGCAACAGCTTGGCAATATAAAATCCCATTCGCCCCTGTCAAGCAATATTTTGCCATCCCTGCTAACTTTTTTATCGGTTTGGCAGGTCAATTGCTTAACTTTTTTTCGCGCCATCTTTCAACAGCTTACGCCACGCACAGATCCAATCCCAAAAGAATCGCAGAAAAAGATAACTACCAGGACGAGTTGAAGGTTTCAGAACGAAACCGAAAGTCGGAAAAAATATCTACTATTCCCGATAGCCGCACCTGATAAATAACAAAAAAAGCGGGAGACGAGGTTCGAACTCGCGACCCAAATTCACATCCCCTTGAACGACAGCATATTATCCTTGCATCAGGAACGAGAGTGTGCCATATTTGTGCCAGGTCTGCGGTGAAAACAAAGGAAAATGGAGGAAATGGTGCCGACCGTAAGGCTATATAAAAGAGGAAAAACCTGGTATACTGACTATGCCGTTAATGGTAAAAGAAAAAGAGAACCCGTATCAAAAGATAAAAAGAGAGCCCAACTTATCGCTGCTACAAAGCAGTCTAATCTGGATAAAGAAAAATACGGCCTGCCTTTGGACATAGTAGAAGTATCGACTCAAGATCTTATTTCAGGCTTCCTAAACTCAAAACGAAATAGGGTCCGTACCAGCACAATGAACCGTTATCAGGAATATCTAGATCATTTTACCAAATTTATGATCGACAATTTCCCGTCGAAAAGCCTTATCCATGAAGTAAGAAGTATCCACATCAATGAATGTCTTCAATCTTTCCTCGATAATGAGGGGGCTCCCCAAACCGCCAACGAAGAATTGGTTTTGTTAAAACAGTTATTTCGTTATGCCAAAGACAATAACCATATTCTTGTCAATCCGACCGATACTATTCGGAAGTTTCAGGTAGAGCCAGCTACTGCCGTGGCATTTTACAGCGAGCAGGAAATGAATCTTATTCTCGAAAATTCTCCACAGCCCTGGTGTGACATCTACGAATTCTTCTACCTCACAGGGCTTCGAAATGGCGAACTGATAAATTTAACATGGGACAACGTTGATCTTGAAAACGAACAAATCACTATTCAAAGCAGCGGCAGATGGAAGACAAAAACCGGGGAACCCCGAATTATTCCAATGCATGAAAAAGTAATCGAAATTCTAAAGCGGTGCCCTCAACATAGTGGCCAAAATTACGTATTCACAAACCAGAGGAGACAAAAAATACCAGATGGCCAGCCCTACAAAGTCCTGGCGAAAGTTCTTCAGAAGCTTGGCATTGAAGGTAATATCCATAGATTTCGTCATACTTTCGCATCACATTTAGTTATGAAAGGCGAACCGCTTTACAGTGTCTCAAAGCTCCTGGGGCATACCAGCATCAACGTGACCCAAAAATACGCGCATTTGGCACAGGAGAGTCTAAAAAGGACGGTAGATAAATTATGATGAGGGCGGTTTCAAGCCGCTCTCATTGGTATTTCCTGCAACTAATGCAGATTGAATATGTTTGAAGTCGATGTCAATTATAGCTTACTTATTCAAATTGGATAAAAAAACTCAAAAAATAACACAGGAAGGTGGGTCTCTTTAAAGGGTTCCAAATCTGTGTCCCACTCTCCCTAGTATGTGGGATGGTATCTCTAACCCCGTACCCTTTTCTGGCAACACCAGAAAGCACCACAGATATACCACTCGTTGTTGTCGTATTGTTGTCGCGGGAAAAGCCGTCTCTTAATTCAAATGTGGCGAGTAGATCGCCGGTTACCAGCCGAAGCAGTTCTGCAAACGGACTCCTTGGATCAGGTAGTGGATGGGGCTTGGTCTGTAGAATCGCATGCCCTTGTTAGCCGTCCACTTGGATTTTCTCGCAGAAGGTGTCGCTCAAGTATCCGACACCACGAAGCCCTGGCGAGGCCGTGATCGCTGAACGAATCCTGAGTGGGGGGAACCTGCGACACCCAGACGCTAAGGGCGCCCAACTCAAAGTCTTGGAGTCGATCACCGCAGGATTTCACCTGCACGCATGCCATATGAACATCCAATACCTCTCTGCAGTATCGGCTACGCTCCTCGGCCCACAACTCCTCCTCCTCGACGATACTTTCCAACCGACGTTTGGCTGGGTGGAGTCTCAGCATGGTGCGATAAGCCAGTCCCCCAATCGCCTCCTGCTGAAGTCGACGCATTGATATCTTGTCTCGGCTCATTCGCTGCCAGAGCAAAGGATCTGGTAATAGACATACTCGAGCATCCTCCGCAAGAAATTCTAGGCAGAGAATCCAATCCTCGTTGTAGACTAGAGGAAAACAATTTTTTTTCATCAGCTCCGATGGTACAACCATGCAGCCGCCCGAGATTGGATAAGCCTCATGCCGATCGTCTATCGCCTTGTCGATTGACAAGCTTTCTGTGGATAATAGCCTCCGATGGATACTCTCCAGCCTCGACTCATCTTGCATGCCTGTAATCCGAGCGCCAGTGATCTCCCCACTTCGTCCGCATTTGCTTACCAGACAATGAAGCCACTCATGATTCCTGTCGATCGGCAGCAAGTCGTCGTCGAAAAAGGCGATAACCTGCGGGCACGGATTGCTCGTGAGCCAATAGAGGGCACCGGTGTTACGCGCACCCCCCACGCACCAATGCCGTGACCCGAGAGGTCTGAGGAGTCCCCTTACTTCGACAAAACCCGCTTCTCGGGTGAGTTTCTCCTGCACCTCGCGGTCAATCCAACGATGAGGCGCGTTCTTCATTAATGTCCGCAGGGAGTGAGCGTTGGACACCCGCGATCTCCGGTCGACCGAGTCATCGACAATCGCGACACCATGACATTGGATGTCTCCGTTGGCCCTTATCGCCTGATCAAGAGCCTTTATGAACTGCTTCAAATAGCTCGGTCTGTCGCGTGTGATTATCACAACCGCGTATCCTGCTGCCGTCATTGCCTTGGGCCTTCCCAAGCTGTATTCCAATCAACTACCTCTTGGAATTGGCTTCCAAGTACACGGTCGACTCTAACCACTACGCCGAAATCTCGCTTAGTGTGCACATGCGCCGCCAAATCGAGAGCATTCTGTTGTACCTCAAACGCGGCGGCGAATGCCCGAACGGCCCCAAGAACTCCCAACGTTGTAATGCCAGAGAACATGAGGAGGCGCTCAGCCCTGTTGAGGGGATGAGACAGTCGAAGATAGATGCCATAGTCAATTACAGGCAGCCGCCTTCTACGTCTGGCGCGGTACTTGTGTCCAGTCCGACTGTCAACAAGAACCGAGTCGTTGCCATTGCTCGGCATATACCGAAATGGAATGTCACGGTCGGTTTCGATGCGTCGATAGAATGTATTGAAATCCGGACCACCCAGGATTACCAAGGGGTATATAAGATCGCTGCTATTTCGTGAGATCCCCCTACTGGTATACAGTCGCTGTTCCCGCCTAGGATAAAGCGTTGACAGCGTTTTCGTAACTTCGAGGAGAGACTCCTTGTCTGTAAAGTGATCAATTTGAGACGTGAGGTCAGGGTGCTTCGCTTTACGGAGGACAGCGATTTCGTGTATTGGAACATGCCCGCATACAATCACTATGGGAGAAGTCCGTCCACCATCTTCAAACCACGGGAAATGAAATGGTTCCATCCACGGCCCGAGAGGATTCGCCCCTTGGAGTAAGCTACGAACTCTTTTTGCTATATGAACCGCCAGATTCGCTTTCAGGTCCGAGACACTGGCGTAATTGAGCACCAATAGCCCGGCAATATCGCTGGGAGGATTAATTGGAGACTTCCTGCTATTCCTTATCAGAATTGGATGCAGCCCTCGGCCGGTGAGGAGGCCTGCCTCGTACATGACATTCGGGTTGACGTCCGAGATCTCGAAAACCCCGATGTCTGCAGTCGTAAACATCTTGACGATCTGCTCGGATAGTGGGAAGCCGATGTGCGAACATTCGGAAGCTGGCTGAATGGACAGCCGCTCATATTGTTTTTTGAGCTGTCGTTCCGCGGCCTTGCACGCTGCTCGAAATGCGTCCAAAAGGGCTTTCTTGGTGTACGCACGACAGGCAGATTGAAACTGGTAGGCCAGAACAGCTTGGACTTTTTGGATATCGCGCATGGCTACGTCCACTGAAGATCAAGAGGACTCACCTGATTCACGCCTTTGACGAACATCGAAGCCGGTACAGATCGCGTCACGATTGCACTGGCAGCTATGTATGAGCCCTTCCCGATTTTAATGTCTCCTATCAGCTGGGCACCCATTCCTATGAAGACCCGGTCAGCCACCATGGGAGCTGGTTCGATTGTCTGATCCCAATCCGTCCAGGGTGGAATGGCGCGGTGCAAAAATCTTCCAAACACGCGGCAATCACAGCCCACTAAAGCTCGGTCGCACAGGAAGCCCCCGATGATGGAGTTGGCCCCGACGGTCACGTCCCTGTGGAGTTGACTCCTGTACAATAATCGACACTGGGCACCGATGAGCGTCCCATGGCCGACCGAGCAGTAGGGCTCGATCTTCGCTCGGGCACCGATGGAGGCACCAGCGTAGATCACAGAGTAGGGGCCAATCCGTGCGCCACTGGCGATGACGGTGTTGGCGTAGGAAGATTGTTCGTGGTCGTAGCCGATGATGCTGTAGTCACCGATGACGACATCGTCCCCAAACTCCACCTTACCGTATACGCGAGTTCCTTCACCGAATAAAATGCCCCTCTTCCTGTATTCTTCCTTGCTAGCGGTCATAACTTTGCTGAAGCTAATCCTCTAAAGTGGATGGGTCCAGCCAGATCCCTCAGGTCTTATAATGACAGTTCAGCACCATAATGGTTCCTGCTCTCCTCACGTCTTCGCCACCCTTTGACAGTCTGGTCCGTCGATTTAACTGTCAAGCTTGGGCTCTCCACGTTCAGGTGCGGCTAACATAATATTACACAATACATGTCATTGTAGTATAGCCTACTGAATAATAAATGTCAACAAGACTCTAGGTTGCGAGGCAGGGCACCGTTTTTGTGGATTCTATTAGAAAATATTAAGAATGTTTTAAATAGAATCAATATGATAATAATGACTACTCATTTTTATTCTCTCTTTTCTTTTCTGCAAAATATATATCAATTAATACCTCTGCAAAATTCCTCAAGCTGTAAATAATCTCTATCGCATCTTCTCTTGAAATTCTATAGCCATATTCTTTGCTCCACATCTCAATAGTCCCCTTAATCAGTTTTTCATTGAATTCTGTTGTGGTCATTTCTCAGTCCTTTCATTTCATTGTCTTCATAGGCAATTGTCCTGATTCGAGATTCCTATAACATACAATCTACAAAACATAGTCCATTGACATATTCCAAAAATCAGGAGGTTATTATACCTACGAACTTGTATGATGCACACCGGTAGTGGGGCAGTATACCAATATTCGATATAATGGATCCAATAAGTCTATTGATCGTGGAAGACCTTAAACTTGCACTTTGTAATGATTTTTCTAGCGTTAAGCCATTTTTTAAGCGTTTTTCATGAATTGTAACTGTTTTTCTTGTAAGGCCAAGGGTATCGTGGATCGAAAAATTATAATCATTTTTCTTGACATATGCTAAATTATAATGATAATTATAGCGTTGTAATCGTTTTTCCGAAGGAAGCCATGACTGAAAACGATCAGGATAAACCAACACACAGACTCGCAGGATATGCGACACTCATTGAGCGGTACGGTCTTGACGTTATTCCGAACTGGCACAGGTCCTATGTCGGTACCACTGGAACCCACCGGACTAACTCGACCAGTGCTGTGAAAGAGGAGATCTACCCGTCCATATACTGGCCTGGGGACACGTTGGGTGATCATCTTGAATTTGCGCTTAAGTATGACGGTACGAATCTCGCGATACTCGCCAGCCTTTTTCAGAATATAGCAGAAGAAGATTTTCTCGAATATGTCCAGTCCGCACCGACCAGCAAGTACGCCAGGCGGCTGTGGTTCCTGTACGAGTTCCTGACAGGTAAAACGCTTCCTCTGGATGACGTGAAACAGGGTAACTACATTGATCTGCTCGAGCCGGACGAATATTACACGGTTTCCCCGGCTCGCCGGGTTCGTCGTCAGCGGATTAACGATAATTTGCCGGGCGTTAGCCGATTCTGCCCGACGGTTCGCCGCACTGAGGCCCTTTGCGACTTCGAAACGGCTGACCTTCCCAAGCGATGCCGTCAAGTCGTGTCTTCCTATTCTCCGGAATTGCTGAAGCGGGCACTCAGCTACCTCTACACCAAGGAGACGAAATCATCTTTCGAGATTGAACACATTAAGCCCACATCCACACGGATCGAGCGCTTTGTGGTGTTGCTTCAACTGGCTGAGCAAAAAGACTACTGCGAAAAAAGTCAATTGATCGATCTTCAGAATCGCATTGTTGATCCACGGTTTATTGATTCAGAATACCGATCGAGCCAGAATTATGTCGGCGAAACAATCGCCTGGCATAAAGAAAAGGTACACTTTGCATGTCCGAAGCCTGAAGATCTGGCCGGTTTGATGGAAGGTCTGGTAGTCGCCCACAAGCGCATGGACACAAGTGACATATCCCCCGTGATTCACGCTGCCGCCATCGCCTATGGTTTCGTTTTTTTGCACCCATTCGAAGACGGCAATGGTCGAATACACCGCTTCCTGATTCACAACGTTCTTGCCCGACGAGGTTTTACGCCCAAAGGAGTCATGTTTCCAATATCTGCATCCATGCTGAAGAACCCTGCTGACTATGACGACTCTCTGGAAGCATTCTCTCAGCATCTTATGGCCTTGGTGGAATACTCACTTGACGAAGAAGGCCGCATGACCATTCTTAACGATACGGCCACTTGGTACCGTTATATCGATATGACACCCCAGGCTGAGGCGCTCTTCCGATTCAT